>JBIJDX010000013.1:0-25231 GCA_044343855.1 Flavobacteriales bacterium
ATCTGCCCCGAAGCCAGCTCTCGCTCGAATTTTTTCCGAACCACGTCCTGAAGCCCGCCGTGGTACCGCCTGCTGGACCACATATCGATCAGATGCAGTCGCTTCGGCTCAGTGGTCGCCAGGATCATCGCGGAGAAGTCTCCGTGGTCCACCCCGGCCTCGGCCACCACACCGCCTTTGGGAAGTTGTTCCAGGAATGCTTTCCGGTCCGTGACGACGCGCAGGTTCGCGATGTGTTCGGGGCGCAACTCCACCTTCGGGATACGCTGGCTTTGTCGCTGCCGGGCCTTCCCAAGAAGCCCGTTCAACGAACGATAGACGATCTTGACGATGCTCATGCGACGGGGCCTTTGTGTGTGACGGTCATGGCGGTTTGCCGCAAGGGTGGCCGCTGGTCCTTGGCCTGGGCGGGGCACGTGTCCCTCCGGGCATCGAAGCGGGCCACATGAACCCGCCATCCGTCTCGTGCCTTCTTCAGTCCCATCGTCCAAAGATCGGCAGAGGCCGGCTGTCCAGCCCGGTTCCGGTGTGTGAAAGGACCCGCCCCCCGTGCAGCGGGTTCGGCAAGCCGCGGTATCTGCCGGACGATCGGTTCATTCGAAGCGTTCCGCCACCACCTGGGGGGAGTAGTATTTCGTCAGCAGAGCGTTCAGGTCGATACGCTCATATTCCATCCTGCGTCCAATGGGCAGAAGATCCAGGAATTGCGAATTATCAACCGTGTAGCAGCTGCCGGCATCCACTTCGTTCACGGAGGCCCGCCTTCCGAGAACACGCTCCATGGCTTGAACAAGGTCCGGAAGGGTGAATGCACTGCTGCCGCATAC
Organism: Flavobacteriales bacterium; assembly: GCA_044343855.1. Classification (GTDB taxonomy): domain Bacteria; phylum Bacteroidota; class Bacteroidia; order Flavobacteriales_F; family PHOS-HE28; genus PHOS-HE28. The sequence continues at coordinate 828 of JBIJDX010000013.1, forward strand.
ATCGATGGAGCAGGCTTTCAGGACCGGTGACCGGAAAAGATGGCGCAGATCGATCGAGACCGTTTCCACATCGAGCAGATAGCGGCAGGCCTTCACATGCATGTCAACGACATCGCCCTGAAGGATGCGGTCCCTTAAAAAATTCGTCAGTGTATATGGATTCCCGGTTCGGCCGACCAAATTGGGAAGCCGCACAATGAGGTGGTCCGGATGGCGCGACCGGACCAAGGCTTCCATGGCTCGTTTGTGAACCACATAGGGGGTGTCCCTCAGCGAGGGGTCGTACACGCTGCATGAGCTGAAATAGACGAAGCGTCCCTGTCCCACGGGTTGTGCGGAGATCAACATCCGCTCCCGTTCAAAGGCTCGTGGATCACGTTCCGTGGAGCGACTGACCCCGGAGGCGAAAACATGCACGGAGTCATCACGGAGAAGGTCCATGAACGCTTGTGCGACCATTCCCCTGCCTGTCACCATGATGCGCGCCACACCCTCCTTACATCCATGGTAATTTCGCCCGCCATGAGGGAGGCGACAGCAGGCTCACGCATGAGGGTGGTCTATAGTACCAACGTGATGGCGTCCTTCGCCCGGAACGACATCGCCCTTCTGGAGGAACATTGCGAAGTCCACGTATTTCACTTTGAAGCCTCGCGCAAGTTACTGACTCCGTGGATCCTGCTGCGGCAGTTATTGTTCCTGCTCCGCTGGCTGCCCGGTGCCTCGATCACTGTGACGCAGTTCTCGGGCTATCATGCGGTGCTTCCCGTGGCGTTGGGAAGGTTGTTCAAGGTGCCATCCCTGTTGGTGCTGGGGGGTACCGAATGCGTGAAGTTCCCGTCCTTCAACTATGGCGATCATGTCAGGATGTTGCTTGGGGCCTGCGCCCGATGGGCGATGCGCAGGGCAACCCACCTGGCACCCGTGGATGGATCGCTGGTGGAGGCGACATACACCTATGCGCCGCATCCTGATGATCCTGTCCGCCAAGGTTACCGTGGTCTTTTCCCGGACATCCGAACGCCGCACACGGTGCTTGCTTACGGATACGATGCGGTACGTTTCAGGCCACAGGGTGCACGCAGGCCTGGTACATTCCTCACTGTGAGCAGGATGAACGCCCCGAATTTCCATCGGAAAGGGGCTGACCTCATCTTTGAAATGGCCCATCGGTTCCCTGAGCTGCGGTTCACCATTGTCGGGGATACCCCGGGGATGGTATATCCGAACATCCCTCCCAACCTCGAACTGGTCCGCGCCGTGGCATATGAGGATCTTCCAGGCCTCTATGCCAGCCATACGTTCTACCTGCAATTGAGCATGTGGGAAGGCTTTCCCAGCGCACCCTGCGAAGCCATGCTGTGTGGCTGTGTGCCCATTGTGAGTTCCGTAGCCGCGCTTCCGGAGATCGTTGGTGAAACCGGGCTCGTTCTGCAGCATAAGGATGCCGATGAACTGGAAGAACTGATCCGGAAAGCCCTGACGCTTGATACCGCATCAATGGGCCAGCGCGCCCGAACAAGGATCGAACAGCGATGGCCGAGGGAACATCGCCACGAATTCCTGCGGCTCGTTCAGCATTTGGCACAAGCGAACTGATGGATCCGCAGTGCGCGGTGTGCCGTGGCATGCCCCAACGGGCCTGCGGTCGCCTACCCATCGCCTTGCATGCAACATGGGCTCCCGGTGCCCTTGTTGGCACCTTCAAAAGCTGCGCCCTATCCCCACCACGTAGCGGAACCCGAAGTGGTCACCCTCACCGGCCGGGAGTGCGCTCAGGAGCAGGGGCATGTCAAACCGGATGGTGAGCGGCTCGATGTCCACCAACGGTCCGAAACGCTTGATGGTGAAGGCCGCACCCACACCGGCATCGGCGCGCAACGGGGCAAAGCGGAGCACCGTGTCGTCGCCGCGTGCCTGCCGGTAGCCCATGGAGCCCACATCGCCGAAGAGGTATACGTCCAGATGCAGGTGGCGCGCCATCCTGCCGGGGCGCCAGCGCACCAGCCCGTCGAGGTCCAGTTCGGCACTGGCCGATGCGCCGCTCTGTCCCAGATGGGTGAAGACCAGCTCGCCATCCACCAGCTCTGGTGCCAGGTATCCCGCATAACCGCGGAGCCCCAGACCGCCGCCCTGCGCGAAGTGGTTCACCGTTCCGCCGAACCCGAGGAACTCATTGGGCACGAAGCCGATGCTCCGCGTGTACTTGTTCTCCATCAGTTCCTCCGGTGAGGCACCGGCGAGGTACAGGGCACTTTCACGCGGGATGCTTCCGGTGCCGTACTGCGCCATGCCATGCGTACGCAGTTCCATGCCACCGAGCCGCTGCACGTGGGTGCTGCTCATGCGCAACCAGGCATAGCGGCTCCGGGAGCCCACTGTGCTGCTGCGCAGCTCGGCACGCAGGTCGCCGCGCCCTGTGCGGTGCCGGTAGCGGTGGCGGAGTGCGGTCTCCACATAACCGTTCAGCCGGCCCAGATCCCATTGGTCCGGGTACAGCAGGTAGGTGCGGTCGCTGCTGTCACGGCGCAGGAGGTATACCATGCTCACCGATGCGGTGGTCCTGTCGTTCGGCAGGTCCCAGTCGAAACGACCGCCATAGCGCTCCAGGCCGTCCAGCAACCGTGCGAACAGCTCCACCGATGAGCCGCGCAGCAGCTTCTCCGTGCCGTTGCGGTAGCCCAGGTTGAAGGAGATCGGACCGTAGCTTGTGTCCGCGCTGCCGGGGATGCTGTCCACCTTGGACGGATGGCCCGGTGGCAGGTGTTGCAGGATGCCGGTGTTCAGCCAGGCGCTGGCCCGGATGCGATGCTTGTAGCGCATGTATCCGCTGTGGAAGTGCACACCGGCCTTGATCCCGTCAAAGCCGTTCCACCAGATGTCGGGGCGCACGAAGCCTTCGTAGGCCATCCGGTCCGCCGGTTGCCGCAGGTGGTGATCGAAGGTGATGAGCGTTGGGATGCGTGCACGGTTGTCCAGCGGATAGGCATCCCCGAGGCGCATGGTGGTGTCAATGATCACATCCGCGATGCCGGAGGGGATGTTAACATATGCAGTGTAGCTGCGCTGTAGGTCATCGAAACCGATCCATCGCGGCAGCACCCGGGCACTCGTTGGCTTCACGTCCCAATTGATGGGGATGTGATAGTTATGGCGCCGTCCATCGCGCCCCACCACCTGGATGTCGAGCGGCATGGGCAGCTCTCCCCGGCGGTGCAGTGTGATGGTCTGCCCTTCGTTCCGCATCCTGCCGGTGATGCGCCCGACGGAGTAATCGATGCGTTTGTCCGTGGTTATCCAGGGGTCGAAGAACCACGACAGGTCGCGCCTGCTGGCGTCCGTGAAGCTCTGCTGCATGTCCTCGGGGTAGGGATGGCAGGTACGCCATCGATCGACGTAGTGGCGCATGGCTGCTAGGAATACGGAGTCGCCCAGCACATACTGCAGGTTGTAGAGCATGGTGGCCGTCTTGGTGTAGACATTCCCGTAACCGCCCTTGTCGCGTCGCACCCAATAGCCGAACTCATCACTGTGCGTGTTGATCGCCGGCAGCCGGTCGCGTAAGGCGTCGTACTGGAACGAGTTGTACACCTCGCTGTCGCGCGGACGTTCGGGTCGCATATGGATGCGTTCGTAGGCCGTGCGCGGAGGGTCGACCACCAGGGTGTCTCCATCGATGCGCTCCAACCCCCATGCGGTCAGGAACTGGGTGAAGCCCTCGTCCAGGAATGCACGGTAGGTCTCGTTGTTGCCGAGCATGCCATAGAACCAGTTGTGTCCCACCTCGTGCACGAGCAGTCCCCGGTAGTCCGGGTCCCGTCCGCCATCGAGTGTGAGCATGGGATATTCCATGCCGTCGCGTGCATCGGCCACTATCATCTTTGGATAGGCGTACGCGCCGAAGTCCGTGCTGAACACCTCGATGATGCGTGCGGTGTAGGCGGCCGCATTCTGCCATCCGCTGGCATGGGGTTCCTGCACCAGGGCCACGCATTTCACCCCGTTCCAGGTCGCTTCGCCCATGCGGTAGGTGGGGTCCGCGGTGAATGCGAAGTCGTGCACGTTCTCCGCATGGAAGCGCCAGACCTTGCGCAGGTTCGTGTCGGGTTCGATGATGACCGATGGTGGTTCGTTCCATGGTTTGTCCCTGAAGTTGCCGATGTCCAACCTTCGGCGCAGATCGGCCGGAAGCACCTCGTCCGGGTTCTGGAGCCATCCTGTTGCATCGAGCACATAGTGGTGAGGCAGGTCAAGGTCCACATCGAATGTGCCGAAGTCGCCGTACAGCTCATTGCCGAGATGCTGTTGCGTGTCCCAGCCCATGCGGCGGTCGTACACCGCGATGCGGGGATACCAGTGCACGCCATCGTAATGCTTGAAGCCCCATGCATTGAAAAGTTTCATGCGGCGCTGGACGTCCATGGCCCAGCAGGTGGTGAAGTCGATCCGGAAGGTGGTTTGTTCCCCTGGTGGCAGCGGGCTGTTGAGCCACACCTTCAGCACGGTGCCGTCCTTTTCGGAGCGCAGTGTGGTGGCGTCATCAGCGATGCGGTGCACCACGGTACCCACGCGGTCCTGGCGTGTTGCCGAGGGTTTTCCTCCGTTCTCCAGCAGGTCTGCGTAGGAGCCGGGTTCGTAGGCTTGCTGGTAGAGATGGAAGAACACCCAGCGCAGGGTGTCCGGGGAGTTGTTGTGGTAATGCAGGGTCAGCTCTGCGTTCAACCGGTCCGAACCATCGTCCAGGCGCGCCTTGATGATATAGTGCACATCCTGCTGCCAGTAGCCTGGATGTGGCGGGCGGTTCCGCCAATAGTGCGGATTGTCCGCATTCCGGTACGTGTTCGGCGGATGCTTGTCATCGAATTGCTGTGCGGTGGCCTGGGCGCATAGCAGCAGAATGGGGAGCAGGATGGCTGGACGCATGCGCCCGCCAAGTTATCCTGCGGCGGCCTCACCCTGCGCGGCCGGTCGCACCGCCAGCCGGTGACTATGCTGGCGCTGGGCACGTGTGATGCTGATATTGAGCTCGTAGCCCACCAGCAGGGCGATCATGTTGAAATAGATCCACAGCTGCACCGCAATGATCGCCCCGATGGAACCATAGAGCGCATTGTAATCCGTGATGTTGGCGAACACATAGGCGAGCCCCTGTGAGATGAGCATGATGAGGAACACGGCCAGGATGGAGCCCGGTGAAAAGGCCTTGAAGCGCTTGGCGGCAGGGTCGCCTGCGGTGTACAACAGCGACACGGAGGTCATGACCAGCAGGATGGAGAGGACCCATTTGGCAGCGACGAGAACGTACACTTCCAGGGCGCTTGTGAGGATGGAAAGCTCCAACAGGCGACCAAGGACGAGGTCTGTCAGTGAGAACACCGGAATTGCGATGACCATCAGTATGGTGAGGGCCAGCAGCAATCCGAGGCTGAGCATGCGCTGTCTCAGGGCGCTGTGCCACTTGGCGAGATTCGTACTGCCGCTGAATCCTTCCAGGATGGCGTCGATGCTGTTGCTCGCCAGGTACAGGCCGGAGATGAAGCTGATCGAAAGCAGGGTGCCGTGTTTCTTCACCAGCAGGTCGTGCAGTGTGGATTCAATGAAGCGGTAAACCTCCAATGGCATCATCTGGCGGAAGGCATCGAGCAGGCGTGCCTGGAGATCGGGGATGGGTATGTAGGGGATGAGGGTGAGCAGCACGATGACCGCGGGGAAGAACGAGAGGAACAGCTTGAATGAAATGGCCGAAGCACGCGTGACGATGCGGCCCTGGGCCATGGCCGACAGGAAGAAGCGGAGGATCTGGAAGAGGTCGAATCCTTCGAATCCCGGCAGCACCACGCTCCTCATCCACCGGATGAGCTGGCGCGAAGGGGTTGAGAACAGGGCCTTTCGTAGAATGCGTTCGACCATTCGCTCAGATCGCTTTCAGGCTGAGGTCAATGCTGGTGGCGCTGTGGGTCAGGGCGCCCACTGAGATCATGTCCACTCCGGTGGCGGCATAGGTCGCGATCGTTCCCAGCGTGATCCCGCCCGAGGCTTCGGTCTCCACCTGACCCGCGATGCGTTGCACGGCTTCCTTCAACAGGGTCGGGCTGAAGTTGTCGAGCATGATGCGCTGCACACCGCCGACGGCCAGCACCTGTTCCACCTCCTCCATGTTGCGCGTTTCCACTTCGATGGGGAGCGACAGGGAGTTTGCGGCAAGGTATTTCCGTGCCGCCGCGATCGCCTGGGGGATGCCCCCGCACAGGTCGGCATGGTTGTCCTTGATCATGATCATGTCGTACAGCCCATGTCGGTGATTGTGACCGCCCCCGATGCGAACCGCCCATTTCTCCACCGCGCGCAGCCCCGGGGTGGTTTTGCGCGTGTCGTACACACGGCATCCCGTCCCTTCCACCGCAGCCACGTGGCTGGCGGTGAGCGTGGCGACACCGCTCATGCGTTGCATGAAGTTCAGGACCAGCCGCTCGATGGTGAGGATGCTGCGTGCAGGGCCGCTGATGGTGAAGGCCACATCCCCGGGATCCACCCGCGCCCCATCCTGCAGGAAGGTGCGTATGCGGAGTTCCGGGTCGAAGCGTTCCACAAGGTGGCAGGCGAGTTCAACACCGGCAAGCACACCCGTTCCCTTCACGAGAAGCCGTGCCGCTCCCCGCGCATCGGAAGGGATCGTTGCCAACGCAGTATGGTCGCCGTCACCGATGTCCTCCTGCAGGGCAAGGTCGATGAGGGCCGAGATCTCGGGATGCAGCACCGGTCAAAGGTCGTTCTTGCTCGATTCGATGCGCAACTGCTTCACCAGTTTGCCATCGCCCACCTTCTTCAGGAAGAACGTCACCCGGAAATATCCGTTCCTGGTGCGCAGGATGCCGATGAAATATTCGTCACCGAATTTGCTTACCCCGCTGTGCTCGATCACCAGGTCCACGGGAGGGTGGTCGTTGAAGAACTTGCGTACGATCTGTTCCGCCTGCGAACGGCTGTAGACCTCCGAGGTCTCCTTGATGGTCAGGTCGATGTTCGCAATGAACTGTGCGGACAATGCGGCTGCATTGCCTGTGCGCATGGCCTGAACCACCCTGTCACGTGCGGGATCCTGGGCGTGGAGACCCACGGTCAGCAGGAAGGACGCCAGTAGCACAAGGGGGTGGCTCATGGGAAGGCTTGTTTGAGCCGAAATTTGCAAATACCGGGCCGAATTAGCCCCGTCGTTAACGGAGAGTTACGAACAACGCCAATTGCATGAGGGTCAGACTGATATGGGTGGCTCGCACAGACCGCGGCTTCGTTGAGGAGGGTGTTGCGCACTACCTGGGGAGGGTGCGGAGGACATGGAACGTGGAGGAAGTGGTCGTCCCCGAGGAGGGCAGGGGGGATGCGGCCCACCAGCAGCGGCTGGAGGGCGAACGGCTTCTTGGGGCGCTGCGTGCAGGCGAACGGGTGGTGGCGCTGGACGAGCGGGGCAAGGCCTTCGGCAGCGAGGACTTTGCCGGGCAGCTGGGTCGGTGGCGCGATCAGGGTGTACGGCAGGTGGCCTTTGTGGTGGGCGGTTCGTATGGCCATGGCGATGCGGTGCGCCAGCGGGCCGATCTGGTTCTGTCCTTATCGGCAATGACCTTTCCGCATCAGCTGGTGCGCCTGTTGTTGGCCGAGCAGCTGTACCGGGCACAGCAGATCCTGGCAGGAACCGGCTATCATCACTAGGCCGGTGGTGGGCGCGTTACGGCACAGGGAGGTCGGACTTGTGCCGGTCCCGCTTCCGGGCCTGTCGGTCAGGGCCGGCCACAGGTGGAATGAACCGGTTGTTCCGGTCCCTTCATCCGGACTTGCGTGGGTCTATCTTTGACCTGCCATGCCAGCCGTTGTTCGCCCCATCGAAATTGCTCTATGGGAATATTTGGTGGTCGCTGTTTATACGTTTGTCGTTGCTGTTATTTATTCCAGAAGAAAATTAGCAAATATTAAAAAATATCCAGAATATAAGTATTATTTATGGGGTTTATATACAAAAATAGCGGGTGCGGTAATTTTTTCGATGATCTATTTATATTATTACGGTAACGGAGACACCATCAGTTTTTTCTTGTCCAGTATTCCGCTGTCGAAGATACTGGCATCGGACCCGGTTCATTACATTGAGGCTATTCTGGCTGACAATTCATGGGAGAACAGGTTCAAGATCTTCGATCCTTCGACCGGTTACCCGATAGGATACGTATATATCGATGACCGAACATATTTCTTGGTGAAGTTGATATCGCCTATCACGATGATCAGCTTTCATAGTTTTCTGCTCACCGGTGCGGTGATCGCCACGATCGCATTTGAAGGTGTTTGGCGTCTTTACAGGACGTTGGTACGGTACTACCCATCCTTGATGAACAAGTTCGCATTCGCGGTGCTGTTCATGCCTTCCGCCGTTTTCTGGGGTTCGGGTATCATCAAGGACACCTTCACGTTCAGCGCCATGTGCTGGAGCATCCATGCGCTGGATTCCATCTTCTTCAGACGCGAGCGCATCGTTTCATCCTGGGTGCAGCTGGTCGTGTGCGTGCTGATCCTGCTTGCCATGAAGCCCTACATCTTCATGGTGCTGCTGCCATCCACGCTGCTTTGGCTCGTATATCACCGGATATCCAAGGTCCGAAGTGCCTTCCTCCGGCTGCTCATCCTGCCCGCCGGTATCGTGGGGTTCGCATTGGGGTCCTACCTGATACTCCTGGCCATGGGTGACCGGCTGTCCAAGTTCTCGCTGGAGCACGCGCTGGATACGATCATCGTAGGGCAGGAGGACATGAAGCGCAACCAGCGTTATGGGGACAACTATTTCGATCTCGGGCCGTTGGACAGGAGCTGGTCCGGTGTGGCCTCCAAGGCGCCACAGGCCATCATGGCCGGATTGTATCGACCAACGTTGCTGGACAGCAGGAACGCGGTGATGATCATTGCGGCGTTCGAGAACCTGTTCCTGCTGGTGCTTACGCTGGTGGTTCTATGGAAGGCACGCATCTGGCACCTTGTCACGTTGGTCAGGTTCAATCCGATGCTGCAGATGTTCTTTTTCTTCGTTGTGGTCTACGCCTTCATCATCGGCATATCCACCCCGAATTTCGGCGCACTGGTGCGGTTCAAGATACCGATCCTGCCCCTGATGGTGGCCGGCCTGTATATCGCCATTCATATCCTGAACGAACGCAGGGTCCACCTGAACGCGGGAAGGCGGTTCGATTGGGCATGGTTCACGGATGGTGAGGAAGGGCGTCCTTCCTCATCCCGTTGGAACATGCCGGCGCGCGGCCAACGCCCCGCCTACAATATCCGGTCATAGACCTTCCTTGCGATATCCACCGACCTGTACTTGCGGGCGAGCGATACCATTTGCTCCCTGTGCCCGGGGTCGGCCAGGATGGCCCGGATGCGCCGGAATGCCTGGTCGATATCGCTCAGGTCCGTGCGGTAGGTGCTGCCGCCGATGCCCTGTCTGAGGTCGCGGTCCTCGTCAGAGATGCCTTCCGTGGTAAGTATGGGCAGCCCGCCCGCCCAATACTCGCCGTTCTTGATGGGGCATTGGTAGCGCTTGGTGGGTGTTGGTTTGATGGTGCTGAACGCAAGATCCGCAGCCGAGAGGTAGCGGGGAACCTCCACGTGTGGAACGGTCCTCACATGGACCATGCCCGTATCCATGCCGGCAGCCCGCGCTTTTTCCAGGATGACGCTTGGGTCGCTGGGCGAGAGCACCACCAGGTGGAAGGGTGCGAAGGCTGACGCACAGCGGGCAAAGAGCTTGAAAGCCTCCTCGTCGAGGTAAAGGCCACCGAACTTGCCCACGTAGATACCCACCAGGGCATTGTCCGGTATGCCCAATTCAGCCCGCATGATCGCACGAGCGGCGGCGTTCGGCTTGAACGCCTCGAGGTCTGTGATGGAGGGGATCACATGGATGCGGGCCGGGTCACACCCCTGTTCGATCAGGTCGTCGCGGTGGTTGTGGGTGACCGTCATCACGTGTTCAGCGGTGCGAAGCTGCACCGACTCCAAGGTGGAGGAGAACTTGAACCGAACCCCACCCCTCCGCCAGACGCCGCATTCCTCCATGTACAGCGAGTGGGGCTCGAAGGACTCCACGATGTAGGGAACTCCCGTGAGCCTGTGTGCGAAGTAGGCCAGGGCACCGGCCATGGAAGCCTTGGCGAAGACAAGGTCGATGTCATGCCTGGTGATCAGGCGGGCCAGCCTTATCACCGCGTAGAGCTGCAGGAACGCCTTTGCGAGCAGGTAGGGTCTCCTGAACGGCGGCTTGATCTTGTGGATGGTGACGTTCAATGTGTCGAAGGCCACTTCCGGCAGGTGCTGGTCAGGGGTTGTCTCGATGGTTACCAAGTGCAGGTGTCCCACTGCAGGGCGCTGAGCCAGCAGCCTCAAATACGGGAACACCGCCGCCGCTGTGAGCGGCTCTCGCAGGCTCCAATAGCTCAGGAAGAGAATGTTCCTCTTGCGGTCCATGGTCCACCGTCCACCGGTGACGAACGGTTCAGGCGGGGTTCCGCGTGATGATGTTGACAAGGAACTTGCCCTCCACGTGTGATCGCACTGTCGCCCTGCCACTGAATAGTTCGTTCATGTTCACCCCCCTGCCGCGGCCGGCGATGACCATGTCCCCGTTCACGGTCCTGAAGTTCCATTGATGCAGGCCCATGTAACCGGCGGTTTCAGCCACATTCATCTCATGCCGCAGGTAGAGGGAGCATCCCGGCCGCAGCAGGTCCACGATCAGCTGGATCGCGCGCACCGGATCGTAGGCATGGTCAAGGCAGTTGTTCGCATGAATGAGGTCGAAGCTCTCCGTTCCGAAGAGGTCGCCAAGGTTCTCCGCCTCACCCTTTTGCACCGGCACTGGAACGGACACCCGGTGTTTGCGACATAGTTCGGTGTAGACATCCGCCAGTGGGTCCACGCAGACCAGTTCGATGCGCTTGCCCTCCATGGTCTTGCCCACCCTGGTCAACGGTCCGCATCCCACGTCGAGGATGCGGATGACCGGGTTGCTGACATGTGTCACCAATGCCTTCAGTTCATCGCTGAGCGGGCTGCCCGGATCGCAGCGGGTCCGGCCTTCCACGGTGGGCGGCGTTCCATTCACGGGAGCATAGTTGCTGGCGATGAACCCTTCCCAGAAGGCGATCTCATCGCTGAGCCCTATCCGCCATTTCATTTTCTGGGGCAGCGGCAGGTACTTGCTCGCGAAGAGGAGGATCTTGTTCTGGATGCTGAGCATGTGAACGGAGATGGCATTGGTCAAATGTAGTGGCGGTCCGGTCTTGGACCGACAGTGCGCATTTCAGCGGGGCACCGATCGTTCAATGGACCGGCAGGCAGTGCGAAGTGCATCCAGAAGGCGGCCATCCTTGAGGTAGGAGCGCAGCATGATGGAACGGGTCCGCCGTCGCAGGTACAGCAGCGCAGCCTTGGTGGCACCGCAGGACGCGGCATGGTCAAGCAGGAGCACGTATCCACGGTGCAGACCGCGCAGGTCGCTCATGGCGGAGGTGTGGCCCACGCGGTAGTGGAGCACCTGTTCGGAGGTGGTGGCATAGATGCCCTGCCGCGCGATGGTCATGTAGAAGGCAAGGTCTTCCGCGTGGGTGAAGTGGCTGGGGAGGCGTGCCGTGCCGATGATCGAACGCCTTATCATCCAGGATGGTCCGAAGAAGATCCCCTCATCCATGGCGACCAGCCTTTCGAACACGGGACCCCGGTGGCTGGGGGCATGAATGGTCCTGAGCGTTATGCCCGGTGGTTCCCATGCCATCACAACGCCATCCACGAAATGGACCAGCGGGTCGCGCTCCAGTATGTGTGCCCTGGCCTCGAGACTTCCCGGGGGCAACCTGTCATCGGCATCGAGGAACGCCACGTACTGTCCGGTCGCCACATCGAGCCCCCGGTTCCGGGCACTGGAAACACCCTGGTTGGGTTGCTCCATCAACCTGATGCGCGCATCCGCGTAGCTGCGCACGATCGCAGCCGTGTCATCCACACTGCCATCGTTGATGACGATCAACTCCCAATCCTTCCACGTTTGGTCCAGCACGGAATCAATGGCGCAGCGGATATAGGCGGCTGCATTGAACGCGGGCATGATCACGGTGATCAGCGGCCGGATCTGCTGGTGTGGGGGGCGGTCGCTCATGCAAGAAGTGACTTCAGCCGTTCGCCCAACGGTGGCTGTACCGGGTCGTGCGCAGCGGGTCGTGATGCGGAGAGTTCCCGGATGAGGGTGTTGACACCCTCCATATCGGCGATGCACCGGAGCTGGCCGGTGGCCACCAGGTCGGGGTAGAGCGCGGATGCTCCGCGGTCGAGGGCGATGGAAGGAACGCCGGCCAGTGCCGCTTCCCGGATGACGGACGAGTAGGAGGTGACATGCACCGCCGCTTGCGCCAGCGCCTGTGCGATCGGGACCTCATCGGGCAGTTGGATGAGCACCCGTTCCGCTATGGAATTCTGCTCCGCCCATGTCCTTATGGATGCGGCCAGTTGCAGGGCATTGGGATGCAGCCTGAACGTCCACTGGAGCTCCGGCCCCCGCCTGATGACCTCAGCAAGCCCTTGCGGCAGGGGTTCCCTGATCGGCTGAGCGCTGAAAAGCACATTGGGCGGCCCGGAGACCGGGCGCTCGCGGAGGTGACGTTCCAGCCATGGCGCCCCACCATTGAAGGCACGGTGCCCAGCCGGCGGCAACCAGCTTTCCAGGTGGTCGGTGCTCGCGGTATCCCAGCACCAGAACGAATCCGGCAGCACCGAGCAGCCTGCCGCATCCATGCCGTGCCATCGTCCGTAGGCGAGGTGCGTGGGTCCCTGCACGCCGTGCTGCAGGTCGGTGGTGGGAATGCCGCGTTCATGGCATTCGTGGATGAGGGCCATGTTGTCCACGCTGTACCAGCAGGTGACGAACACATGGCGTGGGCGCATCCGGTCAAGGACCATGCCGTGGAATTCCCGGAGGATGCGGAGATCGTGCAGGGCCACTGTGAGCCCGTTTACCAAAGGCTGGGGAAAAGCCTTGGTGAGCGCGTGATGGACGGGGCTGTCATGGAACGATGGGTGAACCGGAGGCGGTTGCCTGCGCCAATGCCATGCCGATACCAGCCGGCGTGCTTCGTGCACCGACATGATGCAAGCGTTCGGCAACCGCCTCCAGGGATGCATCGGTGGCTCATCGATGCCAAGCAGGACGCAGTGCCTTCCCAGTTCTTCGGCAGCCTCCATCAACGGGTGGGCGAATTTGTCTACGGTACGGCCATCCTCCAGGGCTTGGTAGGTCCTTGTGGTGAGGAACAGCAGGTCCGCCTTGGGGGGGTGCGTGTACAACCGCGCCATCTGGCCGAGGCCGCGCACCAGCCTCAGGCCGTTGGTGGAGTCTCCTCCCTCCTGGCGCTGTGTCGCATGCGCCGGCCCCGCAAGAGCCCGCATTCCCAAGGCAATGCGCACCAGGGGCCAGATGGCGACCCCATCCTCGCGCAGCGCGAATACGGGATGCTCTTGTTCTATCCGTTGCAACCGTGCGAGAACCTCCTCCCGGTCCATCAGCGCCACGTACGTCGTTGTTCAGCGAGCACACTTCGCACCTCGGCACCGCGACGTTCGAAGAACGCTTCAATGGTGGCCTTCATTTCCTCAGGCATGTCGCCCTGTTCGTGCATTGCATTGATGGCGTCCATTTCACCATCGGCGCGCAGATCGGCAAGCACATCGCGCAGGTCAGGCATTCCCGGGTGACGCATGAACACGGCACGCATGAGGTCGAGGTCCTCCGGATAGTCCACGGTGAGGCGCTTGGCGGGTCGCTGGAGTTCCTTTTCCGCCTCGATCCAAAGCGTATCGAAGATGTCGGGACGGTTCAACCAATAGCCCCAGAACCCTGTGTCGCGCTCCTCCTTCGTGGCGAGCACGGTTTCAAGCGCCGCCCTGCCGATGCCATAGGGTGAACAGCCGATGGGCAGGCCCTTGTAGCGCACCAGGTCCCGTCCTTCCATGATGGCATCCCGGATCCGCAGGCAGTGATCGATCTGGAACAGAGGGTTCTCACCGGTCTGGCCCACGAAGCCTGGTGCATTGCGTTCCCTTACCGGTCCTGCCAGCCGCAGCAGGATGTCCACGGGATCTCCGCGGTGTACTCCGATGCCATGCCGTTCCGATACGCGCACGAGTTCATCGTCCGAGGACAGGTGGGATGTGCAGAGGATCACGTTCCCCGCCCCGAAGGCGCGCACACCGCGCTCGATCACCTTGCTCACCACTTCGGCGCCATCAAGTTCGCGCAGCAGTTTTTTCGGGAGGCGCACGCTGCTCAGCCGTGCGGTGATGAGGAATGGTATGGAGGTGCTCATTGGTCCGGATGGGCGTGATTCACTTCATGCCTGCCTGCGACGCCCGTTCGAGATCGTCGTGGCGGCCTATGTCGAACCAGAGTCCGACGATGGAATGGTGGACCACCCTGCCGCCGGAGCGGATGATGTCCAGTACCAGGTCGGTGGCGTTGTAGGTCGTTCCGGCAGGCACATGGCGCAGGGCCCGGTCATGGATCAGGTAGATGCCTGCGTTGCAGGGGAACGACACCGTGGGTTTTTCGGACAGCGACACCACGGTGCCGTTGCTGATCTCCAGGACCGCGTAGGGTATGTCCACAAGGTGTTCCGTGGATGCGACGACAAGGTCCGCATCCTGTTCCAGGGCCTTGGTGAGCATGGCCTCCACATCCACGTCCGTGAGCAGGTCACCGTTGAGCAGGATGGTATGCCCCTGACCACCCCGGGCTGGACCGATGGATGCGAGGCTGCCAGCGGTTCCCAATGGTTCCTGCTCCTCCACATAGCCGATCCTGAGGCCCCGGTCACCGCCATCCCCAAGATGGGCCATGATCTGCTCCTTGAGGTGGTTCACTGCGATGTGGACCTCCTCCACACCATGCCTGTCCAACAACTCGAGCACATGGTCGATGATGGGCCTGCCATGGACCGGCACCAGTGGCTTGGGAACATTCTCGGTGAGGGGCAGCAGCCGCCTTCCCTTGCCGCCCGCCATGATCATCGCCCTGATGGGAAGGATGCTTCGTTGCGGGCGGACATCCACCACGCGCGTGAGCCTCCCATCGGCATCGACCATGGGCAGGGACCGGATCCCGCGCTCATGGAGGGTGCGCACCATCCCGGGCCATCCATGGCCTTCTTGGAGCAGGAAGGGAGCCGGGTTCATGCAGCGCTCCACGTTGTCATCAAGCTGCGCTCCGGCCAGCATGGCGCGCCGCAGATCGCCGTCCGTGATGGTGCCTGCCGGCCTGCCGGCCTCGTCGAGCACACATGCGATGAGGTCTCCGCCGCGCCTGTTGAGCGCTGTGAACGCATCCCGCAGGGTGGCTCCCCTGCCAAGGGTACGGTGGTCGATGGATCTCATCGGGAGGTGCGCAGGTGCTCCATCATCCGTTCTGCGGCGAACCCGTCCCCGTAAGGATGGCCGGAAGGGACAATCGGCTCGTTCAGTGCACGGTTCACGGCCTGCATGATGGTGTCCCGTTGGAAGGGTGTGCGGATGATGTTCGGGGTTGCGATGCGTCCTGTCTGGCGGTCCCCAATATCAATGACGCGCTTGTTGAAGAAGGATGCCTCCACGTATCCGCTTGAACTGTTGCCGAGCATGAAGGTGCACAGGTTCACGCAGGAAAGGTAACCCTGCGCGCCGAGGGAATCCACCGCATGCATGTCCGACAGCCCGCCAGCGAGCGTGCGCAACCGTTCCCTGAGCGTGTGTCCGCCGGTATCGGCGTTGGGAAGGGTCACGAGCACCTGCAGTGTCCCGGCCAGTTCGCGCAACACCGCATGCAGCACCTCCCAATGGATGTCCGCATCACGTATGTTAACCGTTTCGGGGTGCACGGTCACAAGCACGGTTGGCCGGGTGAGGTCTACGCCTGTGCGCTCCATCAGGCCTGCAGCGTCCAGCAGGTTCATGGTCCGGATGTTGTCGATGCTCAGGGCCCCCGTATTGAACACCCCGGCATCACCGCCTGTGAGTTGGATCACCCGTGTGCGGTAGGTCTCCGCCGCAGTGAAATGCAGGTGGGCCATGTGGGTGAGGCTGTGCCTGAATGCATTGTCGATGGCCCCGAGGGTGGTCTCACCGCCATGCAGGTGGGCAACACGGATGCCGAAGGGCATTGCTGCAGCAACGGCGGCGAACATCTCATAACGGTCGCCAAGGGCTACGATCGTATCCACGGGATGGTCCCTCCAGATGCCGGCGAACTGCTCCATGGTGCGTCCCATCGCTGCGCTGATCCCCGCCGCATCATCATCTTCCAACGCCGGCGGCAGGATGCGGGCGGGCGTGAAGCCGTGCGCAACGATCTCATCGAGTGTATGCCCATAGCGCCTGTCGGCATGACTTCCGAAGGCGATCAATGACATGCGGAACGCCGGATCGGCCTCCAGCGCCCGCAGCAGCGGTAGTTGGATGCCGAAATCGGCCCGGCTGCTGGTGAGTACGGTGATGTTCATGCCAGGTCGGTCCAGGCCAGTTTGTGTCCGGCGGGCAGCATCCTGGTCGTCCGCATACCCAGCACTTCGTCCACGCGCATCGGGCTGATGCCATCGCCCGGCCGCAACATCACGAGGTCATGTTCGCATATAGAGGCTCCCGCCGCCAGCGGTGAATTGAGGTGGATGCTCCTCCGCGCGATGGTGATATTGGGGGTCTCGCTTGCCGATGGTGCCTTGATGCCGTTGCCCATGGCATCGCTGACATTGCGTATGGCACGCACCATGGCACCGAGTTCTGCGGGTTCAAGTGAGGCACGGTGGTCGGGGCCGGGCAATGACCTGTCAAGTGTGAAGTGTTTTTCAATGACCGATGCACCGAGCGCGGTTGCGGCGATGGGCACCTCGATGCCCAGCGTGTGGTCACTGTATCCGACGGATGTGCCGAAGGTCGTCCCAAGTGCCTGCATGGCACGCAGGTTCACATCCCCGAACGGGGTCGGGTATTCGGTGTTGCAATGGAGCAGGGTGATGCGCGAGCGGTCCGCCCCTGCCTCAAGCAGCACGGCGAGCGCCTCGCCCACCTCATCGGTGGTGCACATCCCCGTGCTCACGATGAGTTGCGGGAACGTGCGGGCCATGAGCCGGAGGTGGGGCTTGTTGGTGATCTCCCCGCTGGGGACTTTCCCGGTGGTGATGCCCAGGTCCCGCAGGAGCATGACGCTGGGCGCATCGAACGGTGTTGACAGGAACCCGATCCCACATCGTGCCGCATGGTCCATAAGGGTGCGGTGGTGGTCCCCTGTGAGCTCAAGCCGCGCTATCATGTCAAGCTGGCTTTCCACGGTGCCGGTGTTGCGCACCTGGTAGCGGGCCTGCGGTGCATGTGCCGAAGCGATGAGCGCGCTCCGGAACGTCTGGAACTTCACGAGGTCGGCACCCGCTTCCGCAGCGACCTCGATGAGCCGCATTGCCATGCCGATGTCACCGTTGTGGTTCACACCGGCCTCGGCGATGATGCTGGTCCGTTCGGTCATCATTCCCTGTTGCGTGCCGGTATCCCCATCACGGTCGCACCGTTCCGTACATTCCTTGTCACCACCGCTCCTGCTCCCACAATGCAGGCGTCACCGATCTCCACGCCCTGCAGCAGCACGGCCCCGCTCCCGATAAGGGAGCCCTCGCCGATGCGGCATCCGCCATTGACCAGGGCACCCGTGGACACATGGCAATGGGCAGCCACATGGCTGTCATGCTCGATCACCGCGGCGGTGTTGATGATGGAGTTGTGGCCGACGCTGGCACAGGTGTTCACCACGGCCATGTGGCCGATGAAGCAGCCTGGTGCCACGCTGGCCCCGGTGGCGATGCGCGCGGTGGGTGAGATGACCGAGGTCAGTTCGCCGCCGGCAGCGGTCACCAATGCCGCCAGGCGGGTGCGCAGCGCAGCGTCGCCCACATGGCCCGCCGTGACCAGGAAACGGTGGCCGCCTGCCGCAAGGCCCCCGATCAGCTCATCACCGCCCAGTACCGGTATGTCCGGCAGGCCGGCCACGTTCACACCTTGTCTGTCAAGCACGCCGGCGATCTGCCAGCGGCCCTCCATCGTGATCACGTCCACGACCGATCGGCAATGTCCGCCGCCGCCAACGAGGATCAACCTAGTTCCGCTCATGGCCTGGAGGACAAGCACTGCTTGGGAGGTTCACCAACCGGTCCTGCAGATCGCGTGATGCCCGGAGACCATCCGTCATGGCATTGGCATACATCGGTTGATCCGCGGCGATACCCCACGCTGGTCGCACCTGTATTCCGCACCCGGTGGCTTTCGTCAGGAATGCATCCCGTTCCGTCCGGTCATTGAACAGCACCGCGTTCAACCAGTGGTTCGGATCGGTGTCGGGAGGTGCCGTGAACAGTTGCCATGGTGTCTGTGCAAGCAGCGCAAGGTAGCTGTTGTGCAGTGCACGCTTCACGGCAAGGTTGTGCGGGAGTTTCCGCAACTGCGCGCGCGCCAGGGCTGCATTCAGGGCGGGCATCCGGTGGTTGTAGCCGATCCGGTCATGCTCGAACGCCCATGGGTGCGGCAATTTGGCCTGGGTGGTCAGGTGGCGGGCGATCCGGGCCGGTCCCTCCTCCCGGATGAGCAGCGCACCGCCACCCCCGCAGGTGATGATCTTGTTGCCATTGAAGCTGAGCGTACCCACCGGAGCGAACGTGCCCGCATGCCGTCCGCCGCGCATGGAGCCCAGTGCCTCGGCCGCATCCTCCACGAGTGATATCCCCCATTCGGTGCAAATGGACCCGAGTGCGCTGACATGCATCACATGGCCGAAGGTGTGCATCGGTATGCAGGCCTTCACCCATTTGCCCGTGGCGCGGTGCATGGCCATGCCATCCTTCAGGTCGCACTCCTGCTCCAGCCAGCGTTTCACTGCGGTCGGGGACAGGCCGAGGGTGTCCCGGTCGATATCGAGGAACACGGGCTCTGCTCCAGTGTAGGCGATGGCATTGCAGGTGGCGATGAACGTGAACGCCTGGGTGATCACCAGGTCTCCGGGCCCCACATTGTTGAGCATCAGCGCCACATGCAGCGCAGCCGTGCCATTCACGACAGCCACCACATGGGGGGATCCGGTCACCTCGGACAGTTCCTGCTCGAAGGCGCTTATGTCAGCACCCACCGAAGAGACGAAGGTGGAGCGCACGCAGGCGGCCACGGCCTCCTCATCTTCACGGTCGAACCAGGGGGCATGCAGTGGGATGACACCCGTGGTCTCCCGGAACAGCGATCGTATGCCGGCTACCAGGTCCTCAAACATTGTAGAGGTGCCATTTGTATCCCGCACGGTTGGCCGGGTCCGTGAACCACGCGATGGTGGAGCGCAGTCCCGAGCGCAGGTCATGCATGGGCTGCCAACCCGTGGCAAGCTGCAATTTGGCAGCGCTGCCGAGTAAACGCTCCACCTCGCTCGCAGCCGGTCTCGTACGTTCGTCGCTGCTTACGATGGCAGCTTCCGTACCGGTCAGTTCCATCAGTAGCCGGGCAAGGTCTCCCACGCTGATCTCTGAACCGGTGGCGATGTTCACCTCCTGGCCGATGAGGTCCTTGCATCGGGCGATGGCAGCGAAGGCCGACGCCGTATCGGATACGTGGACCAGGTCACGTGTGGGATGCAATGAGCCGAGCTTGAGCTCACGGGCGCCTGCGAGCAACTGGGTGATGATGGTTGGGATGACCGCCCTGGCGCTCTGCCTTGGTCCGTACGTGTTGAACGGTCGAACCACGGTGACAGGGGTGCCGAAGCTCATATGGTACGACAGGGCGAGGTGGTCCGCACCGATCTTCGAAGCGGAGTAGGGGGACTGCCCCTGGCGCGGGTGCTCCTCCGTGATGGGAACCTGTCGTGCCGTTCCGTAAACCTCGCTGGTGGAGGTGGCAAGCACGCGTTCAATGCGGAGGGTGCGTGCCGCCTGCAATACGTTCAGTGTGCCCTTGATGTTGGTTTCGATGTAGCTGTCAGGGGCCATGTAACTGTACGGGATGCCGATCAGTGCGGCCAGATGGAACACCTGGTGGACATCCGTGCACGCTGCCATCACGCAATGGGGGTCCCGGATATCCCCGGTTACGACCTCGAGCCCCGGCTTGAGCTCCTCCGGCAGGCGGTCCAGCCAACCCCAGCTGTTGGTTGAGTTGTAACGGACCAGGGCCCTCACCCTGAGGCCCTGTTGGAGCAGGGTCTCAACGAGGTGGCTGCCGATGAAGCCCCCGGCACCTGTGACAAGAACACGTTCTGGCATGCCCCAAATGTAGGGCCGTCAGCCGCTTTGCGTGTCCCAGACGAACCGGGGCCTCAGCGCCCCCCTGATGACATAATGCGAGGGGCCCCGGGTGGTGGATGCCATATCGTCCATCACACGGATGTTCATGACGTTCTCCACCAGTTGGTGCACCTTGTGCGGCAGCCAGGTGGTCATCCAGATGCTGATGTAATAGGTGTCCTCGTTGAACAGGTCGGCCGGGAATCGCAATGTGGTGCGGTGCGTTCCGATATGACGGCCGACCGGGTGATCGATGCCAGGAAAAGTGGTGAACACAAGGTCGCCCTCCGAGTTGTGCAGGAAGATGACCGGCTGCGGCCTTCCGGTATCCTCAAGTACCTCGTAGGTGACCTCAAGTCCGAAGGCTTCGGTCACCCGTGCAGTGGTGATCGTCCTATCCTGGGCATCCACCCAGCGTAATTGACGCAGGCGCACCACACCATCGCGGGCGGGCAGGTCATTTCCGAAGGTTCGGCATCCAGCCTGCGCGTCATCATTGTAATGCACGTACCTGGCGATGATGTCCTGCGGGGCACCGATGGCCTCCACCCGTCCATCGTTCAGCAGCATGCACCGACCGCACAGGCTGTTGATGGCGCTCATGTTGTGGCTGACGAACAGGATCGTCCTGCCGCTCGATGCCACGTCCTTCATCTTGCCGAGGCATTTGCGCTGGAACTCGATGTCACCCACGGCAAGCACCTCATCGATGATGAGCACTTCGGGTTCCAGGTGTGCCGCGACGGCGAAGGCAAGCCTCACCTTCTGGCCTGAGCTGTACCGTTTCACGGGGTTGTCGATGAACCGCTCCACACCGCTGAAGGCCACGATCTCATCGAACTTCCTGCGTACCTCCGCACGCGACATGCCCAGAATGGTGCCGTTCAGGAAGATGTTCTCACGCCCACTGAGCTCAGGATGGAAGCCCGTGCCCACCTCCAGCAGTGAGCTTACCCTGCCATTGATGGTGAATCGTCCACGCGTCGGGTTGGTGATGCGTGAGAGCAGTTTGAGCAAAGTGCTCTTGCCGGCACCATTGCGTCCGATGATCCCGAGCGCCTCGCCTTCATGGACCGTGAAGCTCACATCACGCAGCGCCCAGAAGGTTTCACCCCCCCCTCCCGCAAGTGCCCGGAGATTATGTGCGAACCCCGCGCGCAGGTCGAACCGTGGCGGACCACCGATGCGGTATTCCTTGCCAAGCCCCTCCACGGAAAGCATCACGTCACCCTGGGCCATGGAGATGGTCGGTTGGACTGGGTAAAGCGGTCCACTGATCCGCGTAGCCTGTGATGGTCATACCAGGTCTGCCAGATGCCGTTCAAGGGCGCGGAAGGAGAGCAGCGAGGTGATCGCAATGACGGCGGTGGAGGCGTAGGAGATCCATGCCCGCCCGTGGTCCATCGGTGTGTCGAACAGGCTCCATCGCAGGGTTTCCATGGGACCGGCAAGCGGATTCAGGTAGTACAGGTCCACACCCCACTGGGGAAGCGACCCACTGACCACGCTGGCCGGATAGGCGACCGGCGTTATGAACAGGCCGAACTGGATCATGAACGGCACCACGTGCTGGATATCCCTGAAACGGATGGTCAATGCACTGATCCAAATACCCGTCGAAACGGATGCCACCATGATCACGAGCATGGCGACCGGGGCTGCGAGCGCATGCGGACCCAGCGGAAAGCGGTAGGCGAGGAACAGAACAGCCAGCACGAGCGTGGCAACGGCAAGGTCGATGATGCCGACGGCGGCCTTGCTGAGGGGTATTACGAGCCGCGGGAAATAGATCTTCCTCACCATCTCCTGCGAGTTGATGATGGAGCTCCCGGATTCCTTCATCACGTGGGCGAAGTAGGTCCACGCCGTGATGCCGCACATGGCGAAGAGCGGGTAGGGGATGCCTGCGCTATCCACCTTCACCGCCTTGCCGAACACAAGCACCATGACGACCAGCGTGGCGAGCGGTTGCACCACGGCCCAGCCGAGTCCCAGGGCGGTCTGCGCATAGCGGACCCGGATGTCACGGTAAGCCAGGGTCAGGAACAGGTCCCTGTGGGCGGCCAATTCCCTCAGGTCAGGCATTGCGCTCCATCGCGCCGCATCCACTTCTATCTTCATTCCGGGGACTTGTTCCGGATCGGAGGTGGCCGACCCTTGGAGGCTCCGAAAGTACGATCTTTCGACCGCCATGGAGCGTCTGGTACTTTGCACCACCAATGCCGGCAAGATCGTCGAGCTGCGTGCCCTGCTTGCAGGTGTTACAGAGGTCGTTTCCCTTTCTGATGTGGGGCTCGCCGGAGGGTGGGAGGAAACGGCGGACACCTTTGCCGGGAATGCCCTCCTGAAGGCGCGGAGCGCATATGCGGCGTGCGGTGTACCCTGCCTTGGGGATGACAGTGGCCTTGAGGTGGACGCCCTGGGTGGTGCCCCCGGCGTCCGTTCGGCGCGCTTTGCAGGTGAGCCTGCGGACGATAGGGCCAATGTCGCACTGCTTCTGCATCGCATGCGCGGCGTGAAGGAACGCAGTGCCAGGTTCGTCACGGTCCTGGCATTGGTCGGTGCTGGAAGTGAGCGCATATACACCGGATTGGTGGCAGGAGCCATCACCCACTCGCCCCGGGGTACGATGGGCTTCGGTTACGATCCGATCTTCCAGCCCTTCGGCGAGGTCCACACTTTCGCGGAACTCACCATGGAGGTGAAGAACCGCATGGGTCACCGGGCGGCTGCGGTGAAGGCGCTGCTGGCCGACATGGTTGGCCCCACCAAGGAGGTTTCGCACTGAACGTTGCCCCGTTCCCTGCGTTCGAGGTTGCGCATGGGCGTGCGCGGAGGTGCCGGAGCGCCTTCATGGAACGGAAGCCCTGTTCCCGAGGGGGGGGAGGGGTCAGCGGGTGCCGGAGGCCACGCTCTCCAGCAGGTCCACCCAGCTGTCCATTCGGTATTCCCACCGGTGGAGTGCCAGTTCAGCCAGGTCACGTTCGACCGGGATGTCGCCCCGTTCGATCCAGGTGGAGTGCAGCTGTACCAGCAGATCCTTCAGTGCCTTGGGACTATCGACCACAAAGCCCGAACGTGTGGCGGCCAGGATGTGCTCGGGCAGGTCGTGGCCGGTGCTAACCTGAAGCACCGGTGTCCCGCTTCCCAAATATTCCAGGAACTTGAGCGGCAGGATGCCTTGTTTATCCTTGAAGCCTACGTGAAGCAGCAGGTCGGATCCCTGCTGGACCTGCAGCGCCTCGTCGCGGCCAATGCGGTGTACGACGCTCACACAAGGCAGTGCGGTAAGGCGCTCCATCGCACGCTTCAATGCCGCCTCCCGCTGGTCCAGGGAGATGCCTATCAGCCGGACATCCAAGTTCCCACAGACATCGGGCCGTTCCTCCTGCAGCAGCTGCATTCCCGTGGCCACAAGGTCCCATTCCTGTTCCCGGTAGACGGCCCCCGTGTAGGTGATCTTGAACCGTTCCCGATCCTTTCGTCTCACCGGACCGCTGATGACGCAACCGTTCTGCACGGTGAGGGCGGTGTGCGGACCAACGATGGATAGGGCGTTTGCCAGGAACGGCCCCGTGGCTGCCGTGATGCAGGCCGCTGACCGGCCGATGGACCGCTCAAGTCCGCGCTGGCGCCAGCGGATGACCGCCCCTCGGAGCCCCTTGCGTCTGTTCAGCGCGGAGAGAGCAACCCCGGGGTCGGCGATGTTCCAGGGGTCGCGATAGTCCAGGGAGAAGGGCACGTCCCACGCGGCAGCCAGAGCGCGGGCGTGGTAAGCGTAGTTCCATGGCGGTCCCGATGCCACGATGAGTGATGGCCGGTCGAGCGCGGCGGCGATCTCCTGCGGCACAAGATCGATGCCCGCCAATGGATTGGGGGGAAGGAAAAGGTCGCCCCAGAGGTCACCCAATGGGCGCACGAGCGCATGGCTGCGCAGCAAGCGGTGCACGAGGTGTGCCATCCGTAACAGTCCCCTGCTGTCGCGGGGAACGTCTGCCTTGGCAAGCCGGTGCACCACCATCCCCCCGAGCGGGGCGTTCCACA
>JBIJDX010000288.1:0-2752 GCA_044343855.1 Flavobacteriales bacterium
AGCGGGGTGTGCGCAGAGGATGGGATGAGCCCGGGCCTTCAGCCCTCGGCGAGCGGGGGACGGAAAGGATCCTGCCGGTAGCAAGCCCGTTCATCGCACCAGGATCACATCAGGCGCCCGCGGAACGGAGATCATTGCCGTCCATGCACGTTCATTCCCGGTTCAAAAAAGGGACGGGAGGATGAGCCCGGGACTTCAGCCCTCGGCGAGCGGGGGACGGAAAGGATCCTGCCGGTAGCAAGCCCGTTCATCGCACCAGGATCGCATCAGGCGCCCGCGGAACGGAGATCATTGCCGTCCATGCACGTTCATTCCCGGTTCAAAAAAGGGACGGGAGGATGAGCCCGGGCCTTCAGCCCTCCACCGTGTAGGCGCTCTCGGCGACATCGCCATTGATGGGCGGGCGCTCCTTCACCACGCGCACCCTCCAGCGGTACGATGGGTCCCACTCGCTGCGGAGTGCCTCCCAGATGCGGCGCGCCACATGCTCGATAAGGTTGGCACGCTGGGCCATCTGCTCCTGCACGATGGCGGTCACGCGGCCGTAATCCACCGCATCGGCCAGCTGGTCGTGCTGCTCCGCCCGTTCCATGTGGCCCTGCACGCACACATCCACGCGGAAGTGCCCGCCGATGCGCGCCTCCTCCGCCAGGCAGCCGTGGTAGGCGAACACCCGGATGCCGTTGACCTCCATCAGGCCCATGCGCGGCAGTGATCGATACCGGCCTGCAGGCGCGCCACCACCTCCTCCCTCCCCAGCAGCACGCTCACCTCGAACATGCCCGGACCCTGCATGCGGCCAGCCACAAAGAGGCGATAAAGCGGCATTAGCTGCCCAACTTTCATTGAATGATGCTGCAACACATCATTGAAGGCGGCTTCAAGGGTCGCCGCATCCCACGTGGCGAGGGCGGCCAGCCTGGCGATGTAGTCGACAAGGGCAGGGGATGCCTCGGGTTTCCAACGTTTGCGCAGCTCGTCCTCGGCTCCGCCATTGCCCACAAGGGGTGAGCCACTGGTGAAGAGATAGGCACCCTCCAGCATATCCTCCGGGAAGGTGGCGCGCTCCTTGAGCAACGCGGCGGCCGCAGTGGCCCGCTCGGCAGTGGTGGTGATGCCCCGCTCCTGCAGCAGCCCCTGCAACCGGCCTCCCAGCACCGCATCCTGCTGCATGCGCAGGTACTGCTGGTTGAACCACCTGGTCTTGTCCGGATCGAAGCGCGCACCACCCTTATGCACCCGCTCCAGGTCGAAGTGCTCAATGAGCTGGGCGCGGGTCATCAGCTCCTGGTCACCGCCGGGGTTCCAGCCCAACAGGGCGAGCATGTTCACGAAGGCATCGGGGTAGTAGCCACGCTCGCGGTAGCCGCTGCTTTGCTCACCGCTTACCGGGTCGGTCCAGTTGAGGGGGAACACAGGGAACCCCAGGCGGTCGCCATCGCGCTTGCTGAGCTTACCGTTCCCATCGGGCTTCAGGATCAGCGGCAGATGCGCGAAGGCGGGACGCTCCCATCCGAAGGCCTCGTACAACAGCACGTGCAGCGGCGCGCTGGGCAGCCATTCCTCGCCGCGGATCACATGGGTGATCCGCATGAGGTGGTCGTCCACGATGTTGGCGAGGTGATAGGTGGGCATCCCGTCGCTCTTGAAAAGCACCTTGTCATCGATGTTGGCGCTCTGCACCACCACCCAGCCGCGGATGAGGTCCTCGAAACGCACCTCCTGGTGACGGGGCACCTTGAGGCGTATCACGTGCTCATCACCGCGCGCAAGCCGCGCCTGCACATCGTCCGCGCTCAGGGTAAGGCTGTTGCGCATGTGCTCGCGCGTGATGGCGTTGTAGGCAGGCGAGGCCGACCCGGCGGCCTTCAGCCGCTCCCGCATGGCCTCAAGCTCCTCCGGTGTATCGAAGGCGTAGTAGGCCTTGTCCGCCGCGATCAGCTGGTCCGCGTACCGCTTGTACATGGCCTTGCGCTCACTCTGGCGGTACGGGCCGTCGGGACCGCCCACCCAGGGACTCTCGTCGGGCGTAAGGCCGCACCAATCCAATGCCTCGCGGATATACTCCTCGGCACCGGGCACGAAGCGGGCCTGGTCGGTGTCCTCGATGCGCAGCAGGAACCGGCCCCCGTGCTTGCGGGCGAACAGGTAGTTGTAAAGGGCCGTGCGCACACCGCCCATGTGCAGGGGGCCGGTGGGGCTGGGGGCGAAACGGACGCGTACGCTCATGTGGTCGTATGTGCTGTCAAGCGCATGGCGGCGGCGACATGCACCGTCCGCGCAGGAATGGAGCGCGAAGGTAAAGGGCGGGCACAAGAAGAAGGGCCGCCCTGCGCATTGCAGGACGGCCCTTCGTTGTTCGACGTTACGGGATCAGCGACCGATCACGATGCGCTGTTCACTGCGACCCTGATCGCTGCTCATGCGCAGCAAATAGGTTCCCTGGGCCAGCTGACCGGCAAGCTGCACTTGCATCGGCACGTTGGCAGTATTCATCCGCTGTTCCGTGTAGACCGTCCTTCCGCTCATATCCAACAGCTCCACTACCACCACTGCGTCAACACCAAGGGAAACCATGAAGTCGCCCATGGAGGGGTTGGGGTAGACCAGTGAGCCGGCGGCACCAAGTTCGGAGAGGCCCGTGCAGATCTCCACGATAACCGGAGCACCCGCCACATCAAGGCTCGCGCAGATCGTGCCACCACCCTGGATCAGCAGGCCGTTCACATCGAAGCCCGTGGTGATACCGAGC
>JBIJDX010000289.1:0-2739 GCA_044343855.1 Flavobacteriales bacterium
TCACGCTCCAGGGTGCGCATGATGCCCGTGGCGTTGCGCAATCGCTGCAGATCGCCGCGTGGCTTCACCGAGCGGATGAAATGGTGCGCGGTGGCGCCAGGCACGGCACGTTCGATGGGCTGCACCGGGGAAGCCTTCAGCTCATTGTACAGGCGCACATGCGGCGTCCGGTTGAGGACCAGCCCATCGAGCAGGTCATTGAGGCCGTTCATGAACCCCAGCAGCGCCACGAACATGGCGATACCGAAAGTGACACCGATGGCCGCCACGATGCTCTGCCTGAGCTTGGCGCGCAGGATGGTGAGGGCGATGGTGATCAGCAGGGACATGGATCAGGGCCTGTAGAGCACGGTGGTGCTGTCGATGCCGCTGAGCACCTCCACCCGCTCGAGGTCGCGCAGGCCCACCCGCACGGCGGTGCGCTGCCCGGTTCCGGTGAGCACGGTATCGCCGGGCAGCAGGTAGCTGGCGGGAATGGTGAGCGCCCGCGCCTTTCGTTCCAGGATGATGTTGGCCTCGACCGTAAGGTTGGGATAGAGCTGCGGCGGGAGCATCGTGAAGCGCGCCTCCACGGTGAAGGTGCGCGTGCGGGCATCCATCAATGGCACGATGCGTGTGACCATGGCGGGGAAGACCTCCTCATAGAGCTCCAGTGCCACCGTCACCTCCTGACCGACCTTGACCCGGGCGATGTCGCGCTCGTCCACCTCCAGTTCAAGGTACAGGTCGGTCGCGCTGCCGATGACGGCCACGGGTTGTTGCGGTGTGGCCAGTTCACCGGGCTCCACCAGCAGGTCGTAGACCACCCCATCGATAAGGCTCTGCGGCGTGCGGTCCGCGTTGCCGGCCGCACTGATCAGGGCGGCATTGCGGGCCACCTCCAGTTCGGTGCGCAGGCGGGCGCGGGTCTCCTCCAGCGATCGGGCGGCATTGCGCCAGGCGGTGCGGCTTCCCGTGAAGGCCAGCTCGCGTTGGTCCAATTCCGAACGGCTGCCGATCTGCTGCGCCCACAGCGCCCGTTGGCGGACCACGTTCGTGCTGTCCACCGAGTAGCGCTCGCGGGCCTGCTCCAGGGCCTGCTTCAACTGTGCCAGCACCGGCCCCTGGTCGGAGGCGTTGCGCGCCAACAGCTGCAACTGGGCCGCGGCGCTGCGTTCGCTGGCGCGCGAAGTGCGGTCATCGATGTGGAGCAGCGCGGTTCCCGCACGCACCGTATCCCCCTCCTGCACCAGGAGGGCCAGCACCGGACCGGTCACCGTGGGATAGACCTTGTACTGGCCGGCGGCCTTCACCACACCGCTGGCGTAGACGCTTTCGGTGATGGGTCCTGCGGCTGGGACAATGGTGCCGGGGTCCTCTGCACACGCGTGCAACAGCAGGGCGAAGAGCAGCGGTACCAACGGTCGGTCCATGGTGCAAATGTTGTCAACGTGAGGGTCCCCGCAACCAACCTTCGTCAGGAACATGGATCTTCGCGACAAAGCTGACCAACGCATGTCCGGCATCTCCTCCAACAAGGCCCCAGAACCCGTCGGCCACTATCCGCATGCCCGCCGTGTGGGCGCGCTGCTCTTCCTGAGCGGGGTGGGCCCGCGCGAGCGTGGCACGAAGAAGATCCCCGGTGTGGAGCTGAACCCCGATGGCACCATCGCCTCCTACGACATCGAGACGCAGGTGCGCAGCGTGTTCCAGAACGTGAAGTGGATCCTGGAGGATAGCGGAAGCGGCTGGGAGAGGATCGTGGACGTGACGGTGTACCTCACCAACATGAAGGACGATTTCCCCACCTACAACAGGCTGTGGAAGGAGTACTTCGAGCATGACCCGCCCTGCCGCACCACGCTGGAGATCAACTGCCTTCCCACGCCCATCGCCATCGAACTGAAGGTGGTCGCAACGGTGTGATGGCATGAGCCGCACCGCCCCTGGCGGACGAAGGCACCTGACGGCCTGTCAACCCTGGCCGGAAGCCTGTTCCGCCTCGTTGATGGCCTCCAGCACGGTGCGTTCCAGGTCATGCGGGTCCCATGGCTTCTGCATGTACCGGTAGAGATGCACCTTGTTGATGACCATGTTGACGGCCTCCATGTCGGCCTGGCCGGTGAGCATGATCGTCCGCAGCCGCGGATAGCGCTCCACCAGTTCCAGCAGGAGCTCGCTCCCCTTCATCGGATACATCTGGTAATCGACCAGTGCGAGGGGGATGCTTCCGCCCTGTTCGACATGCTCCTGAGCATGATCCAGCGCTTCGGGGCCGGACAGGGCCGTGATCACCTCCCAGCCGGGTGGCAGCACCCGCCGCAACTGAAGGCGCAGCGTGTTGGCGACAAGCACATCATCATCGACGACCAGGACGGCCGGATTCCCTTCACGCATGGTGGTTCGTTGTGTCATGCCCCGACAAGGGCAGTTCAATGGTAAAGGTGGTGAGCCGTGGGGTGGAAACACAGCGGATCCCACCACCGTGGACATCGAGGATGCGCTTCACAAGGTTGAGCCCGATGCCCGTACCCTCCCCCTTCTTCTTGGTGGTGTAGAGCGCCTCGTACATGCGCTCCTGCACCTCGGGCGGTATCATCGGACCATCGTTCGATATTTCCACCAGCAGGAGACCGTCCCCGCGTCGGGTGCGCACCATGACATGGCCCGCATCGCCAATGGCCTGCACGGCATTGCTCAGGATGTTGGTCCAGACCTGGGCCAGGTCATCCTCGACGCCATGGACCACCAGCCCGTCCG
>JBIJDX010000014.1:0-25059 GCA_044343855.1 Flavobacteriales bacterium
CTAGCCCCGCACTGCTCAATGTGGTCGCAGTCCTTGTCCACAAGGAGCAGGACGCGGGGAACACCGCACATCGTTCAGTCGTAGTGATAACGGCACGCCAGCACGACCACTTTTCGGTCCGCGCGATCACCGCTCACTGCGTACACGAGTCGATGCTCACCATCGATCCGCCTCGACCAACAGCCTGCCAGCTGATGGCGCAGCGGCTCCGGTTTTCCCAAGCCCTTGAATGGGTCGCGGCGGATATCGGTGATCAATGCGCGGATGCGTTCTGCCTTCTCCAGGTCGGCATCCAGCCAGTAGCAGAAGTCCTCCCAGCCGTTCGCGGTGAACTCAATGCGCATCCGCTCAACCGCGCTTGTTGAACTCCTTCGGCGTCACCGCCTCACCGCGCTTCATCTGCGCCATGGACTCCTCCAGCCGCTCCCGGTTCTTCCGGGTCGAAAGCAGGTAGTTGGTCTCCACCAAGGCATTGTACTCCTTCAGCGGAAGGATCACCACGGTATCGTTCTCGTCGGCACTGCGTGAGACCACGATTACCTCGAACGACTTGGTCACGCGGTCCAAGTACGTCTTCAACTTATCGCGTAGGGCAGTGACAGGGATGGCGATCATGTACGATACACTGTACGTACAAAGGTACAATTGAACGTACCGTTCTGCAAATTCCAGACCCGACCTATCGACGGCACGTTCCTCTCCCTATGGCCTTGCCCGCCCCGTTGCTTTTCGCCTGGCCTTGGGGAACGGCAACACCTCCGCCATCCGCAGCAGAACGCCCGGCAGACGGTGATCACCAGTGATCATCTCCTCGGGAACGAGGTAATGGTCCTTGCTGCCAGGGTACGCAGGAGCCAGCTCGCAGCGACCTTCCAACTCAAGGCTCTCCGCCATGCGCTTCACGAAGAGCTGATCATCGCAGATGAAGGCCACCGGCTTGCCATCGGCATACAGCGCGTACTCGCCGAACATGGCCTTCACCGTGAACCGGTCGGGCAGGCCCAGCTGATGCAGAACGAAGTCGGCGGTATGCTTCTGTGAGGCCATCGTTGCAGGTCTACGAGGAACAGCTTCACGCCACGATCTCCTGGCACAGCTCCACCAGCACGCCGCCCGCGCTCTTGGGGTGTATGAAGCACACCAGCTTGTTGTCCGCGCCCCGCTTGGGCTCTTCGTTCAGCAAGGTGAACCCTTCCGCCCGCAAGCGCGCCATCTCGGCCCGGATGTCCGCCACTTCAAAGGCGATGTGATGGATCCCCTCCCCCCGCTTCTCAATGGCCTTGGCGATCGGTCCATCGGGACGGGTGCTCTCCAACAGCTCGATCTTGTTGGGGCCGGTGCGGAAAAAGGAGGTGATCACCCCTTCGCTCTGGACTTCTTCACGCTTGTAGGGTGCCTCACCCAGCAGGCGGGTATACAACGCCTCGGCCGCGCCCAGGTCCTTCACGGCGATGCCGATGTGCTCGATGCGCAACAGGTGTTCCATGCCTGCAAAGGTGGACCACCGGCCGGGAACGGAAAAGCCCCCCGGTCACGGAGGGCTTGCCCGGTTCGTTGGTGGGATCAGCGCTTGATGAACGTCTCCCCGGTCCTGTTGTCGTAGTTGAGGTAGTACATGTCCTTCTTCAGCGTGGTCACATCCACGCTGCTGCCATAACCACGCTTCACGATATTCCCGTATTGGTCATACACCTCGTACAGCGTGTTCGCACTGAAGGTGATGAGGTCCTTGGGCTTGGCGGGGCTCCAGGTGACCACCGCCACGCTGGCATCGCTGTACGGGACGGACTGGGAGTAACGCGCCTTCTTGGTCAGGTCCACCTGCTTGGTGCGGAAGGTGTTCTCGCCGGAATGTGGGGTCACCTTGAAACTGTAGGTGTGTTCGCCCGGAGTTCCCTTACCCATCACTTCGCCCGCCTTCACCCACTTGTTCCAGCGTTTCTGCTCGACGATGTAGGGGAGTTCACCGGTCTCGTTGGTGGTGGTCCAGGTGAAGATGCCGTCCGCGCCGATGGACTGCTTGACGATCTCGAAGGTGGAGCGGGGCTTGAGCACTTCCGGATTGAGCACCACGGGTGTGCAGCCGTCCTTGTGCTTGATCTTCACCACCACGGCATCGCCCGGCTTCAAGCCGAAGTTGTTCATATCCACCTCGAAGGCGCTGCTGTTGATCTCGTCGGTGGCTACCTGGTCGTTCACAGTGACCTCGAACACGCAGAAACCGACACCCGCTTCGGAGAAGGGGTTCTGAATGAAGATGTTCTTGCCTTGGTAGTGTCCTTCCAGCACAACGGTGCCGGCCGACAGGGGCAGGATGGCGGCGCAAGCCAGAACGGAGAGGATGGAACGCATGGCTGGAACAGAGTACGGGAGGACAATGCTAAACACTTTCCAACGAAATTCCAATTACGGGGTACCACACCACGAGCCTCGCCATGGGCTCCGCGATCAATGTCCTTGGAACGCCTTGACCCCGGCCTCCACCCTTAGTTGCAAGTGATTCTCCAAGGGGGGTACTGGACAGCTGTAGCGCCCTCCATAGGCGCAATACGGATTGTAGGCCCTGTTCAGGTCGATCTCCACCTCCCTGCCCAAGGGGGCCATCAGGTCCAGGTACCGACCTCCGCCGTAGGTGCCCTCGCCATTCGTCAGGTCGGTGAACGGCACAAAGAGGTGCTGCTCATAACCAGGCTTGCGGCCGGGGTCGATATTGCGGTACACCGTGAGCCGCTCCTTGACACCCAACAGCCTGAAACGCAGCACACCAACGGCAACGTACTGCGGGGTGCGGGCGGTGGTGGTCCGCATGGCGAACGGCGCACCCTCCTTGGCCCTGAACCGTGCCTTGATGCGAAAACGGGCATCGGGCGCATACCGTTCCAACCCGGTGAATCGAGCGCGATCATCGGGGGTCAAAGGGCTCCGATCCGGTTCACGGAAACCCGCCTCGATGCGCACCCAGTAAGCGGCAAGGCTGTCACGCCATGCGGCATCGTCCTGGGCAGGCACCACGCCCACCCATACCACCGCCAACAGGAACACGCACGGGCGCATCAACTTGCCGGTTCGGGCCGCACCGCTGCAGCCATGCGGAACACATCGGCCTCCGTGAACCGGCCTGCGGGACCATCCTGCACCACGAAACTGCGCCCACCCACCACCAGCACCTGATGGAAATGATGGAACACCAGGTCTTCGTCCGGAAAGCGTGACCGGTAGACCAGTCCGTCCGCTGAATCGCGCAGGACCTCGTGTGTCTGCAGGGTGCTGCGCGCAAGGTCGGCCTTCAACCGTTCCAGGTCCGCGGGTTCCTCCCTGATGGTGAGCACGAACCGTTCGCCCGCCTGAACCACCAGCCATCCGAACTCCTCGTTCCATGATACCGACACCGTATCCGCTCCAAGCGTGGCGAGGTCTCCGACGTGGACCTCGAGAGGCATGTCATGCCTGGAAAGGTCCACCACCACCCCCTTCGCGGCTGCTTCAGCCGCACGTGCCAGCGCTTCGGCGGCTTCGCGCTTGCCATCGCCGCAGGCGAGCAACAGGAGGGGTATGACCAGGGCCGTTCGGCGCATGCAACAAAGGTACCCGACACCGCGCCATGCCCGACACCATGTTCCGCGCGAACTTCGCACACCCATGCTGCCCGATCATCGCCCCTTCCTTGATGCGCTGCTTCCAGCATGGTGGATGGATGTGCCGGCCGCGCAGCAGTGGCCCATCGACCACATCTGCCTCCGCGTGGCCGATGAAGCGGGCTACCTTCTCTGGCGCAGCAGGCTGCGTTGGCTGGGTGAGCTGCTCGCCGAAACCGACATCGGCGGCCGGCCCATCGCCACCTTCCGGCTGCATGTGCCGCTTGCCTATGGTGGGAAGGCCATCGCCCTGGTGGAACTGCCGGCACCCAAACCCGGAAGCCCTTATGCCGAAGGCTGGGAACATGCCGAAGTGGTGGCTCCCGTGCCATTGATCGAACTGCTGCACGCGTATCCGCACCTTCCGTGGGTGACCGGCGAACTGAACAAGCCACTGAACCCCGCCCTGCGCCTCCGCTATGGCGCGCACAGCATCAAGGTGCACACCACGCCGCTGGACAAGGTGATCCTGATCGAAGGGTCGGCACCCATCAGCTGATCAACGACGACCCGGGCCGGTCCCACGCCACTTCCGTGTCGATCGGGGCGCCGTTGAAGAGATGGTCCGCCAGGTGGGCCGCACACCACGGCGCCAGCAGCACACCGCGCGAACCCAGGCCGTTGAGCACCGCCTGACCAGGCCCCGTGACCCCCAGGATGGGCCGTCGATCACGGGCCGTGGGGCGCACACCGGCCTGCTGCTCCTCCACCTCGAACGGTCGGGCAAGGAAGTTCCGCAGGCGCTCCAGCAACCATTCACGCGCCCCCTCGCTCGGTCCGCTGAACACATCGTCCCACGCGAAGGTGGCACCCACCCGGTAACGCGCACCGCCCAGGGGCAGCAGGAACACCCCACGGTGCACCATGCGCGACAGTCGCACGCCGGGGATGCGCACCACCAGCGTCTCCCCTTTCACGGGAACCATGCCTTGCAGTGCGGTGAACGGCCCTTCGCAACGGATCAGCCAGCGCGCCTGCACACCGTCCACTTCAACGCCCTCCGGGTTGATGTGCACCGCGTCCTGCTCCAGCAACCGCTCCACCAGCAGACCATCGTTCAGCAGGGCGGTGCGTTGGGCCTCCAGCATCGCGGGGACGTTCAGCCAGGCGCAACGGGGCACCGTGCCATGGCCATGCGGATGCAGGATGCCGGCCTGCTCCAGTTCGGGCTCAGGTACTTGGCACAGCAGCATCTTGCCCGCTTCACCCTGCATGGCATGGGTCCACTGGCCGGCCTCCTTGGGCGTGGGGAACAGCTTCACCAGGGGCAGTGAATGCCAGCCCTCCCACCCGTCACGTTGGGACCAGTGGCGATAGAACCGTTCGGCGAGCGGCAGCAGTTCCAAGGCCCGCCAGCTGGGCACATCGCGCCGCAGCACGACGGGGTTCACCACCCCGGCGGCGGCCATGCTGGCGTTGCCCGGTCTCTTGACGTCGTACACGCGCACCTTCAGGCCACGTTGACGCAATGTCTCGACCAGTACGGCACCGGCCAGGCCACGCCCCACGATCACCGCATCCCATTGCCCGGCCATGGAGCAAAGATCGGGCGGAACCCGGGTGCGATCCCTGCTGTGGGATCGGCAGGGCGCTTCGCGGGCTATGCGGATGCGGGGACAGGATGGCTGCTGCGGGCCTCGGGGCTATGCAGCCAACAGGGACCGCATGCGGTCCAGCAGGGCGTCGGGGTCGTACGGCTTCTGCACAAGGTCGCTGGCACCGGAGCCCTGCACGGTGGTGCGCAGATGGGGCAGATCGTAGCCTGTAAGCACCACGATGGGTTGCACAACTCCGTGGTCGCGCAGGGTCTCCACCACATGGAGCCCATCCACATGGGGCAGTCCCAGGTCCAGCAGCACCAGATCAGGTTGAAGTTCCCGACAGAGGTCCAGTGCCGCGCGGCCATCGCGCAGGGCGGTCACCCGCCAGCCGGCCTGTTGAAGGCGCTTCTCCAGCAGCTTGCGCACCAGCGCATCGTCCTCTATCAGCAGCACATGGGGCATGGGCACTGTAACGCATGCCAGCGTCCCGATGTTACCGCATCCGCGGTCAGTTAAGCTCCAGGATATCCTCGGGCACGGCTTCGGAGGCGGGGTATACCAGGATCAACGACAGGTCCTGGAACTGCTTGTCGAGCCTGCGCGGAAGGTGATCGAGTGATGCATGGTGGCTGATGGACCGGGGACGGGCGCTCACCAGCACCACCAGGTCGTTGGGCTGGGCGTGCCGGGCCATGCGCTCCTCCAGTTCCACCCCCTCCTCAAGGGGCACCAGTGCGGGCGCGAAGCTGCTGCGTTGCGCGGCAAGCACGCTGAGCAGGGCATCATGGGTGGATCGTTCGGCCAGCACCTCACTGCGCAGACCCAGCTCCTTGGCCATGCGCTGCACCTTGTCCACCCATTGCACGAAGCCGGGTTCACGCTCGGCCAACGGAGGGCACACCAGCAGCAGGCGGCGGTGAGAGGGCAATGGACGCGTGATGCGGGTGACAAGCACCAGCTGGTGGTAATTGCGCAGCAGGGTGTCCGTCTTGGGGCCGAACAAGCGTTCAAGCAGCGTGACGCGGTCGCTCCAGCCCAGGAGGATCACATTGCTGCCGGTCTCCTTTGCCGTGCGGATGATGCCACCCGCGACATTGTTGTCGATGGTCACCACGGTATTCACGGGAGTATCGCCGCCCGCCGCGAAGCGGGCCTGGTCATTCAGCAGCCTGTGCATGCGCTGGGCACGCTGGGAGGCCCTGTCATCATTCTCCACCACGTTCACCAGGGTGATCGGTTGCGGCTTGTGGTGCGTTCGCAGCAGTATGGCAAGGTCCAGAAGCGGAGGAGCGCTCGCCGGCTCCGCACAGGGGATCAGGATGCGTTCGCGCACGGCATCGGGGGCGGTTCCCGCAGGCAGGTCCGCCTCACCGCCGCGAACGATCGCCCGGGCAGCGGCCTCCGTGGCGAAGCTTGCCACCAAGGAGGTGATCAGGATGAGTATGATGGTTCCATTGAGTATCGCCTCATCGATGATGCCGGCCTTGTACCCCACGAGGATGATGGCCAGGGTGGCCGCTGCGTGGGCACTGCTGAGGCCGAAGATGAGCTGGCGCTGCGCACCGGTGTAGCGAAAGACAAGCTGCGTCACCAGGGCCGCGAGCCACTTGCCCGCCAGCGCCACCAGGGTGAGCACGCCAGCCACCACGAACGCATCGGTTCCGCGTGCAAGAACCCTCACATCCACCACCATGCCCACGCTGATCAGGAAGAACGGGATGAACAGCGCATTGCCAACGAATTCAAGGCGGTTCATGAGCACCGAGGAGGCCGGAATGAGCCTGTTGAGCGCCAGGCCCGCCACAAAGGCGCCGATGATGGGTTCAACGCCCGCCACCTGGGCAAGGAACGCCGCGAAGAAGACCGAGGCGAGCACGAAGATGTAATGGGATGACTTTTCACTTTCCAGGCGACTGAAGAACCACCTCGCAATGCGTGGAAGCACGACGAACATGAACAGCAGGAAGATGGTCATCGATGTGCCCAGACGGATCCAGAACTCCCGCGTCAGCCCCCCCGTCTCGGCACCCATGAGCACTGCGAACACCAACAGCACGGCCGTATCGGTGAGGATGGTGCCCCCAACGGCAAGGGCCACGGCCTGCTGCCTGCCTATGCCGAACTTGGATACGATGGGATAGGCCACCAGCGTGTGGGTGGAGAACATGATGGAGGTGAGGAAACTGGCCCCCTCACCGAAGCCGAGCAGATAACGGCAGGCCGGATAACCGATCGCGAGCGGAATGGCGAAGGTGAACAGCCCGAACCACAAGCTCTTGTTACGGTGCTTGCGGAACTCGTCCATGTCAAGTTCAAGGCCAGCGATGAACATGATGTAGAGCAGGCCTATCGTGCTGAACAGGTCGACCGCACTGTTCCGCTCCAACAGGTTGAGCGCGTGTGGACCGACGATCACTCCGGAAATGATGAGGCCGATCACACCAGGGACCCTGAACTGCCGCAGTACCAGCGGCGCAAGCAGGATGATGAACAGCACCACGCAGAACACCAGCACAGGATTCTGCAAAGGCAACTGGAATTCTGCCGACAAATGCTGGAAGAACCCGTTACCCATGGCTGGCGCGCTCAGTGCAAAGATAGACACACCCGGGGCTACCACGCCAGCGTGGCGTCCTGGTCCTTATCCCCATCGAGGGGCCCTGCAGGGAAGATCCAGAACTTCTGGCCAACGAAGTTGAACACTGCGCAGATGCCCGTGGCGCCCATGAACGCGATCACGTACTTGCGCGGCACCCAGCTCCATGTTCCGTGCTGGTGGAGGACCCACAGGAAGAGGCTGTTGAGGCTCACATTGAGCACCATTGACATCCCATAGAGGGCAAGGAACTTGATCAGGCGACGCCTGCTGCGGTCCCTTCGACGCCAGGTCCAACGCTTGTTGAAATGATAGGTTACCATCAGGCCGCACAAGAAGCTGAAGGTCTTGGCGACCGCCTCGTTGCTCCACGGCGGTGGCAGCAACGCTTCGGGAAGCAGCTGCAGGAACAGGTAATAGAAGGCAAGGTCCGTGAGCACGGCCAGTCCACCGATGAAGCCGAACTTGACCAGCTGTTTGCGCCCTTCTGGAGCGGAGCTCAGGCGCGATGGAAGCCGTCTCAAGGTGGTTCCTGTCCCGAGGCCCCGGGGGCGAGCCGGAGGGTTCTTTCGGGCAGCTCCTGGAGACATCCGGTCAGCGGGTGAAGGCCTTGAACAGGTCGTTGCCGTTGGCGAAGAGGATCAGGCCCAGGAGCAGCAGCATCCCGATCATCTGCGCCACCTCCAGCACACGCTGGTTCGGTGCGCGACCGGTCACCATCTCATACAGCAGGAACACCACGTGCCCTCCGTCCAGCGCCGGTATCGGAAGGATGTTCATGAAGGCGAGGATGATGCTGAGGAAGGCCGTCATGTTCCAGAACACCTGCCAGTCCCACGTGGGGCTGAACAGCCCGCCGATGGACCCGAAGCCCCCGATCTGGCTGGCGCCACTGCGCGAGAACAGGAGTTTCAAGGAACGCACATAGCCACCCAGGGTCTCCCAGCCATACCGGATGCCGGCCGGTATCGCCGCCAGCAGGCCGAACTCCTCATGCGCGAACTGGAAATAGGCCGATGGCGGTCTGTTGCCGATGCCGATGGTGCCATCATCACGCACGGTGAGCAGCAGGTC
This sequence comes from Flavobacteriales bacterium, assembly GCA_044343855.1. Taxonomy (GTDB): domain Bacteria; phylum Bacteroidota; class Bacteroidia; order Flavobacteriales_F; family PHOS-HE28; genus PHOS-HE28. Next base: position 8,847 of record JBIJDX010000014.1, read on the forward strand.
CACCTCAACGCCGTCGCGTTCCACCGTCACGTTGGCCTCGCGACCCTTCCACCGCTCCAACTCCCTGCGCACATCGGCGTAGTACTTGGCCGTGACACCGCTCACCGCCACCAACTTGTCGCCCTTGCGCATGCCGGCCGCAGCAGCTGGCCCATCGGCCATCACCGTGTCCACCGTGAAGGGTACCCGCGGACTGAACAACATCTTCTCCCCACTGGCCAGGATGCTGTCCGCAACGCCCGGTGACAGCACCACCGTGGTGCGCGCACCCTGGCGCTCGACCGTCAACGCACGCGCACCATCGATGAGGATGGCCTTGCCCACCTCCTCCACGGTCCGCGGCTCCACACCCTCCACCGCCACGATGCGGTCGCCATCCTGCAGGCCCTGGCGCTGCATGACCTCGCTCACGTGCACCCCGTATTTCACCGCGTCCAAGGGCAGGTAGTCGCGGCCCCAGGTGAAGAGGATGCCGATGTAGATGAGCATGCCCAGCAGCAGGTTCACCGTAACACCCCCCACCATGATGATGAGGCGCTGCCAGGCGGGCTTGCTGCGGAACTCCCACGGCTCGGCCGGCTTGGACAGCTGGGCCTTGTCCATGCTCTCGTCCACCATGCCGCTGATCTTCACGTAACCACCGAAGGGGATCCAGCCGATGCCGAACTCGGTTCCCTTCCAGTTCTTCTTCCACAGGGAGAACCAGGGGTCGAAGAACAGGTAGAACTTCTCCACACGTGTACCGAAGTAGCGCGCAGGAAGGAAGTGGCCCAGCTCGTGCAGCACCACCAGGATGCTGAGGCTGAGGATGAGCTGTGCGCCTTTGATCAGGATCTCCATGCGGCGGGTAGGCCGGCCTTGGCCACGCGACGCGCTTCGGCATCACTGGCCTCCAGGTCGGCGAGGGTGGGGTTGGAAAGGAAGGGTACGGTGTTCAGGCAATGCTCCACCAGGTCGCTCATCTCCAGGAAGCCGATGGCATCCTGCAGGAAGAGCGCCACGGCCACCTCGTTGGCGGCGTTGAGCACGCACGGCGCGTTGCCGCCCCGGTCCATTGCATCGAGCGCCAGGGCCAGGTTGCGGAAGGTCTCCAGGTCGGGCTGCTCGAAGGTGAGCGCCGGGTACTTCACGAAGTCGAAGCGCGGCCACGTGGTAGGCAGCCGGTCCGGGTAGGCCATGGCGTACTGGATGGGCAGCTTCATGTCCGGCAGGCCCATCTGCGCCTTCATGCTGCCATCGCGGAACTGCACGATGCTGTGGATGATGCTCTGTGGGTGGACGATGATCTCGATCCGCTCGCGCTTGAGGTTGAAGAGCCACTTGGCCTCGATGGCCTCCAGGCCCTTGTTCATCAGGCTGGCGCTGTCGATGGTGATCTTGGCGCCCATGTCCCAGTTGGGGTGCTTCAGGGCCTGCGCCTTGGTCACGGTGGCCAGCTCAGCGCGGGTGCGGCCACGGAAGGGACCACCGCTGGCCGTGAGCACGATCTTCTCGATGGGGTTGTGCCACTCGCCCGCCAGGCACTGGAAGATGGCGCTGTGCTCGCTGTCCACGGGGTGGATGTTCACCCCCTTCTCCTGCGCCGCCTTGGTCACCAGCTCACCGGCCACCACCAGGGTCTCCTTGTTGGCCAGGGCGATGTGCTTGCCCGCCCCGATGGCCGCCAGCGTGGGCCGCAGCCCGGCGTAGCCCACCAGCGCGGTCAGCACCAGGTCGATGCCCTCCATGGTCACCGCCTGCTCCAAGGCCTCGGCACCGGCATAGACCTTGATGCCCTTGGGGAAGAGCACATCCTTCACGGCCTCCAGCCTGGTGGCATCGCCGATCACCACGGCGTTGGGGCTGAACTCCAGCGCCTGTTGGATCAGCAGGTCCACGTTGTTGCCGCAGCTCAGCAGCTCCACGGCGAAGCGTTCAGGCTGCTCGCGCACCACCTCCAAGGCCTGTGTGCCGATGGAACCCGTGGAACCGAGGATGGCGATGCGTTTCTGCATGAAGGATGCTCCGCCCCTGCGGCGGCAAGGATGCAAAGATCGGGGTTTTGAGGGCTGGTGCGTCAGGGCACCGCACGCGTTCACCGCACCGCCGCCGCCCTTCGCAACCGGTCGTTGATCGCGCAGCCCAAGCCCTCCTCGGGGAATTCCTCGGCCACGATCACGGCGCAGTCGCTGCTGTCCAGCTCGCGCAGCATGGTGAAGAGGTGGCGTGCAGCTTCGGCCAGGTCGCCTTGCTCCGAAAGCACTTCGCAGCGGTGCGCCAGGTATTCGCGCTGGAAGCTGATGACACCCACCGGGCGGCCCGCGAAGCGCTTGAGCAGGGCCTCCACGTCACCGCGGTACAGGGGCTTGCGTGGGGCGTAGTGGCTGTCCAGCATGCCGGGTGCGTGGGGCTTGGCGGCGGCAGGAACCACGGTGAGCGGTCCGGTGATGGCGGCAATGGCCTCCACGGGGATGCCGCCGGGACGGAAAAGCTGCCAGCGGCCATCCTGCCAACCGATGATGGTGCTTTCCACCCCCACCGCACACGGACCGCCGTCCAGGATGTAGGGCACCTGATCGCCCAACTGGTCGGCCACGTGCTGGGCGGTGGTGGGGCTTACGTAGCCGAAGGGGTTTGCACTGGGCGCGGCCAAGGGGAAGGGCAGCGCTTGCAACAGCGCAAGGGTGACGGGATGGGAGGGCATGCGCACCCCCACGGTGTCCAGCCCACTGGTGACGATGTCGGGCACATCGGGGTTCTTGGGCAGCAGCAGGGTGAGCGGTCCGGGCCAGAAGGCGTCCATGAGGGCCTGAGCCTGCGGCGGCAGTTCGCGGACCACGCGTTGGATGTCGGAAGTGCGACCGATGTGGACGATGAGCGGATCGAAGCTGGGGCGCTGCTTCACGGTGAAGATCTGCAGCACGGCCGCTTCGTTGAAGGCATTGGCGGCAAGGCCATAGACGGTCTCCGTGGGGATGGCCACCACAGAACCGGCCGCCAGGTGACGGGCCGCCCGTGCACTGTCCGTGCCGATGTTGCTCATGCTGCAAAGATCCACATCCATGACCATCCACACGGCGGACCGCGTCATGGTCCATCCATCGTTCCTTTGCGCACATGACCCCACTGCTCCGGAGCTTGGTCGTCACCCTGCTCCTACCCTTCGCGCTGCATGCCCAGCTGAAGCCCGGCTACGACCAGGGCGAGGCGCTGGAAATGATGCGCGTTTGCATGGGCTTCGTTGACACCCCGATGGAGGGCATGACAGTGAAGCCGAGTTCCCGTTTCCGGCGCATTTATCGCTCTCCGGTGATGGGCCTGCGGAACATGTGGGAACTGCTCGGCGATGATCGCGGCACCATGGTCATCAGCCTGCGCGGCACCACACTGGACAGGGTGAGCTGGCTGGAGAACGGCTATGCCGCCATGATCCCCGCACAGGGTGAGATGCGCCTGGACAGCAGCACCGTGTTCCGGTATCACCTGGCGGACGATCCGCGGGCAGCGGTGCATGTGGGCTGGACCGTGGGAATGGCCTTCCTGCAACGTGACATCCTGCCGAGGATCGATTCGCTCCACCTCGCGGGCATAAGGGACATCCTCATCGCCGGGCACAGCCAGGGCGGCGCGCTCTGCTACCTGCTCACCGCGCACGTGCGACAGTTGCAGCGCACCGGTCGCCTGCCGGCGGACATCCGCTTCAAGAGCTATGCAAGTGCGGCACCCAAGCCGGGCAACACAGCCTTCGCGCACCACTACGAGCACCATACACGCGGGTGGGCCTTCAACACCGTCAATGCCATGGACTGGGTGCCCGAGGTCCCCATGAGCATTCAGACGGTGAATGACTTCAACATGGTGAACCCGTTCAGCGATGCGAAGAAGGCCATGAAGCGACTTCCTCTGAAGCAGCGCATGGTGGGAAGGCTGGTGTACAACAGATTGGACAGGCCAACACGCAAGGCCCAGCGCAACTACACGCGTTTCCTGGGTCGCTCGGCGGGTAACTTCGTGCGACGCGAACTGCCCGGACTGGTGACACCTCCTTACGTGGAAAGCAACCTGTATGTGCGGACCGGAACGATCATCACCCTGCTGCCCGACAGCTCCTACCTGGACCGTTTCCCCCAACAACGTGACAAACCATTCGTGAACCACATGCTGGACCCGTATGTCCACCTGATGGAACGATGGAAGCCCACGGAACAACCCTGAAGCGACCCCATGGACAGACGTGACTTCCTGCGCTCAGCATGCCAGGCCTGCGCCGCGTTGGCCGCGGTTCCGGCCATCACCTCATTGGAAGGATGTGCAGCGCCCAAGGCCGTCCGCCACGCGGTGCGCGATGGCGTCCTGCGAATTCCCTTGGGCGAGCTTGCTCCCGGCGTGAACATCATACGCGCCGGGGGACTGCCCGATAAGCTGCTGATCGACCGGCGACCGGACGGCACCCATGTGGTGCTGGCGCTCAATTGTCCGCACAGGAACGGGCCGGTGAACTTCACGGATGGGGAGGGCCTGAAGTGCGGCTGGCACGGCAGCACCTTCGACCGGGATGGCAACGTTACCAAGGGACCGAGCAGGAGTGGCCTGAAGCGTTATCCCGCTGCAGTGGAAGGCGGGGTCCTGCGGATGGACGTGGGGTGAGCAATGTCGTGCCCTGCGCACCACTGCATCCATGGACTTGCCTTCGTGGGCATCGGTTCCTACTTTCACACCGCCCAACACGTTCTGCCCATGCACATCCCAAGCCGCGCACACTTGCTGTGCACCTCATTGCTTGCAGCCGCCACCGCCTGTGCACAACAGAACACGGTTGCCGGGGGTGGGGAGGCCGCTGGATCCGGGGGCAGCGTCAGCTACTCCGTTGGCCAGGTGGACCACCTTCACCTGGATGCGGCTGCGGGTTCGGTATCGCAGGGTGTGCAGCAGCCGTTCAACATCACCGTTATCACCGGGGTGGAAGTGCATGCGGTGGACCTGCTGATCGGTGTGCACCCCAACCCCGCCCATGCCCAGGTGGTGCTGGTGGTGACCCCCGAAGCGTTGAAGGGGCACCGCTGGGCCCTGCGCGATGACCTGGGCCGTGAGCTGGCCGCAGGAGCCATCTCATCGGAGCGCACCACCATCCCGCTCGAGGCGTTCGCCGCCGCAGGCTATCTGCTGCAGGTAAGCAACGCCGTGGGCACCATCAAGACCTATCGCATCATCAAGACATGAACCTGCGCACACACCTTCTGACCGCAAGTTTTGCAACGCTCGCAGCCATGAACGTCATGGCACAGGCGCCCGGGCGCTTCTCCTACCAGGCCGTTGTGCGCGATGCGTCGGGCGGACTGCTGGTGCTCGCCCCGGTGGGCATGCGCGCAGCCATCCTGCAGGGCAATGCCAATGGCCCGGCGGTGTATGTGGAGACCCATGCCGCCGTATCGAACGCGAACGGCCTTGTCACCGTGGCCATCGGAGGTGGCACCCCCGTGGGCGGCAGCCTCAGTGCCATCGATTGGGCCGCAGGTCCCTATTTCCTGCGCACCGAGACGGACCCCGCCGGTGGTACCGCATACAGCATTGCCGGCACCACGCAGCTCCTGAGCGTGCCTTACGCCCTCTATGCCGAAGAGAGCGGAACACCGGGCCCCGCAGGACCGCAAGGACCGGCTGGACCGGCAGGGCCACAGGGGGCACAGGGAGCACAGGGAGCGGTTGGTGCCACCGGCCCCACAGGTCCGCAAGGACCGCAGGGGCTTCAGGGGCCGGCCGGACCGGCAGGAACGGGCGGCACCCTTGACCAGGCATACGATTCCGGTGGACCGGGTGCAGGCCGCAGCATCACGGCGGATGCCGGCACCGTGCAGATTTCCATGAGCGGAACCACCACCGTGGGGCTGCAGGTGAACTCCGCTGTGAACAACTCCACCGGCGTGCTGGCCACGCACAGCGGTGTGGGCGTGGGGCTGCGGGCCGAAAGCACCAACCCCGGCAACACCTTCTCGGCCGTGCAGGCCAATACGAACAGCACCGATCCCAACAACTCCGCCATCCTGGGCAACAACAGCGGTGCAGGGTACGCGGTAAGCGGCCAGGTGCCGGCCAATGCATCGGGACTGGCAGCAGTATACGGCTCAAACCTGCGCACCACCGGCGGTTATGGCGTATTGGGCATCGGTCTCAATGGCGTGGTGGGTCAGGCACAGCAGGCCTCGGGCTTCGGCCTGTACGGCCTGAACAATAACCCGGGCTCCGCCAACAACCTGGCCATCGGCACCTACGGACTGGGGTATGTGGGTGTGTACGGCCAGACCACCAACACCACGGAGGGGTGGGCGGGCTACTTCACCGCCGACCTCGGTGTGGACGGCACTGGCTTCGCCCTTGGCGGTTGGGTGAACGCCTCGGACCGTCGCCTGAAGAGCGACCTGCGGCCCCTGCAGGGCAGCCTGCAGCAGCTGTTGGGCCTGCGCGGGATGCACTACACCATCACCGTGCCCAAGCGTGCCCAGGACGGGTCGGTTTCCAGCCATGCAAGGCCCCAGTACGGCCTCATCGCTCAGGAAGTGGAGCAGCTCTTCCCGGAACTTGTGGCGGAAAAGGCCCTCTTCCTCACCACGGGCGACCCCACCCTCTACAAGACCGTGGACTATGTGCAGCTCATCCCGGTGCTGGTGGAGGCCATCCGGGAGTTGAACGCCGAGGTGGAGCGGCTGCGCAGCATGGTGGAGGAGCGGTGAATCACGGAACTGCAGCGGATGATGTGCCTGGGAAGGTGCCTCCCCTCCGACTGCACATACCACCGTTGGCAACCGCGAAAGGATGATGGCCGCAAGCGAATTAACGCCGGGGCCGTTCCGTTTATTTCAGCCGGTTTTGCAGGCGGGTCGCATGCAACGTGTTCCCGGGCATCCTTCGGGATGATCGGACGATCGCAACACCGGACATCGGGGCGCTCCATTCATCCGGCAAGGAGCATTGAGGTCATCGCTGCGGATAAGCAGTTCCTGTACGAGCACTTGCCGAAGCCGAACAGACAGTGTCCGCTTCGCACCCTTGGCCAACATGCAACAAGTGCCGGCCATCACCGCAAACCCTCCACATACCGCCGGTCATTCGCCAACCGCGGCACTTTGCTCTGCGCATCGTTCATGCCCCTGGACTTCATCCACGCCGCGAAGCCGCCACGCGCCACACTCGCGATCACGAGCGGCCGCAGCACCTTGCCGGTGATGAGGTCCTTGTAATAGGGGTTGCGCTTCTGCAACGCTTCGTCCATCGTGGCGGCGAAGCGGGGCATGTCCGAAGGGGGCGCGGCGAACTCGATGAACCACTCGTGGTAAGGCAGCCCCTCCGAAGGTGAGAGCTGCGGGGCCACGGTGAACTCGGCCACCTCGCAGGGCACGGAGGCGATGGCGTCCTTCAGCGCGCCTTCCACCTCCTCGGCGATCACATGCTCGCCGAAGGCACTGGTGAAGTGCTTGGTGCGGCCCGTGACCTTGATGCGGGGCGGGCTAAGCGAGGTGAACTTCACCGTATCACCGATCTCGTAACCCCAGAGACCGGCATTGGTGTAGAGCACCAGCGCGTACTGCGTGTCCAACTCCACCTCGGCGATCGAGCGTGGGCGACGGTCGTTGCCCTGCATGGGCACGAAGCCGAAGTAGATGCCGTTGTCCAGCACCAGCAACAGGCCGTCATCGTTGTCCTTGTCCTGGTACGCGATGAAGCCTTCGCTGGCGGGGAAGAGCTCCACGCTGGGCACACTGCCACCGATGAGCGCCTCCATGCGGCTGCGGTAGGGCGCGTAGTTCACCCCGCCGTACACGAAGAGCGAGAAATTCGGGAACACATCCTTCACGGTGGCCTTGCCGGTGCGGGCCAGCAGCCGCTCGAAGTACATCTGCACCCAGGCGGGGATCCCGCTGATCAGGCGCATGTCCTCGGCCATGGTCTCACCCACGATGGCCTCCACCTTCGTCTCCCAGTCGGGGATGCTGTTGGTGGCGAAGCTGGGCATGCGGTTCCTGAGCAGGTAGGCGGGCACGTGGTTGGCCACGATGCCACTGAGTCGCCCGATGGGGATGTGGCGCGAACGATCCAACACCGGGCTGCCCTGGAGGAAGATCATCTTCCCATCCACGAAGTCGGCCCGGCCACTGTGGGCGATGTAGGCCAGCAGGGCCCGGCGTGCGCTGCCGATATGGTTGGGCAGGCTTTCCTTCGTGATGGGGATGTACTTCGCCCCGCTGGTGGTACCGCTGGTCTTGCAGAAGTAGAGCGGCCTGCCCGGCCACAGCACATCGTCCTCCCCGAACAGGATGCGGTCCATGTACGGCCTGAAGCCTTCGTAATCGCGCAGCGGCACGGCCTGCACCAGGCCTTGGTGGTCGCGCACCTCATGGATGTGATGCGCACGCCCGAAGGCGGTGTCACCGCCGAAGCGCACCAGTTCGCGCAACACGGCCCGCTGGGTGGCCACGGGGTCCATGGCGCGGCGCATGACCCCATCGGTCACATGCCGTGCAAGTGGTTTCGCAAGGGTGGCTTTGAGGGACATTCAGGGGTGGAGGTTGGCGGGGTGTTGGGGGTTGGTTACGTTGCGGGTTGGCGCGGGCGCTCAGGAATGGGGGGCGCAACCCTCAATCCCCAACATCCACCCTTCAGCCTGCAACATCCGGTTTAAGGGTTCAACGAGCACTACTCGAACACCATGTAGGCCTGCGGATCGACGGGCTCTCCCTTCTGCCAAAGCTCGAAGTGAAGGTGCGGGCCGCTGGATAGTTCTCCGCTGTCGCCCACAATGGCGATGGCCTCGCCGGCACGCACCTTGTCACCGGCCTTGCGCAGCAGCACGCTGTTGTGCTTGTACACGCTCACCAGGTCATTGCGGTGCTGGATGTGCAGCACATGCCCCCCGTCGGTGGTCCATGCCGCCGAAAGCACCGTACCCTCCAGGCAGGCCTTCACCGCTGCATCGGCCTTGGACACCACATCCACGCCATAGTGCCCCTTGGCCCGGTCGTGGCGCGCTGTTACGATACCCCGCAAGGGTGGGAACAGGATCATGCCGGCCAGGTCGCGCGCCTCACCGCCACCACCCGCCACAAGAGCATAGGCCTCCTCGCGCGCCACCCGTTCCCGCAACAGGCTGTCCACCCCACCGGGCTGCAGGTCCACAGAAGAGGGCTCGCTTGCGATGGGAGCCGCGAGGTTGGCGCTGTCCGCAGCCACTTCGCCACGGAGCACACGCTGCAGGTTGGTCAGGAACGCATCCTGATCGCGGACCCGCTGCTCCAGCGAATCAGCCAACAGGGTGCTGCGGTAGGCATTGCGCTTGGTCTCCTGATCGGAGTATCCGGGGATGTAGCGCTTCAGGGGGGTGAAAACGATAAGCACCGTCACCAGCGTTCCGTGCACGGTGAATGCCGCGAAGGCGAGGATCAGCACATTGAGGCGGTTCAGCCGCACACTGAAGCGCTCCCCGAACGTGCGCTCATCGACCAGCACCAACCGGTACTTGCTGCGCAACTTGCGCATCAGGCGCCTGATCCGGCCTTGGAGACCGCTCCTGGATGTCTGCGCATGGATGGCCATTCCGCACAAAGGTGGCGAAGCTGCGGCAACCCGCGACGTGGTCCGCTGCCATCCCGATCCGATGGGATAACTTCGCACGTTCAGAGTCATGGCTCCCGCACGCATGGTACGCCCCCTCCGCTCCCTCACCGGCCTGCTTTTGCCGGCCCTTGTGCTGTGCGGAACGGGCTGCAGCACGGGCAGGGACGCCTTCCTCAACCGCGCCTACCACCGCCTCACCTCGCGTGACAACGGCTGGTTCAATGCGAACGAGAAGCTCAAGGAGGTGGTCAGTGGCATCGAGGAGGCGAACATCGACAACTACGACGAGGTGCTGCCCGTGTTCGTCTACGGCACCGAGGAGCAGTGCCGCAATGCCACCCCCGACCTCGAGAAATGCATCGACAAGTGCTCGCTGGTGATCGAGCGGCACAGCATGGACATCGAGGGCAAGGAGCGCAACCGCTGGATCGACGATGCGTGGATGGTGATCGCCCGGAGCAACTTCCACAAACGGAACTACTACGAGGCCGAGCGTGGCTTCACCTACATCAGCAGGCGTTTCAAGGATGGCGATCGCCGCCTGCAGGCCTTGGAATGGACCGCACGCACGGCGATCGAGCTGGAACAGTATGCCAAGGCGCAAAGTGCCCTGGACCAGATCCGCGAGGAGAAGAAGCTGCCCAAGCATTTCGACCATGGCTCGTTGAGCGCCGTGCTGGCCGATCTGGACCTGCGCCGGGGAAAGGTGGACGATGCCATCCTGCACTTGGAGCGTGCTGTTGAGGTCACCAGGGACCGCGACCAGCGGACCCGGTGGGCGTTCATCCTGGCACAGCTCTACCAGGTGAAGGGCTTCGAGGAAAAGGCCATCTCCCAGTTCGGAGCGGTTGTCCGCATGAACCCGCCCTATGAGATGGCCTTCCATGCGCAGATCTTCCAGGCGCTGGCCTTCAACAAGGGCGACAGCAAGGCGCTGCGGCAGAAGCTGAACCGCATGCTGCGCGACGAGAAGCACATGGACCACTTCGACATGATCCACTACGCCCTGGCCGACCTGGACCTGAAGGAGCGCAGGAAGGAAGAGGCCGTGGACCACCTGGAGACCAGCGCCCGGGTGAGCACCACGGACAGCAGGCAGAAGGCCAAGTCGTTCATGAAACTCGCCGACCTGAGCTTCGAGGACCGTGTCTATGCCCGTGCCCAGAAGTATTACGACAGCACCCGCACCCTGCTCGCCGAGGACCATCCGCGCTTTGCCGAGGTGAGCACCCGCGCCGAGGTGCTGGGCGACCTGGTGGAGCAGCTGGGGATCATCGCACTTGAGGACAGCCTGCAGGGGTTGGCCCAGCTGGATGATGCCGCCCTGCAGGGCAGGATCAAGGACCTCATCAGGGGTCGCGAGAAGGAGGAGGAGGAGAAGCGCCTGCTGGAGGAGCGGGCCCGCGAGCAGGCGGCAGCAGCCCCCGACAAGCCCGCCACCGAGCAACGACCCACGGGTGCCCGGGGGGGATGGTACTTCTACGACGCACAGCAGATCGGTCGTGGCCTGGCACAATTCCGCAAGCGGTGGGGCAACCGCCCGCTGGAGGATGACTGGCGGCGCAAGGACAAGAGCGGGAGCATCACGGCTGAAACCGGAGAGGGTCAACAGGAGGGGGAGGGGGAGAGCGAAGGGTCGGACACCCCCGATGGCGAACCCGCGTGGAAGGACCCGTCCTTCTATCTCAAGGACCTCCCCAAGGACGCTGATGCGATCGCCGCCAGCAACGCGCGGATCTGCGAGGCGCTCTACATCAGCGGCATGATCTACAAGGAGCAGCTCAAGGATATGGACAATGCCACCGAGAGCTTCGAGGTGCTCAACAACCGGTTCGATGATTGCCGGTACACCCCGGAGAGTTATTACCAGCTCTACCGCATCTTCCTGGAGAAGGAAAGCAGCGGTTGGTTCTCACTGGACGGCTTCGGGGCCCGCACCTATGCGGACATCATCCTGGAGCGCTGGCCCGACTCGGAGTTCGCGCGCCTGGTGCGCGACCCCAATGTGCTGCAGGCCGATGAGGAGCGCCGCAAGGCCGAGGAGGAAGCCTACCGCCGCATCTACCAGCAATACCGCCAGTACAGCTTCATTCCGGTGGTGAACGCCTGTGAGGCGGTCCTGCGCGATGAGCCACGCAACCACTTCCGCCCCAAGTACCACATCCTGAAGGCCATGGCGCTCGGGGGGTTGAGGGACATGGGTGCCTATCGCAGCACCCTCACCGAGCTCAAGAGCAGCTATCCCGGCACCGATGAGGCGAAGGCGGCTGACGAACTGCTGGCGGCCCTTGACAAAGGCACCGGGGGGGGTGGGGGTTCGCCCAAGGCCGGGGAACCCACAAGCGACTACAGCAAGGACGACGGGGCCCACTTCTATGCCGTGGTGGTGCCCAACAAAGGCTCCGACCTCAACAGCATCAAACTCGCCATCTCCGACTTCGGAAGGCGCTACCTGCCCGCCGAGACGTTCCAGGTGACCACCAACTTCCTCGACAACGACCACCAGGTGGTGCTTGTGGACCGGTTCAGTGATCGCGCCGCCGCGCTCGCCTATCACGCCCTTTTCGTGGCCAATACCGACATGCTCTCCGCCGTGAAGTCCAAGGCGGTGGCCAACCTCCCCGTGAGCACCGGCAACTACACCCAGCTGTTCCGCTCCAAGGACCTGGAGGGATACCGCACGTTCTTCACTGGGAACTTCCTTGAAGGTCAATAGGATAAGTCACCAGCAGCACATATATTCGCCCACCACGACCCCGGTCGACCAGCCAACCAGGACCATGTTCCGCAACGACAGATCAGCCCAGGCCGCCATGAACAAGACCACCGATACCGTGAACCCCGGCAAGATCAACAGCATCATGGAGGGCACCTCCATCGAAGGCGAGATCAAGAGCGACAGCAACCTGCGCGTGGACGGCCGCGTGAAGGGCACCATTCATGTGAAAGGCCGCCTCATCGTAGGCCAGAGCGGCTCCATCGAGGGAGAGGTGGTCTGCCACAGCAGCGACATAGAGGGTACCGTGCTGGGTCGCATCAACTGCCAGGACCTGTTGAGCCTGAAGGCGACCGCCAAGCTCCAGGGCGACATCAACACCAAGAAGCTCGCCATCGAGCCGGGTGCCGTGTTCACCGGCAACTGCAGCATGGCCGGCGGCGTGGTGAAGGAGATGGATCCCGCACGCCTGCGCACCGAAGCGGCCCGCACGGAGCAGCCCGCACAGGCTGTCCGCTAAGCAGCCATGGGCTCATCGATCGGATCGCTCCTGAAGGGACTCCTGCCGTTCAGCGCCATCTGCGTCGTTCTGCACATGCTGGTCTTGCACCAGTTCAGCATACCCGCAACGGGTGCGCAATGGGTGCCCCCCCTGTTCTTCACCCTGCTCAGCCTGCTGCTGCTCGCCTGGCAGGAGTCCGCGGATGCCGGTGATCCAAAGGCCGCCATCCGCCGCTTCATGTCCGGAATGGTGCTGAAGATGTTCGGCTCGCTAACCCTCCTGCTGGTGGTGGCCCTGTTGCTGCCCAGGACGGAGCGGCTCGCCTTCGCCATCGCCTTCATGGCCTACTACCTGGCACACCTCGCCTTTGCCGCGGCACGCATGACGCGGTCCCTTGGCGGCCCCCACCCCAGGGCATGAGAACCGGTGGCCCCCACAAACCCCGCCGACCACGTTACGGGGACTACATGCGGTTCATGGGAATGGGGCTCACCATGGCCGGCATCGTGGTGGTGTGCACCATGGCGGGATGGTGGCTGGACGCACGCCTGGCCTGGCGCTTCCCGGTCTGCACCCTGGGCGGTGCGCTCCTGGGCATCACGGGGGCCCTGCTGCACCTGTTCAAGGAGACCGGGCGCCGGTGAGGACCGGCACCTTTCAGGATAGGCTCAAATTGATGCTTTACCGGATCGTGGAGGAATCCTACCTTTGCGCCCGCAATGAGGGAGGCCAACCTCCCCGCCATGTAATGAAAGCCTTGATCCGCGCCACTTTCCTGCTGTCCTCCATGCTCTTCGGGACCATGGCCGGCGCACAGCACGAAGGGCATGTGCACGGACCCACGGACACCGTGGCTGCAGTGGCCGCGGCCCCCGTTGAAGCCCCGGCGGAGGGGGTCGATGCGCACCACGGGGGGGATGGGAAGTTCGACCCCGGTGCCATGATCATGGGCCACGTGACGGACGAGTACGGCTGGCACCTGTGGGGCCACACCAGCCTTCCGCTGCCGGTCATCCTGTACAACACGGAGCGTGGTCTGAGCGTGTTCTCCAGCGCACGATTCGATCACGGCCACAAGACCCATGGCGGCTATTTCCTGCACGAAGGAAAGATCCTGGCGACCGATGCGGCGGACGGCACGGATGCCCACCATGCCACCGTGAACGAGGCGCTCACCGCGGCCACCTGGGATGTCAGCATCACCAAGAACGTGCTGGGAATGCTGGTCAGCATCGTTCTCATGCTGCTCATCTTCCTGAGCACCGCGAGCCACTACCGGACCAATGGTCTGGGAGCGCCCAAGGGCGTGGCCCGCTTCGTGGAGCCCATCATCCTCTTCGTCCGTGACGATGTGGCCAGGGCGAACATCGGCCCCAGGTACGAGCGGTTCATGCCCTTCCTGCTCACGGTGTTCTTCTTCATCCTCATCAACAACCTGATGGGCCTCATCCCCATCTTCCCCTTCGGAGCCAATGTCAGCGGCAGCATCTCGGTCACCTTCGCCCTTGCGGCCATCACCTTCGTGCTCACGCTCATCCACGGCAACCGCCACTACTGGGGTCACATCCTTGCGATGCCCGGTGTACCCAAGCCCGTGCTGCTGATCCTCACCCCTGTTGAGATCCTGGGCGTGTTCCTGCGCCCGGCGATCCTGATGATCCGACTCTTCGCGAACATCACCGCGGGCCATATCATCGTGCTCAGCTTCTTCGCGCTGATCTTCATCTTCGGGGAGATCAACGCGGGACTGGGCTGGGGTGTGTCGGTCTTCTCCCTGTTGTTCACCGTGTTCATGAGCCTGATGGAACTCCTGGTGGCGTTCATCCAGGCGTTCGTGTTCACCTTCCTCTCGGCCATGTACCTGGGGGCCGCCATAGAAGAGCCCCACCATCACTAAGAACCCAAGCAACCCAAACCACGTTCGTCATGTTCCTCTCGATCCTCCTGGAAGCCGCTGCTAATGGTCACTTCGGATTTGCCGCCATCGGCGCCGGCATCGCTGCGCTCGCAGCCGGCATCGGCATCGGTCGCATCGGCGGTGATGCCATGCAGGCCATCGCACGCCAGCCCGAAGCCACCAACGACATCCGTGCCAACATGATCCTGGCCGCCGCACTGGTGGAGGGTGCCGCCATGTTCGGCATCGTTGTGGGCCTGCTCGCCATGGTGCTCTGAGCACCGGCCGGACCTAACGCCGACCCTGCGCCATGCTGATCCAATTCTCCTTCGGCCTCATCTTCTGGATGACCGTATCGTTCCTGACGGTGCTGTTCATCCTGAGGAAGTTCGCATGGAAACCGATCCTCGGTGTCCTGGGCGAGCGCGAACGCACCATTGAGGAAGCCCTGAACGAGGCCCGCAAGGCCCGCGAGGAGATCGCCGCAATGAACGCCCGCAATGAGGACCTGATGCGCCAGGCACGCGAGGAGCGCGAGGTGCTCCTGAAGGAGGCACGCGACATCCGTGACCGGGAGATCGCCGGGGCGAAGGAAAAGGCACGTGCCGAAGCGGAGGCATTGCTGGCGCGCGCACGCACCGACATCCAGAACGAAAAGAACGCCGCCCTCACCGAGATGAAGAACCAGGTGGCCGAACTGAGCATCCTTGTCGCCGAACGCATACTGCGTGAGAAACTGGCCGACAATACCGCCCAGCAGGCCCTGGTCGACAAGGTGATGGGTGAAGCCGAGGTACGCCGGTCATGAACGTAGCACCCGTCGCCTACCGCTATGCCCGCTCCCTGATGGAGTTGGCCCAGGAAAGGGGCGTGCTGGCCGGCGTGCAGGATGACATGCACCTGGTGGCCGTCACCTGTGCCGAAAGCCGCGACCTGCGCGTGCTCCTGGGAAGCCCGGTGGTGAAGGCCGATGCCAAGGAGCGCATCCTGCAGCAACTTTTCCAGAGCAGGGTGGGTACGCTCACCAACGCCTTCATGGGCATCCTGGTGCGCAAGGGACGCGAGCGGCTGCTGCCGGATGTGGCCCAGGCCTTCAACGAACTTTACAAGCAGGGCCGCAATATCGTGGTGGCCCACGTGGCCAGCGCCGTTCCCCTCACCACCGCCACCCGCGCCAGGGTGCAGTCCATCGCGGAAAAGCAGCACCCCGGTAAGACCATCGAGCTGGTCGAGAAGGTGGACCCCACCCTCATCGGTGGTGTCACCATCCGCATCGGTGACGAGCTCTACGATGGCACGGTAAGCCGCCGACTGGCCGATCTGCGCCGCGAATTCTCCAAGAACCCGTACATCCCCGAGATCTAACGCCCTCCCCTGTCATGGCAGTGAATCCAGCCGAAGTAACGGCGATCCTCAAACAAGAACTGGCCGGCTTCCGCAGCGAAGCCGAACTGGAGGAGGTCGGTACCGTCCTCCAAGTGGGCGACGGCATCGCCCGCATCTATGGCCTCAA
>JBIJDX010000290.1:0-2726 GCA_044343855.1 Flavobacteriales bacterium
CTGGCTGGCGGTGCTGGTGGCCGGTTCGTTCGTGGATGTGATGGAGGTGGATGCCGCCCAGTACGCCACCATGTCCCGTGACATGCTCGGCCAGGCCGACCCGCTCAAACTCTATTTCCGCGGCGCTGATTACCTGGACAAGCCCCCCCTGCTGTTCTGGACATCCGCCCTCTCGTTCTCCATGTTCGGTGTGCACAACTGGAGTTACAAGCTGCCCAGCATACTGGCAGCCCTCATGGCCGTGTACGCGACCTACCGCTACGCCCGCCTATTCCATGGACCCGTGGCTGCAGGGTGGGCGGCGTTCCTGTTCGCCACTTCGGTTTCGTTCGTGCTCATGACCAATGATGTGCGCACCGATACGCTGCTCACCGCTGCCATCATGACATCCGTTTGGACCGGAAGTGAATTCATCATTCGCGGACGTGCAGGCTGGCTTATTGCCGCCTCAGCATCCATGGCCGCCGGCATGCTGGCCAAGGGTCCCATGGGTGCGGTGGCACCGATCACCATACTCGGTGTGCAGGTCCTGTTGGACAGGCGTTGGAAGGTGCTTCGCGATCCGCGCCTGCTGCTCGTGCCCGTGGTCATCGGTATCCTGCTGCTGCCCATGCTCAAGGGCCTCCACGATCAACATGGGGTGCACGGCATCCGGTTCTTCTTCTGGGAGCAGAGTTTCGGGCGCATCACGGGTGAGAACCGTTGGAAGGACGATTCGTCGCCCCTCTACTTCATGCATGAACTGCCGTGGCTCCTGCTGCCCTGGACGCTATTCATGCTTTTTGGCTGGTGGACGGGATTGCGTAATGCGCTCGCGCCCGGGGGACGCGTGGAACGTGGTGGTCCCGTGGGTGCGCTGCTGCTGTTCATCGCTCTTTCCCTGTCACAGTTCAAGTTGCCGCATTACCTCTATCCCATCCTGCCTATCCTCGCGGTTCAGGGGGGGCGAGCCTTCAGTGATGGCCCGCCGGTCTTCCTGTTCAGGCTGCATCGTATCGTGGCCGTGATCCTTGCCGTACTGGCCTGCGTCATCTTCTTCTGGGCCTTCCCGGAAGGCTGGCAGTGGACCGTGCTCATGGCGGCTGCGCTATTCGTCATGCACATGCTGGGAGGCGGTCTGCCCGATCGAACGGGTGTGTTGAAGTCCGCCGCTCTTTGGCTTGCCATTGCATGGGGCCTCAACTTCCAGTTCTACCCGGCCCTGCTCAACTATCAGTCAAACGCCCAGGTGGGCAAGTGGATGGCCTCCAAGCAGGTGCCTCCCGGACAGCTTCTCTGTGTTGGCGCTGGCGGGACATCGCTTGAGTTCTATGGCGGCGGCAAGGGGCCCTACGTGGCGGAAGCCTCCGAACTTTCCAATGGCCCTGCACCCGGGCAATTCGTGCTGGTGGCGTCCCGGCAGCTTGCGCCACTCGTGGAACGGTTCCCTCCGAAGGATACCGTGCTGGTACTCGAGGATCTGCCGGTCCAGGTCCTCGGAGTTGATATGATCGTGCCGCACATGCGGCCAACGGCGGTGGAGAAACGCTTCCTGCTGGCCTACTGACCGAGGCACACCTCCACCGGCGAACGCAACGATCGGATCGCGGATCGTCATTCGACCCGAATTGAGCGACGCCGCAGGCATGGTGCGGGTCCCAAGCCCCCAACCCTCGATGCACCCTGCAGCGGGGTGGTGGGCTGCCGGTTAGGGTGCAGCGCATCCCCGATCCCGTTCATTTCTGACATTGGTGTGACGGTAAAGCGTGCTTTCATCCGATCCATCCGTTGGTCCGTGGTGTTCATCCGATGTTGCTTTGCACCACCTTGTCCAGACACCGCATGAGAACCATCGCGACCCTCGCTTTCCTCGCCTCCGGCGCACCCCTCCTGGCACAGACCGAAGTGACCATCGCCACCGGTCCGGGCAATGCCCAGCAGGTTTGGTACAGCCTGCAGAACGGCATACAGGCCACAGCTGATCTTGCCTCGTGGGACCTGGCTTTCGAGATCAACTCGTTCACCTCCTCCATCCTGGTGAACTCCGCCAAGGGGCTCGTTGCCTACGAGACACCCGTGTCCATTGCGGATTGGTCCTCCTTGACCAGCCCCAATGAGGCCGGTTGGACCGCTGTCTACAACTCTGAGCTCCGGTGGTCGGAAGGTGCCCTTACGAACGGCAACAACCTTGCCGATGGCGGATTCGGCTTGGGCTGGGGGCAATACAGCTTCATCACCCACACGGTGGCCGGCACCAAGGTTTATGTGCTCGCGGATGCGGCTGGCAACTACCGCAAGCTGCGCATCAACAGCCTTGCCGCCAATACGTACAATTTCACCTTCGCCAACCTTGATGGTTCCAACGAGGTGACCAACACCCTCAGCAAGGGCGCGTTCGCGGGCAAGAACTTCGGCTTCTTCAACTTCGCTACCAACAGCACGGCCGACCTGGAACCCGCTGCCAATTCCTGGGACCTGCTCTTCACCAAGTACACGGCCATCATCCCCTCACCGGCGCCAACCGCTTACTCGGTCGCTGGCGTGCTCCAGAACAAGAGCGTACGTGCCCTCCAGATCGATGGCGTGCCGGTGGCCGAAGCCCAGTGGGGTGGGGGAGAGCTCGACAGTGCCATGAACATCATCGGTTACGATTGGAAGACCTACAGCCAACCCACGGCTTCATACAGCTATGCCCAGGATCGCACGTACTTCGTTTCAGACAGGTCCGGCAACGTATGGAAGCTCGT
>JBIJDX010000115.1:0-9016 GCA_044343855.1 Flavobacteriales bacterium
ATCCATGGGTAGTTCAGCGGTGAAGCCTTCCCGGAACAACGTGGGATAGGCACGCCCTTCACGCCCTTCCGCCCGCTCCTCCAGAGCCAGTGTTGTGCCGTTGATGCTGTACATGTCGAACAACGCACCCATGTAGAGCTTGGTGCCGGAGGCATGGAACTCCTCCTGCACAGTGACATCGAAGCCGCCCAGGCCCGTGTTGAAGGCCTGCCAGGTCTGACCGTTATCGGTGGAACGCAGCACCCCGGCGTTCGTTCCGGTGATGGCGAAATACTTCCCGTCGTAAAGTATCAGTTGTGCGTTCGCATTGGGCGGTGCTGGTGCGGGTGTCACCGTGGTCCACGAAGTGCCTCCGTTGTTGGAATACTGGTACCCGAAGTCGGAGATGCACACGAGGCGCGTGGGTGTGCCCTGGATGCCGTACATGGTGAACTGGGATCCGATCACCGGCTGCCAGTTGTCCCCATTGTTGATGGAACTGAAGAGACCCGCGCTGGTGGCCACGTACAGGGTGCTTCCCACCACGGCCACCTGGTTCACGCGCATGTTGGTGCTCAATCCATTGGCGCCCTGAAGCCAGGTGTTGCCGTTGTTGAGCGTGGCATAGATCCCGCCGCCACTGGAAATGGTGCCGGCGAAGATGGCCAGCGTCTTGTTGCCCGTCTTCAGCCATTTGTTGGCGTAAACCGAAAAGTTGGCGGTGAGCGGCCCGTTGGCCAGTTGCCAGCTGGCGCCATCATCGTTGGACCGGTAGATGCCGCTTGACGTGCCCGCGAACAGATAGGTGCCGTTGGACCCCACCGATTCCACATAGATGTAAGGCACACCGTCGATCACCTCCACGGGCAACCCGTTGTTCACCGGTGTCCAGGTAACGCCGTCATCCGCGCTGCGGAAGATCCCGCTCGGATAGCTGGCCGCGTAAAGCCCATCGTTGTGCACGGTAATGCTCTTGATATTGTTGAATCCAGCATTGAAGGGGACCCAGGGTTGGGCCGACAACTGGAGCAGTGGCGAGAGGGTGCACAGGAGGATGAGAGTAGGGGTCGGACGCATGGTGTTCTCTGCTTGTGGTCACGAATGTACGCACGCAGGTATTTTTCCCTGCAAGGGTGGGCTCGTTCGCAGGAGGCCTGTGTACCGGTCCGATCATGGGTATATTTGCAACATAGTGGCAATACAGGATTCCCCCCAAGTGGTGCGCATGCGATGGCTCGCCGCCGAGGTATTCCGGGCGGCACACTTCCGCATCATATCCAATGCCACGGTTCTTCTGCTGTGGTCATGCAGCACATGGCTGGTCGCCCAACCAGCCTTCACGCTGCAGGGCCGTGTGCTGGACGATCACGATGGCACGCCGATGTCATTTGCCGAGGTGTTCATGCCCGAGCTGCAGCGCGGAACGGTGGCTGATGCCGAGGGCAGGTTCGTGCTGGAGGGGCTTCCGGCGGGTACGTATCGCATGCGGGTGAGCCACGTGGGCTGCGAGCCTGTGGAGCGTCGCGTGACCATGGACCGTAACATGCAGCTGCTGGTGCGCATGGAGCACCACGCGGAGGAGTTGCGTGAATTGGAGGTGATCGCCCGGCGACCCGATGAGAACGTGGGCATGTCGGTTGCAGAAGTGGATCGCACCACCATGGAACGGGCATCGGGTCGCAACCTTGCAGAACTGTTGTCGGGGATCGCCGGAGTCACCATGCTCAACAGCGGCCCCACCATCGGGAAGCCGGTCATCCATGGTCTTCATGGCAACCGTGTACTGGTAATGAACCAGGGCGTCCGTCAGGAGGACCAGCAATGGGGCACCGAGCACGCCCCCAACATCGACCCGCTCTCCTCGGACCGCATCACCGTGGTGAAGGGCGCCGCCTCGGTGCAGTATGGCGCCGATGCCATCGGGGGGGTGGTGATCACCGAACCGGTGGAGCTGCCGGTGAAGCCCGGATGGGGAGGTGAGCTGCGTGGTTTCGGGGCTTACAACGGTCGCGGCGGGGGCGGTAATGGCATGCTCCAATGGTCCTCGCCACGCATTCGTGGCCTCGCGTTCCGCGTGCAGGGATCCCTGCGAACGCTCGGTGATTCTGAAAGTCCGCGCTACGTACTCAGCAACACCGGCATGAACGAGGGCGCCGCCTCGGCCACGATCGGCCTGCAGCGCCACTGGGGCGGTGCGCAGGTCCACTACAGTTATTTTCAGCGCGAACTCGGTATCCTGCGCGCGTCACACATCGGCAACCTCACCGACCTGCGCAACGCCGTGGAGCGCGGGGAGCCATGGTTCCAGGCACCGTTCACACGCGCGATCGATGCGCCGAGGCAGACCGCAGCCCACCATCTGGCAAAGGGGGAGTTCACCTTCCGGCTCAGTGATACGGACAGGCTCGTGTTCACGTATGCCTATCAGGCCGATGACCGCCAGGAGTATGATATCCGCCGGTCCGGGCGCAGTGCCATCCCCAGCAATGACCTGTTCCTGTACACCCATACGGCGGACATGGTCTGGAAGCATTGGTTGGGACGTCGGTCGCACGGGAGATTGGGACTTTCCGGCATGCTTCAGGAGAACTTCAATGTCCCGGGCACCGGTGTGCGTCCGCTCCTGCCCGACTACACGCGCGGTTCGGGTGGGCTGTACCTGGTGGAGCACTATCCGCTCTCCGACCGCATTGAGCTGGAAATGGGCGCACGGGTGGAGATGACCCGGTTGCGGGTGGCGAAGTATGACCGCGAGAACAATTTCATCACCCCGGAGCACATCTTCCTCAATCAGGCCTTCAGCATGGGGGGCAATTTCGAGTTGCGCAAGGACCTGCGCCTCCGTTGCGACATCAGTAGTGCCTATCGACCACCCCATGTGAGCGAGCTGTACAGTGAAGGGTTGCATCACGGCGCGGCGGCCATTGAGGAGGGGGATGCTCAATTGGGCAGCGAGCGCGCCCTGCGCGGCACCTCGGAGATGGAGGCCGGGTTCTTCGATGGGCGCCTGAAGGCAACCGTGGGTGGCCACGGAGGGTGGATCGATGACTTCATCTACCTCCGGCCCGATGGATACCAACTGAGTATCCGTGGAGCCTTCCCGCGGTTCCGATACGTGGCCACGGATGTGTTCCTCACCGGCATGGACGCCTCCGTGACATGGCGTATCGCGATGCCGCTGAGCCTCCGGAGCCGTTATTCACTGGTGCGCGGCCGCGATCTCGATGCCGGCACCTGGTTGTTCCAACTGCCTGCCGACCGTTGGGAGAACACGATCACCTACGGGTTGGACAGCATCGGTGGGTGGAGGGGGGTGGAGATCGCCGTCTCCAGCCAGTGGGTCCAGCGCCAACATCGGTTCCCTGCCGGAGTGGATCTTGTCGACCCGCCGCCGGCCTATCATCTGCTGGGTGTCACCATGTCCGCGGCCAGGCCCTTCGGGGCCGGTGAGTTGCGAATGGGCATCACTGCAGGCAACGTGTTGAACTCCGTGTATCGGGACAACATGGACCGGTTCCGCTATTTCGCCGATGCCCGCGGAGCGGATGCCGTGTGTTGGCTGCGCTGGTCCTTCGGCAACGTTCTTCAGACCCTAAGGCCGCACCTCCGGGAATAATTCCGGATAGCCCGTGCGCGCATCCGGCCTCCGGTGAAGTGCAAGCCCTCCGATCTCCTGCACCACGACTTCAAGCGTGGTGCGAACCGTGCAACCCGCGAGCAGATGCCCTCCATGCATGCGCCCTTCCGCATCGCCCACCGCCATGTGAAGGTGCATGCCGTGGCGCGAAAGGGTTCCGCTGAGCGAACATATTTCCATGTCCCCGGTGAGTGTGGACCCATCGGAGCGACCGGCCATGCGCAGCACGGCGCGCGACAAGCTGCCCACCGCACTCACCACGCAGCCCGCCTCCAGGGCATTGTCCTTGCACCATTCCTCCAGTCCGGTGCGGACATCCTCACCCGGCACCATCCTCAGAACATGCAACTGGTAGGGCCGTGATCATTGGTCGAAACCGTTCGGGAAGTGCTGCTTCAGCGCGGAGATCCCATCGCGCACCTTGTCCTCCTGCTCTCCCTTGAACACCATCAGGCGTTGCGCGAGCGCAGGGTCAGCGGTGGCCAGTATCTGCACGGCCAGCAGACCGGCATTCCTGGACCCGTTCACCGCCACGGTGGCAACAGGCACACCGGAGGGCATCTGGACGATCGAGAGGAGCGAGTCCCATCCGTCGATCGAGTTGCGACTTTTGATGGGTACCCCGATCACGGGCAGGGTGGTCAGTGATGCCACCATGCCGGGCAGATGTGCCGCTCCTCCTGCTCCCGCGATGATCACCTTTATGCCGCGGTCCGCTGCGCCCTTGGCATACGCGAACATTCGGTCGGGGGTGCGGTGCGCGCTTACCACCGTAAGTTCATGCGGCACGCCGAACTCGTTCATCGTGTCCAGGGCTTCGCGCATGACTTCCAGGTCGCTGCGGCTGCCCATGATGATGCCTACCATGGTCCTTGGGTGCTAACGGGTGGGTGATTCAGTGGTCGTTCGGGTGGCAGGAACCACGCGGCAGGTGGCACGCACACGCTCAATGGCGGCATCGCGCTCGGCCTCGGTGGTGCTGACGATGGTGACGTGTCCCATTTTGCGGCCCGTGCGCGTTTCCTTCTTGCCATAAAGGTGAACGAAGGTACCTGGCATTCCGAGTGTTTCGGCGGTGCCCTCCAGGTGGGCCGTACCGGTTCCACCCTCGCCCACGAGGTTCACCATGGCTGCCGGCCCGAGCAGGCGTGTTGAGCCTGCCGGAAGGCCCAGGTACAGGCGCAGCAGTTGGTCGAACTGGGAACTGGGACAGGCCTCGATGCTGTGATGCCCGCTGTTGTGCGCGCGTGGGGCCGTTTCATTCACCAACAGGTGTCCGTTGTTGTCCAGGAACAGCTCCACCGCGTAAAGCCCGGGTTCGCCGAACGCATCGGCCACGCGCTTCGCCAGATGCCGGGCCTCTGTCAGCACCGCTCCCGGAAGGCGTGCGGGCGCGCGCAGGTGGTCCACCAGGTGATAGCGCGGGTCGAACACCATCTCCACCGGATCATAGGTGAACGTGGTGCCATCATCGCACCGCACCACCAGCACCGCCAGCTCGGCCGCCACGGATATGCGCTGCTCCAGCACACAGGGCCCGTCGAAGGCGTTGGCGGCATCCGCCGGTACATCGATGGCCATCACACCTTTGCCATCATAGCCTCCGCGCCGTGCCTTCAGGAAGCCGGGCAGCAACTGCGGATGGTTGGCTGCCTCATTGCCGCCCTCCAACAGCACATGGGCTGCGCTCGGTATGCCATGCCGGGCATAGAACTCCTTCTGTAGTCCCTTGTCCTGGATGGTGCGCAGCACACCGGGGGATGGGATCACGCGCTTGCCCTGTGCAGCAAGCACCTCAAGTGCATCCACGCTCACATGCTCGATCTCGATACCCACCACATCCGCCTGCGCAGCGAAGGCGATCACGGTGTCATGGTCGGCATAGGATCCCTGAACGAACCGCTCGGCGAGGCGCGAACAGGGCGCCTGTGCATCGGGGTCCAGCACCAGCACACGGGCGTTGTAGCGAAGGGCGTTCTCGATGAACATCCGGCCAAGCTGGCCGCCGCCCAGCAGCGCGATCACGGGTGAATCGGACATCGCGCCCAAAGATAGGGCCGCGCTCAGCCCCGCCGTCGTTGCATCCGCGGGGCACCGATGCGAATGAGGCGGTATCCCACACCGATAAGGACAGCCTGGTTGCGCGGGAAGAGCACCCCGTCATTGGCCAGCACCGGTGTCATACCATTGTGGTACCGCAATGAGAGGTCCAGCCCGCTGGGCAGGTCAAGGCCTGCACCGAGCAGGAGCGCAACTTCGTCGGGTCGATGATCCGCTGTAACATCACGTGAACCGGATGCTGTGAACTGTGCCGCATGCACCAGTTTGCCCGCCAGCACACCGATCTGTGCGTTGAGCGTACTGCCTATATAGACCTTGGCCAGCAGTGGTATCTGCACGTAGATGCTCCGCACCGTATATCGTTCTCCCGTGCTTCCAAGATGTCCGGAACCGAGGGCGGTGAGCAGTACTTCCGGTTGAAGTTCGAACCGCGGCGCCGCCAGCAGTGGCGCGTAGATGCCTGCCGTGGCCCCCGTGGTCAGCCTTCCGTTCACCGCGCCGGAGCGCATTTCCGCTGCACCAAGGCCTGCCTTCAGCCCGATGCCCGAGCGCTGGGAGAACGTGACGAACGGAGCAAGGATGAGCAGCAGGAGGACGGGAAGGCGAACTGCGGGATGCATGACCGGAACATTACCTTCCCCGTATACGGACATGCATCGATGGAGGTTCCACGGTGCATCGGGTTTCGAACGAATGATGCGGATGGTGCGGTGGGCTGTCGTTCAGCTCCGATGGCTGCGCCTCATTGGGGGGAGGGCGAAACCTGCAGGCGCAGGTTGGTCACCCCGGACACATCCGTGATCCGAAGCAGGTAGTGCCCCGCATCCACGCCACCGAGGTCGATCGTGATCCGCGCTCCGGACGCTTGGAAGGAACGCACCACCCGACCCCGCATATCGAGAAGTTCCAGTGCGATCCGCCGGCCATCCGGATTGATGAGCGTTGCCGCATCCGAGGCCGGGTTGGGGAACACGGAGATCCCTTCCTGCCGTGAGCGGTCGATGCCGGTGTTCACCTCGATCACGATGCGATAGTCCTCGGTCTCGCCATAGGCATAATTGAAGCAGGGATCCGTGGGGGCCGGTTCTGTGTTGCCATGGTAGACACCCCTCACACGCATCACGGTGGCCCCGAGGGGTGCACCTGTCGGTATCGTGAAGGTGAAGCTGCCAGTGGAACCCGCAGCCGTGTTGGTGAACTCTCCCAATTTCTCGCCCGGTTCGAATGAGCCGTCACGGTCAATATCGATCCAGGCGGCGTAATGGTCCGGGGTGTATGCGCCGGAGCGGATGGTGATCGTGTAGGTGCCGCCGCGTGCCAGGGATGTGCCGTGGATGGCCGTGAGGTCGCTGTAGGTGGGTGCGCCCACGCCGCCACTGTTCTGGTTGTTGATGTCTTCCAGTTGCACACCGTCGATGTAGTCACCATCGGTCGTTCCGAAGGTGGAGGTGGGAATGCACGGACCGGCAGCCGGACTGTTGATCGTGATGCCGTAATCCTCCGTTTCCCCGTAGGCATAATTGAAGCAGGGGTCGGTTGGAGTGGGTTCACCGTTGTTGTGGAACACGCCGCGCACCCGGAGCCGTGTGTTGCCCAAAGCGGCGGCTGCAGGCACGGTGAATGTGAAGGACCCGGACGAACCCACCGCAGTATTGGTGAACTCACCCAGCTTTTCGCCGGCCTCGAACAACTGGTCCTGGTCCAGGTCGATCCAGGCCGCGTAATGGTTCGGCGTGTAGGCACCGGACTGGATGCTGATCGTGTAGCTGCCCCCGCGGAGCAGGGTCGTTCCCTGTGCGGCGGAGTAATCCGTATAGGTGGGTGCTCCGGCACCGCCGCTGTTGGTGTTGTTGATGGTGCCCAATTGCACCGAGTTGATGTAGTCGCCCTCGCTGGTGCCGAAGGTGGAGGTGGGAGTGCAATATCCGGTCGGCGCAGTGCTGCACGCACTGTTGTTCAGGAGGCCGGAACGCACCCCGGTAAGGACGCCCTGCATGTAGGAGGCCTGCTGGTCGGTGAACATGGCCGTGCAGGGGCTGTAGTCCATGAAGTTCTCATATTGGGTGAGCACGCCGCATTTCACCAGGCCCGTATTGCTGCACGAGTAGGTGGGACTGTTGCTCGTGGGTGTATCCGAGAACCCGTCCGTGTTGGTGCACTGTCCTCCGTCATCGAAGGTGTGCTGCAGCCCGAAGTAGTGCCCGATCTCATGCGTGGCGGTGCGCGCGCCCACGTCCATTCCGAAATTGTAGTCGATCACAAGCCCGTCGATGCTGCTGCCCACCACCCCGCCCACGGGCAGGTAGGCATAGCCCACCGTGATGAACCCCCCGGTCGATCCACTGGTGATGTCGCACACCCAGATATTCAGGTACTGCGAGGTGTTCCAGGCCGGGCTTCCCAAGGGAGCGCTCTTCATGGCGTTGGTCTGCGTTTCCGGGTCGAACCAGGTATCGCTGGTTTGAACGCGCACGATGCCGGTGGACGGGTTGCCCTGGGGGTCGACCTGCGCAAGGCAGAACTGGAACCCCACGTTGCCGATCACACCCTGGAACGACGAACGCACGGAGGACAGGTCGGTATTGGCCTGGGCATAGTCACG
Organism: Flavobacteriales bacterium; assembly: GCA_044343855.1. Taxonomy (GTDB): domain Bacteria; phylum Bacteroidota; class Bacteroidia; order Flavobacteriales_F; family PHOS-HE28; genus PHOS-HE28. The sequence continues at coordinate 8,280 of JBIJDX010000115.1, forward strand.
GTTCAGTTCGTCGATGATGGCTGTGATGGCCGAGGTGGGGATGTTCTCCGCGCTGGTGTTCCAGACCACGTGCACCACCACGGGAATGGTGAAGCTCCCTCCCCGCTCCATGGGCGCCACACGGGGCAGGTGATCGGCCACGGGTCCCGTGAGGCCCTGATCGTCGAGATACCGCTGTGTGAAGCGGTGCGCAGCACATTCATGCTGGCGCTCCTGCGCAAGCGACAGGGATGCCATGAGGAACAGCAGAGCCGGGATGGAATATCGGAGCATGGTGCTAAATTAATTATCATCCACGGCCGGCTTCGGCGCCTTAGTCGTTTTGGCGCCGCGCCGGTCGGTTCAGGCGAGCATGAGCGAGCGAATGGCAGCGAGGGGGTCGGCCGCGGAGAAGACGCTGTTCCCGGCCACGAGCACGTCGGCACCGGACTGCACCAGCCGAGCGGCGTTGGACTCGCCCACACCGCCATCCACCTCGATGAGGGCGCTGGATCCGCAGCGTGCGCGCAGGGCCTTCAGCGCTGCAATGCGCTCATAGGTGCGCTCAATGAAACGCTGTCCTCCGAAGCCGGGGTTCACGCTCATCAGGCAGACCAGGTCCAGGTCGGCCAGCACATCCTCCAGCAGGTCCACGCGGCTGTGCGGATTGATGGCCACACCCGCCTTCATGCCCGCTGCCTTGATGGCCTGAACGGTGCGATGAAGGTGCGGACTCGCCTCCAGATGCACGCTCAGCA
>JBIJDX010000291.1:0-2698 GCA_044343855.1 Flavobacteriales bacterium
GCGACTGCGGCGGCGCTGGAACGGGATGCTGGGCAACCACGGGCCCCGCGCTCAGGAACAGGCAGAGCACAGCAATGGCGGGGCAGCAGTGCAGTATGACGTTCATGCGTTCAGTGGTCTTCATGGTCCTCATGCCCCTCTTCACCGAGGTCATCGCAATGCCAGAGGTGCTTGCGCTCGCGACGCGCCTTCCGCGTTGATGCGCCATCGGCCTGCGCGGCGATCATGGCGCGCACGATACGGTCACGCTCAGCCGCTGCCCAGGCACGGCGTTGCGCATCGTCAACCCGGTCGAAGAGGCAGATGCCGTCCACATAGGTGCGCTCCACGCGCGCCTGGATGCTCAACGGATCGCCGCTCCACAGTACGAGGTCCGCATCCATGCCGGGCGCCACACGGCCCATCCGATGATCCAGCTTCAGCATGCGCGCCGGGTTCAGGGTCACCATCTTCCAGGCTTCCTCGGGCGATACGTCGCCGTACTTGATGGCCTTGGCCGCTTCCTGGTTCAGGCGGCGGCTCATCTCGGCATCGTCGCTGTTGATGCCCGTGTTCACCCCCTGCGCGTGGAGCAGCGCGGCGTTGTAGGGAATGGCGTCGTACACCTCGAACTTGTAGGCCCACCAGTCGCTGAAGGTGCTGGCGTTCACCCCATGCTCCTGCATCTTGCGGGCCATCTTGTAGCCTTCCAGGATGTGGGTGAAGGTGTTCACCCTGAAGTCCATGCTATCGGCCACGTGCATGAGCATGTCGATCTCGCTCTGCACATAGCTGTGGCAGGTGATGTGGCGCTCGCCGCGCAGGATCTCGGCCAGGGCCTCGAGCTGGAGGTCGCGGCGCGGCTCGCGGCGGAGATCTCGTTCCTTGGGACGCAGGCTGTTCCAACTACGCCATGCGGTGTCGTAGTCCTTCGCCCGGTGGAATGCCTCGTAGAACTGCTGCTCCACGCCCATGCGGGAACGCGGGAACCGGTCCCCCGGACCCCAATTGCTCTGTTTCACGTTCTCACCGAGGGCGAACTTGATGTGGCCTGCTGCTCCGCGTATGAGGAGACTGTCGGCAGGGAGCCCCCACCTCAACTTGATCAGCGCGCTCTGCCCACCGATGGGGTTGGCGCTGCCATGGAGCAGTTGCACGGCGGTGACACCACCGGCAAGGTTGCGATAGATATTGATGTCATCCGGGTCCACCACGTCGCCGATGCGCACTTCGGAGGATAGCGATCGGGCCCCTTCGTTGACCCCCCTTGAGATGGCGATATGCGAATGCTCGTCAATGATGCCGGCCGTGAGGTGGCGTCCGTTCGCATCGATCTCCGTCACCTCAGGGCGCACCTTCCCGGGGAACAACCCATCCACCCGCAGGTCCTCACCGACGGCCAACACCTTGCCTTCGTGCACACAGACATCCGTGTTGCGCAGGATGCCACGGTCGGTATTGGTCCAGACCGTGGCCTTGCGGAATACGATCGTGGAGCGCTGCGGTGGTGTGGTCCAGCCGAAGCCGGTCAACGGATGCGGGATGGCCCCGTGACCGGTGGAAGCCCCGGAGGCACTGCTGTCACGCCTGGCAACCGGGACGCTGTCGGCCTGGCGGATCGCACTCCAATGGAACCACTCCCCGCCCGGTCGCTGTCCCTGACCCTCCCAGATGCTGCCGGCGCCATGTATCGTGCCGCTGAGCCGGGTGATGGCCTTCTCATCGTCGCGGCGCGCGAAACGCACGTTCAGCAGGCTTCCCTGCCGCTGAAGTTCAGCCTTCAATGCAAGGCTGTCGGGCTCATCCGCGCGCTTCATCGACGCTTCCAGCCTGCCTCCTTCGCCCTTCACCCGCAGCATCCATATCGCATCACCCACGTTCAGGTCGTAGGTTCCAGTGATGGGTGAGAGGTCGGGATCGCTCATCACGTGTCGCCTGCCTGCCACCCATGTCTCGTGGATCGTGTTCTTCGCATCCAGCAAGTGATGGGAGGTGATGATCAGGTCCGCCCTTCGGCCCGGTGCCAGCGTACCCATGTCGCCCTCAAGTCCGAAAAGGCGCGCCGGTGCTGCAGTGAGCGCATCGATGGCGCGAGCGCTGTCCAGTCCGCAGGCCACCATGCGACGCAGGTCCTTCCAAAGCTCCTTGAGGTCCTTCCGACCGTGCGCCGTGAAGGCGAAGGGGATCGCCATGCTGTCGAGAAGACCGGCATTGTACGGGGCAAGTTCCCAATGCTTCAAACGGGAGAAGGACACCTCCTGGGCATCATAGGGGTCCGACACATCATACGCTTCGGGCAACTGAAGCGGCAGGATGAGCGGCATGCCGGTGGCCTTCACTTCAGCAAGCCGGGCATACTCATCGCCTCCGCCGCGGGCTATGGGTGTGATACCGAAGGGTCGGAGCAGGGCGTTCCAGCGAAGGAGTTCATTCCGATCGGCAGCCTCCACCACAACGCGGCCCTGCAATTGGAGCGCGAGGGCTTCGAGCACGGGATCGGTGGTGTGCTGGCCGGTGCGCGCCTGCCACTGTGCATCGATGAGGGCCTGCCGGAGAAGTGCGATGGCGCCCATCTGCGAACTCGGGTACTTATTGGAGGCACTCCCCTTCCGGAGCGAGAAATGGGCGGCCACATCACGTGCAAGCACCGCTTCTGCGGCAGGCTCATCGGTAAGATGAAGCGCACAGGAGGTTCCCCGGGCGATGCCGTCCATGCGGT
>JBIJDX010000116.1:0-8920 GCA_044343855.1 Flavobacteriales bacterium
CGTTCTCCGCATTCCACGCATAGATCCGGATGGTGATGGTCTGGTCGGTCTCCGGTTCCAGGATGTTGCTGGTCGGGAAAAGCGCGCTCAGGTTCACGCGGCAACCGTTGATGCGGGCGTCCGTGTCATTCTTGATGAAGAAGGTGTTGCCTCCTACGATCTGCAGGTTGGGGTCGGACCCTGAGTTAAGCGCCGTGAAGTTGGTTCCGAAGCCACTGGCGCGGCTGGCACGGACGGCGAAGGTGCGCGGCCCGTCCAGGTCACGGCGCGCCTTGAAGGTGATCTGCGAGGGACGGTGCGCGTAGGGCAGCGTGGGGTCAATGGTGAACTCGTAGTACTTGCCAGCGTCGAGGCTGCCGGTGAGGTTGGCGAACACGGTCTCGCCATCGGCGGCGCCCGTACCCCAACCGTTCGTGCCGAACTCCGCGTCCGCCAGGTTGGTGCCCGGGAGCCCTGTGGCGGCGAGGTTGCTGACAACCGTGGGCACCTCGTTGAAGAAGGTGTCCAATTCGGCCGGAATGGGGGTGTTGTCCGTGAGCCCGCCGCCGTTGGTCATGTTGTCGAAGGTCATGATCGACTGGCGGAAATCCTGGGAGGAGCAGTCAATGTCGTATTTCCGGCAATAGCCGGGCTTGTGGCCCTTGGTGAGGGGGGTGTCGGCCACTCCGTCGTCGCTGCAGGAGGCGACCATGTTGTTGGAACCCGGCACGCCTTCGATGCCGGCCACGTTCTGGCCCCAGGTGTGGGCGAGGTTGAACGAGTGCCCCAGTTCGTGGGTGAGCGTATTGCCGTTCACGCCCACGTCAGAACTGAGCATGATCACGCCATCCGCGATCTGGGAGACGCCGGTGAGCGCATTGGGATAGTATGCGTAGCCGGCAGCTCCACCGCCCATGCGGCGCACCACCCATACGTTCATGTACTTGTTCCGGGGCCAGTAGTTGAACTTCGAACCATCATCGCCCACGAGTGTCTCCGGGCTGTAGACCCGGTCGATGCCGCTGGTGCAGTTGCCCTCGGGGTCGATCTTGGCGAGTCGGAACTCCACCTTGACATCACCCGCGGTCTGGGCGTAGTACGGCACGGCCTGGTTGATGTCGGCGTTCAGCGCACGGTAATCGTCGTTCAATTGGATCAGTTCCGCTTCGACCTGGGCATCGGTGAGGTTCTCCTCACCACCGGCATGGATGATGTGGAACACGATCGGCACGATGTAGACCGTTTCATCATCGCGCTGCACCGCGCTGTTCCGAAGGAGTTCCACCATCTCCGCTTCGTAGGCCGCCTCCCGCTCCAGGTAGGTCGGGTCGTTGGCGATCAAATGCTGTCGCATCTCATCGGCCTGGCACCAATGCAGGTGCTGTGCTGCGCTGGTCATCGGAAGCGCTGCGATGCTTACTCCGAGTAAGAGTTGTTTCATGGCGTTCACCATCACGGGGTATTGAAAGAGGTTCTATCGGCGCCTAAGTTAAGGCTCGGACGGGTAAGATGGTTCGCCGAATTGTGAAGCGACCGGGGAACGGCGGTGGGTGCCAAGGGTGCGGCACGTTGCATACCCTGCCTTGCAGAGCGGCGGCCCATGGTCATCCCTTCCGGCTCACGCGCCGTCCAATGCCTCCAGGATGGCGGTACATGCCAGGTCCACCTCCTCAGGACGCATCGTCAATGGAGGCGCGATCCGGAAGGCCGTTGGGCAGCTCAGGAACCAGAACCCCAGCACCCCCCGTTCCAGGCACGAATGCACCACGCGTTGGACACGGTCGGCATCGCCGAGGTCCACGGCAAGCATCGCTCCGCGCCCTCTGACCTCCACCACGCCCGCATGGCGCAATTGTTCCTTGAAGCGGTCCCCGATGCGCCGTGCGTTGGCGGCCAGGTCCTCCTCGACCATCACCTTCAGCGCTGCAAGACCTGTGGCGCAGGGCAGGGGGTGTCCGCCGAACGTGGTGATGTGGCCCAACACCGGGTCGTGTGCGAAGAGTGCCATGTTCTCCCGGCTGCTGACAAAGGCTCCCATCGGAAGCCCTCCGCCGAGCGCCTTGCCAAGCACCAGGATATCGGGCACCGCCCCTTCATGCTCGTACGCGAAGTGGTGCCCGGACCGCCCGAATCCGGTCTGGACCTCATCATATACCAGCAGCGCTCCCGCTGTCGAGCAACGCGCGCGCAGGGCACCGAGCCAGCCGGGTGGTGGGATACGCACTCCGGCATCACCTTGTACGGGTTCAACCACAACGGCTGCACACCGCCCATCAATGAGCGCCAGGTCATCCGTGTTGCCGAAGCGGATGGTGGTCGTATCGGGCAGCAGGGGGAGGTTCCGGTACTTCTTGTTCCAGTTGTCCGTAAGGCTCAGGGATGCATGGGTGCTGCCGTGGTAGCTTTTGCTGCAGCCGATCAGTCGGGTCCGGCCGGTGACGCGCTTTGCGAGCTTCAGCGCAGCCTCGATGGCCTCGGTACCACTGTTCACGAAATACACGCTGTCCAGGCCGGGGGGGAGCAGTCCGATCAGTGCTTCCGCAAAGCGCACCTGTGGTTCCTGTACGAATTCACCGTAGGGGATCACATGGAGGTAGCGGTCGCACTGCTCGCGGAGGGCGGCCATTACGGCCGGGTGCCGGTGACCCACGTTGTTCACGGCAAGGCCCGCCACCAGGTCCAGGTAGCGTCTGCCGTCACGGGTATGGATCCAGCAGCCTTCGGCGTGCACCACATCAAGGGCGAGCGGCGAGGGGCTGGTGGGAGCCAGGTGGGTATGGAACGCCTTGGACAACTCCGCCATGGCGCAAAGGTCGCAGCCGCGGATCAATGGCGCGTGCGGCCGGGTGCATTTCCAAGTCGCTCGCGGATCCGGCGAAGTACCTCCCGGTCGAAATCATGCTCTGCGCGGACCAGCTCAACGGTGCGCACCGCCCCGATGGTCCTTACGAACCTGTCCTTGTAGCTCCGTTCCAGCTCCAGTTCACGTTGGCGCACCTCCAGTCCCTTGTTGAGCTTTTCCTGTGCCTGCTGCTCGGTGAGGGTGGTTTCCGCACCGTCCATCGGGCGCATGGTCCTTCGCAGTTCCTTCCGGTTCGACTCCCGCGCTTCGTCGTAGGCATTGTAGAGCGGCCAGAACACCTGGGCCTCCTCGGGGGTGAGCTTCAGGCGGCTTGTGAGGAATGCGATCTTCTGCGCCTTGACCTCCCGCAGACGTTCCTCGCCCAGCACAGGGGCGTCATCAGGTTGGGCGATGGACCCGATGGCCGGGAGAAGCAGTATGAAAAGGGCCAGCGATTTCTTCATTGCAAGGGGAGTTCTTCGGCGATGAGGTCCAGGGGCAGTTCGTTGTAAACGAGGTGGTCGATAAGGGCTTCGCCGCTAAGGTGGTCAGGCAAGACCTGTCGGACGTTCCCTTCAGCATCGAGGGCATGGAGCTCCTCGGTGCCGATGAGCCATTCCATATCACCTTCTTCCATGGTGGCCAATGCCTCCCGGGACGGCGCGTAGTTCAGTGGTTCAGGCCGCAGCAGCAGGAAGAGCACCCCGCCCAGCATGGCCGCCGCTGCCAGTGGCATGAGCAGGGGCTGGAGGCGGAAGGATGGCGCTGAATGGCTGTGGGGCGGCTCCTTGGCGATGCGCGCGAGCACTGCGGCATGGAACTCCGCATCCGAGCCGTTCACCGGAGGCCTTTGTGCACGGCCATGCAGGCTCAGCAGGATGGGCGCATCCCTGAGCTCTTCGGCGGTGTGTTCTTCGTTCATGGGCCTGTTGCTTCCATAGGACGTCAGAAACCCCGATCGGTTCGATCGGTCTGCAGCCATAGTTCGATCTTTTTCACGGCGATGTGGTAGCTGCTCTTGAGCGCGCCGATGCTGGTGCCCGTTATCCGGCTCATCTCCGCGTAGCTCAGTTCATCGAAGTAACGCATGGTGAAGACGGCGCGTTGCTTTTCCGGCAAGCGCATCATGGCGTTCTGGAGCAGTCCGGCGATCTGTTCGGGGCTCAGATGTGCGCTGCGGTCATGCAGTTCGGCCACGTCTCCTGCGAGTTGTTCGGTGCCCGCATGAGCGCGTCGGTTCGTGCGTCGCAGGTGGTCAAGGCACTGGTTGTGGACGATGCGGTACATCCAGCTGAACAGTGCCGACGTACCACGGAAATGCGGCAGGTTGTGCCAGATCTTGACGAAGCTGTCCTGCAGCACATCCTCTGCGGCATCCCGGTCGTTCACCATGCGGAGCGCTAAAGGGTACAGGCGTGACCTGTATTGGTGCACCAGGAGTTGGAACCCGCGGTCACGGCTGTTCCCGTCCTGCAGCAGGCGGAGAAGTTCCTGGTCGGACAGCGCGTTCATGCCACTGCCCCTGGCGTAACCGTCAACGACGTGCGATGGCGCGCCGTGCGGCTGCCACCACGTCCGGGGTGTCCAGCCCGTATTTCACCAACAGTTCGTCCGGCGTACCGCTCTCCCCGAAAGTGTCGTTCACCGCCACGAACTCCTGGGGGGTTGGGCGGTGCAGTGCGAGCACCTGGGCGACCGCATCGCCCAGTCCTCCATGTCGGTTGTGCTCCTCGCAGGTTACCGCGCATCCTGTGCGTGTTACGCTCTGTAGGACGGCATCCACGTCGATCGGTTTGATCGTATGCACATTGATCACCTCTGCACGGATGCCCACGTCGGCCAGTTCATCGGCAGCCTTCAGCGCTTTCCAGACCAGGTGTCCGCAGGCGAAGATGCTCACGTCCGTTCCTTCCATGAGCACCTGGGCCTTTCCGATACGGAAGGGCATGTCGGGCGGCAGGAACACAGGCCATTTGGGTCGGCCGAAGCGCAGGTATACCGGGCCCCGGTGTTCAGCGATCGCGAGGGTGGCGGCCTTGGTCTGGTTGTGGTCCGCAGGCACGATCACGGTCATGTCCGGAAGCATGCGCATGAGGCCGATGTCCTCCAGGATCTGGTGGGTGGCTCCATCCTCACCCAATGTGAGCCCGGCATGGCTGGCGCAGATCTTCACGTTCTTGCCGGCGTACGCGATGCTCTGGCGGATCTGGTCGTAGACCCTGCCGGTGCTGAAGTTGGCGAAGGTGCCCGTGAAGGGGATGCGCCCACCGATGGTGAGCCCTGCCGCGATGCCCATCATGTTGGCCTCAGCGATCCCCACCTGGATGAACCGATCGGGGAACTCCTTCTGGAAGGCATCCATTTTCAGGGAGCCGGTGAGGTCGGCACAGAGCGCCACCACGTTGGGGTTGCGTCGGCCCAGTTCCAATAGACCGGCGCCGAAGCCGCTGCGGGTGTCCTTTTGGTCGAGGATGGGATAGGAGGTGCTCATATGTCAGAAGGTGAGGGTGGTGGAGCGGCCGCTTTCGATGGTCACCGTGCGTTCCATGGTGAGTTCGGTGTGGCTGGCGTTCTGGCTGCGGTAGATGATGCGGTAGCTGCCTGGCTGCAGGCGGATCTGGGCATTGGTGGCGGTGGGGTCCAGGTCCACCACATGGACAAGTTCATCTCCGCGGGCCTGCAACACTGCGCACGGTCCGGGGCTGGGTGTGGTGAGGTTCAGCACGCCGTGCCTGGGCACGATGATCGGCGTGGTGATGCCCTGCGCCACCGTCACGTCCGGTATGAGCGCGCGGGGCAATGTGAGCACCTCGAGGTCGTAGGTGCCCACCCGATAGCGCTGGCTGCTGCCCACGGGTTGGGCATTGAGGGTGGCGGACTGGCCGCTGCGTCGCACGATGCAGGCCGGTTCATGTCCGTCGGGCGGACCGCTCCCCATGCGAAGGTCCAGCAGGCCTGTCCCGGCATCCACGGCGATGATGGTGTGTTGGCCAGGCTTCACGGTCACGTTCTCGCGCACCGAGGGAGGCAGCGTATGGGCCACCAGGCGGTAGGTGTGGATGGGGTCGATGGAAAGTGTGTCGGGCAGGCCCCTGTCGTTCATGGTATGCATGAGGTGGTACAGGAGCTTGCCGGTGCGCTGGTCGTAGAGTGACACGGGTACGTCGGTCTCGGCCGGCCGCCCATCGGTCGTCATCAGGCTGATCTGTGCCGTTGTGCTGTTCAGTGCCTGGGTGACCACCACCTGCAACACCTGCTCGAAGAGTTCGGGGGTGCTGGCGTCGAAATAGTTGCCCACGCACTGGAGGGCGTACTTCTCCGTATCACCGAGACCCACACCGATGACGAACGGCTTCAGTACGATGCCTTTCGCCTGGAGGGCACGGCTCACGGCGCAGGGGTCCTCGTCGCAGGCCTCGATGCCATCGGTGATCAGGATGATGACATTCCGCACGGGCCTGTCTCCGCGCTTGGTGCCGCGTTCCGGGAAGTCGGCGGCGGCCTGCTCCAGGGAGCGTGCGATCGGGGTGGTTCCCACGCAGCGCACGGCCTCCAAGGTCCTGCGCATGGAGGGTATGCTGTTGGGGCTGAAGGGCACCTCGAGCCGGGTGTCATTGCAGTCCTGCCTGCCGGGCTGGATGGGCGTCTGGTGGCCGTACAGGCGCAACGCAAGTTCGAGGTCGGGCTGGTCCTGCAACTGTTCCAAGGACTTGAGCAGCAGCTCGCGTGCGGTGGCGATCTTGGGCTTGTTGCCCCAGAACGCGTTCATGCTGTTGCTCGCATCCATCACGAACAGCATGCGGGTCAGGGGTGGTTGCGATGGCTGGTCCTGTGCGGGGGCCACTGCCACCTGCAGGGTGATGAGCAGAGCCAGGAACAGGCGTTCGGAGCGGTGCATGGTCTTCAGGTGGCCCTGCGTGGGAAGGTCACCGTACCGCAACACCGTGAAAAGCGTGCCGAACGCGCCCATCACCATCAATAATCGCCCAGGGTCTCCTCCAATTGGTCAAGGGCACGGGCCAGTTGCTCGTCGTTGGGGGCGATGCCGTGCCAGGCGTGGCTGTTCATCATGAAGTCGACCCCCTGGCCCATTTCCGTGCGCATCAGGATCATCACGGGCCGCCCTTTGCCGCTCCGTTCACGGGCATCGGCAAGCACCTGCACGACGGCCTTCATATCGTTGCCGTCCGCTTCGAGCACCTCCCATCCGAACGCGCTCCATTTGCCCCTCAGGTCGCCCAGGGGAAGGACCGCGTCAACGTCGCCATCGATCTGCCGGCCGTTGAGGTCCACCATGCTGATCAGGTTGTCGACCTTGTGGGCGGGGGCGAACATGGCCGCCTCCCAGATCTGCCCCTCCTGCAGTTCGCCATCGCCGTGCAGGGAATACACGATGCGGTCGTCCCCGTTCATTTTCTTGGCCAATGCGGCGCCAATGGCAACGCTCAGCCCCTGCCCAAGGGAACCGCTCGCCATGCGCACGCCGGGCAGGCCTTCGTGGGTGGTGGGGTGCCCCTGCAGCCGTCCGTTCAATTTGCGGAAGGTGCGCAGTTCCTCGACAGGGAAGTGGCCGCTGCGCGCAAGCACGCTGTAGAACACCGGGCTTATATGGCCATTGCTCAGGAAGAACAGGTCCTGGCCCCGTCCGTCCATGTCCCACTGCTCCGGATGGTGATGCATCACCTTGAAGTAGAGCGCCGTGAGAATATCGGCACAGCCCAGGGAGCCGCCGGGATGACCGCTCTGCACGGCATGCACCTGCCTCACGATGTCACGCCTGACCTGGCTTGCAATGCGTTCGAGCGTGGCGATCGCGGTATCGGGGGCGGGTTTGACAGGAGCTGTCGCGGTCATGGTCCGGGGTCTGGCGCTGTCAAAAGTAGACGGGTGCCTTTGCGGCCTTCGTCCGTGTGAAGAACTTTTGAAAAGTACACCCGGCTACGGGGCGCTGCGGAACAGGAGTGAGCACAGGGGCGTTCAGTTGTCCATGCCACCCGTCCTCATCATCCTGCTCTGCGTCATGCCCGGTCTGCTGCGGGCGCAATACGAAATGCGTCCGGGCGACCCGGCTGGCATCGGCAAATGGTACATGGGGCGCGAGATCGCCCATACCATGTGTGCCGCCCACGCGGAATGGCTGGACCGGTCTGAGCGCGAGCGTGAGGAACGCCCTTTACGGATGCTGGAGCGGATGCGGATCGCGCCCGCTGACCGTATCGCTGACATCGGCTGTGGAACCGGCTACCACAGTCTGCTGATGGCTGCACGTGCCCCGCAGGGCATGGTCTACGCGGTGGACATCCAGGCGGCCATGCTCGACAGCGTCTTCGTCCGGTCGCAACGCGCAGGGCTCTCCAACGTGGATGTGGTGTTGGGGTCCACCACGGACACGCGCCTGCCGGAAGGACGGTTGGACAAGGTGTTGTTGGTCGATGTATATCACGAGTTCGACCATCCGGTGGAGATGATGGCGTCCATCGTACGGGCCATGCGGCCCGGGGCATTGCTGTTCCTGGTGGAGTTCAGAAGGGAGGACCCGTGCATACCGATCAAGGATGTGCACAGGATGAACAAGGAGCAATGTGTACGTGAGATGGCTGCGGCGGGACTTGAATGGGAGCGGAGCTGGAACGGCCTGCCCTGGCAGCATTTCCTCGTGTTCCGCAAGCCGGGTGGATGAACGCTGGGCCGGAAGCGATGCCATGATGCCCCCTCTGGCCGGGCGCATTCCCTCCCTCCGCGCACCTCCCTACATTCGCGCCCCGCAGCCGATCGAACGGCGCGGTGTTAAAGCATTCCCCATGGCCCTCAAATGCGGCATCGTCGGCCTGCCCAACGTGGGCAAGAGCACCCTGTTCAACTGCCTCAGCAACGCCAAGGCGCAGGCGGCGAACTTCCCGTTCTGCACCATCGAGCCCAACGTGGGCACCATCACCGTGCCGGACGCACGCCTCAACAGGCTGGCCGAACTAGTGAAGCCACAGCGCATCGTGCCAACCACGGTGGAGATCGTGGATATCGCCGGTCTGGTGAAGGGGGCCAGCAAGGGAGAAGGACTGGGCAACCAGTTCCTGGGCAACATCCGCGAGTGTGATGCCA
>JBIJDX010000117.1:0-8907 GCA_044343855.1 Flavobacteriales bacterium
GCGGAGGTGCAGCGTCCGCTGGCCACGGTGGTCATCGGTGGGCTCGTCACGGCCACGCTGCTCACCCTGGTGGTGCTGCCCGTGCTGTATGTGATGGTGTGGAGCCGTGTGAAACGGTTCACTGTCCCGGTGAAGGCGGTCGTACTGCTGCTGGCCTTGGGTGGCGCAGCACAATTGCAGGCGCAGGGGCTTCCTCGGTTCACGTTGGAAGCCGCCCTGGATACCGCCCATGCCCGGAACCCAGGACTGCGGCAGGCGCGCAAGCTCACCGAGGCCTCCGAGGAGTTGCGCCGCACCGGTTCGGAACTGCCCTCCACCAGCCTGATGTACATGCAGGGGCAGTACAATGGATACGCCAGGAACGACAACAACATCACCATCCAGCAGACGATTCCCTTTCCCACGCGCATGGCCGCGCGTACGGGCTTGGTGAAGGCGGAGGCGGAAGCTCAGCTGATGCGGGAAGCGGTCGCCGCGGCGGACCTGGACATGGCCTTGAAGCAGAGCTACCATCGATTGGGCTACCTGCAGGCGCGCGATCGTCTGCTCCGTGAACAGGACAGCCTCTTTGCCGGACTGCTGCGGGTGGAGGAGCTCCGCTATGCAACGGGTGAGGCCGCCCAGCTGGCCCGCATATCGGCCGAAGTTCGGAGCTTGGAAGCGCGTGAGCAATGGGAACGCAATCGGGCCGACCTGCGCACCGAACAGACCCGCTTCGGCATGCTGCTCGGCTTGGACGGACCAGCCGATCGTGCTCCCGGGCCCTTCACGGCGCTCGTACCCCTGTCCTTGGATACCGCCGTGACTGCGCCGGATGTGGTCCTGTTGCAGCGCGAGGTCCGGGTGGCCGAGCAGGGCCATCGCACCGCGCGGCAGGAACTGCTCCCGGACATCACCTTGGGCTACTTCAACCAGACCCTGATCGGTGCACCGATGGGGCCGGGCAGCGACGTACTGGCCACGCGGTCCGACCGCTTCACCGGGTTCATGGCGGGGGTCAGCCTGCCGCTGTGGTTCGTGCCGCACACCGCACGGGCCAAGGCAGGCAGTTTGCGCGAGGAGGCTGCCCAACTTGCGGCCGAAGAAGGCCACAGGCAGTTCCGGACCGCGCTGGAGCAGGCCCTGGCGCAGTACCGGAAGGACCGCGCCACCCTCGATCGTTACGAGGCCTCCGTGCTTCCGCAGGCTGAACGGATCCTCCAGGCCACCCAGAAGGCCTATGCAGCCGGCGAGATCGGCCAGGCCGAACATGTCCTCAACCTGCAGCAGGTGAACGCCATCCGGCGCGATCACCTGGACACCGTGAACAGCCTGAACGGCACGGTGCTCCTCATCGAACGTCTTTCCGCCTCAGGCCGCACGAACCCTTGATCCGAACCATCATGATCACGAACTCACGAACCACCGGGATGCTCCTCATCCTGTTGCTGGTGCTGCAGGCCTGTTCCATGCCCGCACCCGAGACCCCGGCCGCCGACGCACACGACCACGATCACGGCACCGATACTGCGAACGCGGAGGTGAGCCTCACCCCCGAGCAGTTCGCCGCCCTCGCCATCCCATTCGTTTCGCCCGAGTGGCGCACCATGGAAGGCAGTATCCGCCTCACAGGACGGGTGATGACATCCCCGGTGAGCAAGGCCCAGGTCACCAGTCCCATTACCGCGAAAGTGGTGGATGTGCTGGTGGATGAGGGCGCAGCCGTGACCAAGGGGCAACCCCTGGTGGCCTTCGCCGATCCCGGTTTTTTCAAGCTACAGGAGGAATACCTGTCGGCACAGGCACAGCGCACACAGGCGGTGGCCGAACTTGAGCGGCAGCGCACCCTGCTGGCCGGTGATGCCACTGCGCGCAAGTCCGCTGAACAGGCCGAGGCCCGGGCATCCGAGCTGCAGGCGCGGGTGGGTGCATTGGATGGCACCCTGCGCATGCTCGGGGTCGATCCGGCAGCGCTGCGTCCCGACGCCCTGCACGAACGCTTCCTGGTGCGCAGCCCCATGGCCGGCCGGGTCAATGGGATCCGCGTGTTCCTCGGGGCCACGGTGGATCCGACCACGGTGCTACTGGAAGTGATCGACCTGCACCATTTCCATGTGCACCTCAACGCTTACGAGCGCGACCTGCCGCTGTTGCGCGAAGGCGTCCGCTTCCCCTTCCAGGTGATGAACCTGTCCGCTGGGCGATTCGAGGGCGAGCTCTTCAGCATCGGCCGCACCTTCGACGATGATGGCCGCACCATCCCGGTGCATGCGCACGTGGAGGTGGGGAGCGAGCAGCTGGTGGAGGGCATGAGCGTGGTGGCCGAGATCCCGCTGGGCGCCGAACGGCAGTTGAGCGTGCCCGCCACGGCCCTGGCACGTTCCGGCGATAGGGCCTACCTCTACGTGGATGAGGGAGTGGCCGAAGGGGCCCACCATTTCCGCGAGGTGGAGGTCAGGGCCGGCGTCACATCCGCCGGGTGGGTGGCCGTCACCCCCTTCGGGCCGTTGGACAGCCTTGCAAGGATCGCGGGCGACAAGGCCTTCTACCTGCGCAACAGCCTGAGCGACCCATCCCACGATCATTGATAACCCTTACCTTCGTTCCACGTTGAACGGTTCCAGCACGGTATTTGTCAGGAACCCACCAAACCACCGATCGACCCATCATGAAAAAGTTCATCACGTTCGTTGCGCTCCTTGGTTTCGCAGCCACTGCAAGCGCCCAATCGACTGAAACTGCACCTGCCAAGGAGAATGCAGCCAAGGTCGAGAAAACCTCCTGCACCAAGGGTGATGCCAAGGCAGGCAAGTCCTGCTGCGCCGGCAAGGCCGATGCCAAGGCGGAGGCTGCGACCACCACGGATGCAAGTGCAGCAATGCCCGAGGGCAAGGGTGCCGCCTGCTGCGCCGGTAAGGCCAGTGCCGCCAAGAGCTGCCATGGCGATGGCGCCAAGGCGGAGGCTGCTGCCACCGATGCTGCGGCTGCGGAAGCTGCAACCCCTGCTGCGGAAGGCAAGCCCGCCGGTTGCTGCGCCGGCAAGGCCGGAGCAGCCAAGAGCTGCCATGGTGATGCTTCAAAGGCCCACGCCCACGAGGCACCCAGGTCAGAAGAGGGCCGGGAGAACAAGTGACAACGCCCTCATTCCTCAATTGTGAAAGCCCCGTTCAGCGGGGCTTTCCGCTTTTGGTTCGCCGTGTCGCTGACACAGGTCCTGCAGGAATTACCTTGCGGCCCTAATCACCTCCCATGCAGATCGGCAAGAACTCCGTCGTCACCTTCCATTACACCCTCAAGGATGCCGAAGGCACGGTGCTCGACAGCAGTTCCGGACGTGAGGCCTTCGCGTACATCCATGGCGGTGGCATGATCGTGCCCGGATTGGAGGAACAGCTTGAGGGACGCATCGCCGGTGATTCATTGCTCGCCGTGGTGGAAGCAGGGAAAGGCTATGGGGAGATCGACCCCGAACTGCTTCAGAAGGTACCCTTGGACAATTTCGGCGGACAGACCGTGGAAGCCGGGATGCAGTTCCAAACCCCGGACAACCGTGTATGGAGCGTGATGGAGGTGGAGAACGGCCACGCTGTGCTCAACGGCAACCATCCTTTGGCTGGTGTCACCCTGCATTTCAGTGTGGATATCCAGGGTGTGCGCGAGGCCTCCGCCGACGAGCTCTCCCATGGCCATGTGCACGGGGAAGGCGGTCACCATCACTGATCCGGCGGAGCACCTCTCCCTGTGGATCGATGAGGGGCTCATGGGGCATCAGCGCGGTCGTGGCATCCATGGCCGCGTTGTGTGCTTCGGCACAGGACAGCACCTCCATCAAGGTCTCCGGGTATGCGGAGGTCTACTTCGTTCATGACCTGTCACGCCCACCCTCCGGGGAGCGGCCCGATATCCTCTACAACCACAAGCGGCACAACGAGTTCAACCTCAACCTGGGTGTATTGCGTGCGGAGTATGCCCGCGAAGGGGTGAGGGCCTCGCTCGGCCTGATGGCGGGTACGTATGCGCAGTACAATCTCGCGAACGAGCCGGCAGCTTTGCGGAACATCCACGAAGCGCGTGCAGGGTTGCGCTTGTCACGTACCCGGGACCTATGGGTCGATGCCGGTATCCTGTCATCGCACATCGGCTTCGAGAGCGCCATCGGGCTCGACCAATTGACCCTGACCAGAAGCCTCGTGGCCGAGAACTCACCCTACTACGAGGCTGGAGCCATGCTCAGCTACGCACCGCACGACCGCCTGTTGGTCGCGGGGTTGCTCCTTAATGGTTGGCAGCGGATCCAGCGCGAGCCGGGCAACCAGCGCCCTGCCTTCGGCACGCAGTTGAAGTTCGACAACAAGGAGGGGACGGTGCTCAATTGGAGCACGTTCGTGGGAAGCATGGGTCCGGACAGCATCGGGGAGTGGCGTTTCTACAACAACTTCTACGCCCGTGTTGACAGCGAGAACAGCGGCATGGTGCTGGGCATTGACCTTGGCCTCCAACAGGCCCGGCATGGCCCGGTGAATGCCGTTGAACTTCAGGGTTGGTGGACCATGGTAGCCATGTACAGAACCCGGTTGTTCCGACACTGGTGGCTTGTGGGGAGGGCCGAGTACCTGTTGGATGACGAGGCAGTGGTGACCTCCGGCTGGAAGGTGGCAGGGGCGAGCGCGGGGCTTGACCTGGCCCTCAGGGAAAGGGCCGCTTGGCGTATCGAGTACCGTATCCTGGCCAGCCCCGACGACCGGTTCCTTGATCTGGACCGGTCACCGTCCGTCACAAACATGGCGGTCACCACAGCCTTCTGCGTCCGGCTTTGAACGTGGGTCAATCCTTCCTTTCCGGGACAAGCACGAAGATGTCCTCGTTGTCGCGCTTCATCAAATAGCGCTCGCGGGCGAACTTCTCCAACAGTTCAGTGTCACTGCTCAATTCGTGCAGTTGTTCCCTGGTCCGCTCTATCTCGAGCGCATACCATTCCCGCTGCTCTTCCATCCGCAACAGTTCGCGGTGGTTCTTCCACGTGGTCCACAGGTCGTTGCGGTCGAACAGCGCCACCCACGCGAAAAGCCCCACGATCACCGCCACATAGCGGTTGCGCAGGCGGGGGGGGATGCGGTCGATCAGTCGCTTCACAACGGCGAAAGTAGCGGGCTACCCGTTGGCAACGCGGATCCCATCGCCCATGGTATTCCACGATCCGCTGTTGGATGCCCGGTCCGGTCATCCGGCACGGCGCCCCAGCTCGATCACCTCCAGGTCGGAAGGCCGACCATCGTGCAGTGTGAAGCGCAACGCCGTGCGCACCTGGTGCCATCCGTGGCGCCCGGCGGCACCCGGGTTCATGTACAAGGTGCCCAGCGCAGGGTCGAACTGTACCAGGCAGATGTGCGAATGCCCGCAGATGAAGAGGGCGGGGGGGGCGGCACGGAGCAGGGGCAGCGTCCTTCGGTCGTATCTCGGCGGACGCCCACCGATGTGGGTCATCCACACCCGAACGCCCTCCACCTCGAAGTGCAGGTCCTCCGGGCAGGTGCTGCGCAACACTCCCCCATCGATGTTGCCATGCACGGCACGTACGGTACGGTCGGGCCTCCAGTGTTGGATGCCTTCCATCACCCCGATGTCGCCGATATCGCCTGCATGCCAGATCTCATCACAGGTTGCGAAATGAGCCTCCAACCGGGGATCGAGCCAGCCATGGGTGTCGCTGAGCAGGCCGATGCGCTTCATCGCCGCGAAGTAAGCGCCAGGCGCATGTGGTGCGACGGGGCGGTCGGGGTACTTTTGCAGCCCGCATGGAGATCCTGCCCCGGTACTTCCTTGAAATGGCCTACAACGGCGCCGCCTATCGGGGATGGCAGCGGCAACCCGGCGCCAACAGCGTGCAGGCCGAGGTGGAACGGGCCCTGCAGTTCACCCTGCACGAGCACAAGGTGAACGTGATCGGTTGTGGCCGCACCGACACCGGCGTACATGCTTCCCGCTACTACGCCCACTTCGACGCTGCCTCCGAACGGGTGCGCGAAGAACGCTTCGTGTACGCCCTCAACAGCCTGCTGCCGAAGGACATCGCCATCTACCGCGTGATCCCCGTGGATGACCGGGTCCACGCGCGCTTCAGCGCCACGGAGCGCGGCTACGTGTACCGCATCCACATCCGAAAGGACCCCTTCCTCATCGACCGCTCGCATCCGCTCTTCCCGGCCCTGGATGTGGACCGCATGAACGAGGCGTGTTCCGCATTGGTCGGCAGGCAGGACTTCACCAGCTTCTGCAAGGCCGGCAGCGATGCGAAGACCATGCTGTGCGATGTGAGGGAGGCCCGGTGGGAGCACGTGGAGAACGGTTATGTCTTCCGCATCAAGGCCGACCGCTTCCTGCGCAACATGGTGCGCGCCATCGTGGGTACCTGCCTGCGCATCGGCAAGGGGCACCAGCCCGCATCCCACATGGCCGAGGTCATCGGGGCCAGGGACCGCCACGCCGCTGGCAAGTCCGCACCTGCCTGCGGTCTGTACCTCGATCACGTGCTGTACCCTTTCCTGCAGGTCGATCCCGCACCGCTCAATACCGGCACCCGCACATGAGCAGCACGAACACCACGGGCAAGGCGTTCGACCGCAGACTGTTCGCGCGGGTCTTCGCGTTCACCAAGCCGTATCGCCTGACGTTCTGGGTCACCTTCGCGCTCACCATCGTGCTCGCGCTTCTTGGCGTTGTGCGGCCATTGCTGATGCGCGACATGATCGATGAGCATGCCCTCACGGGTGATGCGGACGGCCTGCTGACCCTCATGATCTGGGTGGTGGTGCTGCTCCTGCTGGAGACGGTTGCCCAATTCTACCAGGCCTACTGGACCGCCTGGCTCGGTCAGGCCGTCACCTTCGACCTGCGGCAGAAGCTCTACGAACACATCATGCGCTTCAAGCTGCGCTACTTCGACCGCACTCCCGTGGGTACGCTGGTCACCCGTGTCATCAGCGACATGGAGACCATCGACGACATTTTCTCGCAGGGGCTGCTGATGATCATGGGGGATGTCCTGAAGCTCCTGGTGGTGGTGCTGGTGATGTTCGTGGTTAACTGGAAGCTGGCCCTGCTCAGCATGATCCCCATACCGCTGCTGCTGTGGAGCACCAACATCTTCAAGAACAGCATCCAGAAGAGCTTCCAGGATGTGCGCACGCAGGTTGCCCGGCTCAATTCCTTCGTTCAGGAACACATCCAGGGCATGTCCGTTGTGCAGATGTTCGGGCGCGAGGTACAGGAATACCGAAAGTTCCAGGCCATCAACCGGGAGCACCGCAGGGCGCACATCCGCAGTGTGCTTGCGTACAGCATCTTCTTTCCCGTGGTGGAGATACTCAGCGCCATTTCCCTCAGTTTCCTGGTATGGTGGGGCGTGAAGGACGTGCTCGCCGGCTTCACCACTGTGGGTGAGGTTTTCGCTTTCATCCTGTTCATCAACATGCTTTTCCGCCCGATACGCCAGCTGGCGGACCGCTTCAATGTGCTGCAGATGGGCATGGTGGGCAGTGAGCGCGTCTTCAAGGTGCTTGATACCGAGGCGCGGATCGGGGACTCCGGCACGCTCGGAACCACCGGATTGCGCGGCGACATCACCTGCGATGGGCTCTGGTTCGCCTATGAGGATGAAACCTATGTCCTACAGGACATTTCCTTCACCGTGAAGGCCGGCAGCACCGTGGCGCTGGTGGGTGCCACCGGTTCCGGAAAGAGCTCCATCATCAACGTGCTCAGCCGTGCCTACGAATTCCAGAAGGGCCGCGTGCTGCTGGACGGTGAGGACATACGCGACTACGATCTGGCATCCTTGCGCAGAAGCATCGCCGTGGTGCTGCAGGATGTTTTCCTGTTCAGTGACACGGTGCACAACAACATCACGCTCAACGACCCGTCCATCACGCGTGAAGCGGTGGAGGAGGCCGCTCGTGCGGTGGGTGCGCACGATTTCATCATGCGGTTGCCCCAGGGATACGATACCCCGGTGCGTGAGCGGGGCAGCGTGCTCAGTGTGGGGCAGCGGCAGCTCATCGCCTTCATCAGGGCCTGTGTGCACGACCCCCGTGTGCTGGTGCTCGATGAAGCCACCAGCAGTGTTGACAGCACCAGTGAACAGCTCATCCAGCAGGCCACCGAACGCATCACCCGGGGGCGCACGAGCATCCTCATCGCGCATCGCCTCAGCACCGTGCAGAAGGCGGACCGTATCCTGGTGCTGGACAAGGGGCGCATCGTGGAGCAGGGCGATCACCAGGAGCTGCTTGCATTGAACGGCATTTACCGCAACCTGTACGAGCTGCAGTTCAGGTGATCGGGCCATCCCGAACGGGCCCTGGCCCCCATCCTTGGTATTTGCCTTCGGTGCTTATCTTTCACCTGCCATGATAGCAATGCGCATACTCCTGACCGCCACCCTGTGTGTCCTGTTCAACACGCTCTTCGCCCATACACATCCCCACGGGGCTGTGCACGATGGGTTGGAGTTCCACGCCAACAAGGGGCAGTGGCCGACGCAGGTCCTGTACAGGGCGCGAACCGGTGCCGGTGCCGTTTTCATTGAGCGTTCCGCGTTCACTTACGTGGTGCAGCGTGGTGGCCCGGAACACGCATCCGCCCCCGGAACCCCCTTTGAACCGTTCCGTGCGCATGCGTTCCGGATGCATTTCGAGGGCGGCGGCACCGATGCGCACGAAGGCCTGGAGCGCCTGCCCCATACGGTCAACTACTTCCTGGGGAACGACCGGTCGGCATGGGCTGGTGGAGTTGCATCCTACGGCGGCGTAAGCCTCCATGAGGTGTACCCCGGCATCGGTCTCCGCATCGACGGACATGGTGGCATGAAGTACGATTGGCTGGTGGCACCCGGCGCCGACCCCGCGATGATCCGCCTGCGTTTCGAAGGCC
>JBIJDX010000118.1:0-8869 GCA_044343855.1 Flavobacteriales bacterium
GCTACAACAAGAACGACCTCTTGAAGTTCCGCAACTTCGGCAAGAAGAGCCTCACCGAGCTGGAGGACCTGGTGGAGAACAAGGGCCTGAGCTTCGGCATGAACGTGAGCAAGTACAAACTGGACAAAGAGTAAGGTTGAGGGTTGAAGGTCGGTACGGTTGAGCGTTGTCCCAACCCGCAACCCACGCGTCAACCTGCAACTTGCAACATCGATTACAATGAGACACGGAAACAAGAACAATGCGCTCGGCCGGAAGAAGGCCCACCGCGATGCCCTGCTGAGCAACCTCGCGGTGTCGCTGATCGAGCACAAGCGGATCGAGACCACGCTGGCCAAGGCCCGCGCGCTGCGCATCTACGTGGAGCCCCTGATCACCAAGAGCAAGGAGGACAGCACGCACAGCCGCCGCACGGTGTTCAGCCTGCTGCAGAACAAGGAGGCCACCGCCGCCCTGTTCCGTGATGTGGCGCCCAAGGTGGCCAGCCGTCCGGGTGGCTACACGCGCATCATCAAGCTGGGCAACCGCCTGGGCGATGCCGCTGAGATGGCCATGATCGAGCTGGTGGACTTCAACACGACCTACACCAAGGAGAAGGCCGCAGGCACCGAAGTGAAGAAGACCCGCCGCAGCCGCCGCAGCACCGGTGCCGCCAAGGCTGAAGGCAAGACGCCCGAGGCACCCGCTGAAGCATAAGGCCAAGCCAGAACGCAACGCGAAAGGGGGCGCCGGGAGGTGCCCCCTTTCGCGTTGCGGGAGCCTGATGCCATTGTTGGACACATATCAACAGGTGTGGATGATCTCCTGCCACCGGATGCAGTGCGTGCCGGTATCTTCGCAGCCGCACCCACCGCACCCAGTGCCACCATGCTTGTAAGCCAGCGCCCCGCAGCCGTCCTGTTGCTCGCCGATGGAACGTTGTTCAGGGGGCGGGCCATCGGTGCTGAGGGTGTCGCCGTGGGAGAGATCTGCTTCAACACCGGGATGACCGGCTACCAGGAGATCTTCAGCGACCCCAGCTACACGGGCCAGATCATGGCCATGGCCTCGCCGCACATCGGCAACTACGGTGTGAAGGAGGGCGAGGAGGAGAGCGGCAGGCTCACCATCGCCGGCTTGGTGGTGAAGAAGTTCAGCGACGTCTGGAGCCGGCCCGGTGGCAGTGGTTCGCTCGATGACCATTTGAAGGCTGCCGGTGTGGTGGGCATCAGCGATGTGGACACGCGCAAGCTGGTGCGGCACATCCGCGACCACGGTGCACAGAACGCGTTGATCAGTTCCAGCGAAATGGACCTGGAGTTGCTGCGCGCCCGCCTGTCCGAGGCCCCCGACATGGCCGGTCTGGAGCTGAGCAGCCGCGTGAGCACCACGGAGGCCTATGAAGTGGGCGCGGCCGGTGCGACGCACCGGGTGGCCCTGATCGACTTCGGCGTGAAGCGCAACATCGAGCGCTGCCTGGTGGAGCGTGACTGCCGGGTGAGGGTCTTCCCCATGCGCACGCCGCTGAACGAGGTGCTGGCGTGGAAGCCCGACGGCATCCTGCTGAGCAATGGTCCGGGCGATCCCGGCGCCATGCCGGCCAGCGTGGCGTTGGTGCAGGAGGTGGTGGCCACTGGCCTGCCGGTGTTCGGCATCTGCCTGGGGCATCAACTGCTGGCCGAGAGCCTGGGTATGGCCACCGAGAAGATGCACCACGGCCACCGCGGCATCAACCACCCGATCAAGGACCTGACCACGGGCCGCGACGAGATCACCTCGCAGAACCACGGCTTCGTGGTGAAGCGCGCGGATGCCGAGGCGAACAAGGCGGTGGAGATAACCCACGTGCACTTGAACGACGGCAGTGTGGCGGGTATCCGCTTGAAGGACCGGCCGGTGTTCAGCGTGCAGTACCACCCCGAGGCAGGGCCGGGTCCGTACGACAGCCGCTACCTCTTCGACCGTTTCGTGGAGAACATCCGGCAGGCGCACGGCGTAGAACGTGCCTTCATCCAGAACGCTTAACCAGACAGCAATGAGTTCGATCGCCAAGATCCTGGCACGCGAGGTACTCGATTCACGCGGAAATCCCACCATTGAGGTGGATGTATGGACGGACACCGGACACATGGGTCGTGCGGCCGTTCCCAGCGGCGCCAGCACCGGGGCACACGAGGCGATGGAACTGCGGGACGGCGACAGGAAGCGCTACCTGGGCAAGGGTGTGCAGAAGGCGGTGGAGAACGTGAACACCACCCTGAACAACGAATTGAACGGTGCGCTGATCACCGAGCAGGCCATGATCGACAGGGCCATGCTCGCACTTGACGGCACCCCCAACAAGGCGAACCTCGGTGCCAACGCGATCCTGGGCGTGAGCCTTGCCGTGGCCAAGGCCGCTGCGGGCGAGGCCGGGCTGCCGTTATACCGCTATGTGGGGGGGGTGAATGCGGCCACCCTGCCGGTGCCGTTGATGAACATCCTCAATGGTGGCGCCCACGCGGACAACAAGGTGGACGTGCAGGAGTTCATGATCATGCCCGTGGGAGCGAAGCATTTCGCCGAGGGCCTGCGCATGGGTGCCGAGGTGTTCCACAGCCTGAAGGCCGTGCTGAAGAAGAAGGGCCTCAGCACCAACGTGGGCGACGAGGGCGGTTTCGCACCCGACCTGCCCAGCAATGAGGAGGCCCTGAAGCTGGTGATGCAGGCCATCGAAACGGCTGGCTACAAACCCGGAGAGGATATCGTGCTCGCCCTGGATTGTGCGAGCACCGAGTTCTACAGCGCGGAGAACCAGCGCTACACCCTGGAGAGCACCGGTGATGTGCTCACCAGCGCGGAGATGGTAGCCATGTGGGCCGACTGGGCCAAGCGCTACCCCATCGTGAGCATCGAGGACGGCATGGCCGAGGATGACTGGGACGGCTGGAAGTTGCTGACGGAGGCCATCGGTGACCGGGTGCAGCTGGTGGGTGACGACCTCTTCGTGACCAACACGAAGCGCCTGGCGGAGGGCATCGATAAGGGCATCGCCAACAGCATCCTTGTGAAGGTGAATCAGATCGGCACGCTCACCGAGACCATCGAGGCGGTGGAGATGGCGCACCGGGGGGGCTACACGAGCATCATGAGCCACCGCAGCGGCGAGACCGAGGACAGCACCATCGCAGACCTCGCGGTGGCCTTGAACTGCGGCATGATCAAGACCGGCAGCGCCAGCCGGAGCGACCGGATCGCCAAGTACAACCAGTTGTTGCGCATCGAGGATCAGCTGGGTGCCGCGGCCATCTATCCGGGCCGTCGCCTGCGTTACGTGCGTTGACCGGTGGGTGCATACCGATCGCGCGGAGGTTCGCGTTATCGGTGTATGAACAGCACCCTGTCCCCCCGTCCGCTGGCATGGGTCATGGCCCTTGCCTGCAGCATCGATGTTCCTGCGTCCACCGCGCTTGACACCCTGCTGCGCGCAGGTGATGTGGTGCTGACCGGTGTGGCCACGGGCGGTCATTCGGGACGGGTGCTGGTGGTGGAGGCCTCCAACCGCCGTGCGCGTCCCATTACGGTGCGGATACCGGCAGGCTGGCGCTTCGAGCCGGAGGACAGCACCCAACAGCATCTGTTGCTGGTGGAGGAGCAACTGATGGCCCTGGCACCCGGTTCCAGCAAGCGGGTGCGCTGCAGGGTGTTCTGCTGCAGGGCGTCGCTCAAAAGTCCCGGCACCGGGTCGCGCTATCGCCGGAGCGGTCTTGCGGAGGAGCGGTTGGTGCGGGTGGCCGAGGGTCTGGCGCGCGACAGTTTCCCGGACGGGGCAGCGCAGGAGGCCGTGTGGGCTGTGAGCGATGGCCGGTCGCTGAGCGCCATCGATGCGGAGAACGCCCATCGCACCGATGTGTTGCGGCGCATGGTGGCCGGCATCACGGGTGAGACGATCCCCTGGTACACCACCCGCTACGACGCCCCGGAGGAGGGTGTCGCGATGAGCACACGGGCGGTGGAGGTCTTCGGGGCGGTTGAATTCCAACAGCGGCATGCGGGCCTGTTGTCGATCGTGGTGAAGGACATCTCCGGCCGCACCATCCATGTGATCGACGATGGGCGGGACCTTCGACAGGGGCGCTACACCATTGCTGTTATGGTGGCGGTGAAGGCCTGGCCACCCGGGCGCTATGCGTTGCTGTTCGCATCGGACGGGGTCCTGCTCAAGCGACAGGAATTCGTCCTGTGACGACCTGCTCCGGAGGGGGCCCCGGTCGCATGATATCAGCGTTCGTGCACGAAGCTCCCCGCAGGGTGCCATGCACCACCCATGCGCACCTGCACCCTGTAAGCCCCGGGAGCGCAGGAGGCGATGCCCACCGGTCCGGTGATGCGTTCGGTGAGCACTGTGCGACCGGAGGAATCGACCAGGCGCAGTGAGCCACCGGGTTCGGCGCCCAGCACTTCCACCGTGGCCTGCGCGGCATCATGGCGCAGCTGCAGCACGGGCGGTGCCGATAGGGTGGATATGGCGGTGGCGCTCAGCTTCCAACCCAACGTATAGTCGCCGGCGCGCAGGCTGTTGAAGTCGATGCGTCCCTGGCGGTCGGTGGGGTTGCTCACCACGTTCACGGTGTGGTCCGGGTGTTCGGTCCACGGCCAAGTGGCATCGGGCCGGTACAGCAGCACCAGGCTGTCCTCCCGGAAGGTGCTCGTCCCGATGTCCTGCATGAGCAGGGGGTCCGTGCAGGAGTTGAGCTGCGTGCGGCCATCGTAGAGGATGCGGCCTGCCAGTGCGGCATCCGCAGGTATCGTGCCGTGGATGCGCCACCAGCGATCGGGGGATACGAGGCAGGCATAGGGGAGGTCCGCTTCTGCATCGGCCGCCACCCAGTACTCCTCGATGCGGACGGGGGTGGGGGTGGGCATGCTGTTCACGGTGATGCGCAGGTCGGCGTTGGCGTAGAACGTGTTACCTGTGGCCAGCAATGTGTCCGACGCCACGGTAACCGCTTGGGTGAGCCCTTCGGCATCGTTCAGCACCACCCATGCGGGGGCGAAGGGTGCGGAGAGGGTGGTGGTGGTGGTGCCGGCACCCAGCAGCAGCGGTTCCGGCGCGGTCCATCCGCTGCCATCGGCGGAGTACAGGGTCACGGGCATGGGCACTTGCTGGTGGGGGGCGGCCGGCCCGCGTTGCTTCTGCTCCACGTGCACCGTGACCGCAAAGGCATTGCCGCTGGGTTGCACATCGATGGAGTCGACCTCGAAGGCCGCCCATCCCCCCTGCCGCACCTGTGCGTCGAAGAAAGGGCCGAGGTCGGTGCCGGTGAACGCGCTGAGGTGCGCCTCCAGCAGGTCGGTGTTCACGGGTTGGAAGGCGAAGGAGTCCAGGAAGGAACGCAGGCCGTTGAAGAAGGCGGAGTCGCCCATCACACCGCGCAGTCCGTGCCACATGTCCGCACCCTTGTTGTAGGAGTGCTCGCCATAGGTCCATTCCTGGGGTACGTCCGCGAGTGCCCACCAGCCCTCATCGATGCGGTGTGCGCCCTGCACCATGGCGCGATGGTTGCGGCGCACCTCGGACATGTAGCGATCACGGCCGTAAACGGCTTCGAGGAAGAGGAAGCTGAGGTATTCCGCGCCGCCCTCGTTGATGTACATCTCCTCGGCCCGTTCGCAGGTCACCAGGTCGCCGAACCATTGGTGGGCCAGTTCATGCGCCATGATGGCCTCGAAGGCCAGGGTTCCGTCCGCGATGGACGCGGGATAGTGGATGCTGGTGGAGTGCTCCATGGCACCCTGGGTGGTGAGCACATAGCCCACCTTGTTCCAGCGGTAGGCTCCGAAGCGTTGCTCGAAGGCGTCGAAGGCTGCGTGGAGGTTGAGGAAGGATGACTTCAGCGCGGTGGTGTCCTGCGGGCGTGCGATGAGCGCGACGGGGATGCGGTCCCCGGTGATGCTGGTGAAGGTGTCGCGTGCGGCGGTGTAGGTGCTGGAGGCCACCGATGCCAGGTAGGCGGGGATGGTCTCCTGGTGCAGCCAGTGGAACAGGGTGGTATCACCTCCGAGGGGGATGGTTGCCAGCAATTCGCCGTTGCACCATGCGGTGCGGCCGCCGTTGGTCCTCACAAGGAACTCATAGCTGCTGCGCTCGGTGAAGTTGTCCACGCAGGGGAACCATGCGCGCCCGTAGGAATGGGGCACGCTCTGGAAGGCCACGCCCAGGTTGTAGGTGTAGGGGTTGGTGGTGTAGAACCCACCGAACCCGCTGGGGTCGGTCACGGGGTCGCCGTGGTAGTGGACGGTGAGGTTGATGGTGTCGCCGATGGGGGTTGGTGGCAGTGAGATGGTGAGCAGTTCGCCCGCATGGGTGAATGACAGGTTGTCTTCGGCGAGCGTTACCGAATCCACTGTGAGGGCCAGCAGGTGCAGGGGTAGTTCCGTTGCGTCCGCGCGGGGTGTGGCGGTGATGGTACATGCTCCCTGGATCACGTTCCCGCGCGTGAGGTCGAGTGCGATGCGCTGGTGGATGAGGTCCCATGGCCAGGTGGCGAGGTCTCCCTCGGAGCGTGCGGTGGCACCGCGGCTGCGCTTGGCATCGATGCAGCTGTGCTGGGCGCTGGTTGCAAGGGTGGAGAGCAGGAGGATGAATGCGAGCGCGCGTGGCATGTTCCAAAGGTATCGGCAGCGGTCCGCCGGGGAACGGTCCGGAGAGCCCTTTTTGGATCCCTATCTTTGGATATCCTCCTTGGGATCCCACCGCCTGCCATGAAGCCCAGCACCGAGCTACACGACCTGATCCGCTCCCTGACCAAATCGGAGAAGCGGTTCTTCAAGCTGCACTCCTCGCTGCAATCGGGCGACAAGAACTACCTGCGGCTTTTCGATGCCATCGACCGGCAGGCCGCATATGACGAGGAGTCGCTGAAGAAGCAGTTCGCGAAGGAGACCTTCATCAAGCACCTTCCATCGGAGAAGAACCACCTCTACAAATTGATCCTGAAGGCGCTGCGGGCCTTCCATGCGGAATCGAGCATCAGCGGCATCCTGAAGCAGGAGATCAAGAACATCGAGATCCTGTACCAGAAGGCGTTGTACGTGGAGTGCAACAAGCTGCTGCACCGGGCCAAGAGGATCGCCCGCGAAAACGAGCGCTTCTACTATTGGTTCGAGCTCCTGAACTGGGAGAAGATGCTGTTGGAGGAGGCCTACGAGTCGGGCGAGTTCACCAAGGACCTTGACGCGCTCATCGAGGAGGAGCGTGAGGTGGTGGAGAAGCTTCGCAACCTAGCCGCCTACCACATCCTGTACTCCAAGATCAATTATGTGTTCCGCAGTGGTGGTTATGTGCGCACGGAGGAGGAACATGCCATGGTGGAGGAGATAAGCGGCCACCAATTGATCAAGGGGAAGAACACGGCGCTGTCACAGCGCGCGGCGACCATCTGCTATTACACGCAGGGGTTCTGCCAGTGGGCGAAGCGCGATTGGACCGCATCATTGGAGAAGTTCAGGCGGGTGAAGACCATTCTGGACAGCAATCCGCAGATCAAGGCCGATCTGCCGAAGCGCTACATCCGGACGCTGCAATACATCATCAACGCGCAGGTCGAACTGCACCAACTTGACCATGCTCGGGCGAACATCACCGCGATGCGTGCGCTGCCGGATACCGAGGGTTTCCATGGGCAGAGCATCGCCTCACAGGTCTTCGTTGCGAGTTACCTGAGCGAGCTCCGGCTGCTCGACCGGTCCGGTGAGCACGCGCGTGCGATGGAGCTGGTCGCTCCCATCATCGAGGGCATGGAGGCGTTGGGCAGCAGGCTGCAGAAGGAACATGAGCTGGAGTTCTTTTTCGCCCTGGCCTGCGTTCACTTCGGGGCCGGTGAGATGAACAAGGCGCTCTTCTGGCTGAACAAGGTGCTGAACGATAACGAGCCGACCCTGCGGCAGGACATCTTCACCTACGCACGGCTCTTCAACCTTGTGGTGCACTACGAGCTGGGCAATTTCGACCTGTTGGAGTACATCGTCCGTTCGACCCAGCGCTTCCTGAGCAAGCGGCAGCGGGCGAACCAGGTGGAGGGGTTGCTCATCGAACATGTCAGGCGTCTGGCGCGTGCCGGTGACCAACAGGCAAGGCTCGAACTGTTCCGTTCGTTGGAGGAGCAGCTCGACACGCTGTTCAGGGATCCGAACGAAGGGCTTGTGCTGAAGTACTTCGACGTGCGGTCCTGGGTCCGTTCACGCGCCGCCGGGATCACCTTCGGCGAGGCGGTGAAGCGGTCCCTGACGGCGTGATCGCTGCCACCGCGGTCAGGGAGCTGCGGGCTTGTCGATGATGCCCGTGACCTTGAACTCGGTGCGTCGGTTGGCCTGGTGCTCCTCCCCGGTGCATGGAACACCGTCGCTGCAGGCATTGATCAGCGACCGTTCGCCGTATCCCCTTGCCGTGATGCGGTCCGCAGGCACTCCGTGGCGGATGAGGTAGTCGACCGCACTGTTGGCACGTGCATCGGACAGCACCAGGTTGTAGGCGTCCGATCCGCGGCTGTCGGTGTGGGATGACAATTCGAACGTGAGGTGTGGATTGCTGATGAAGATGCCTGCAACCCTGTCCAGTTCCACCGCGGCATCGGGCCGGATGTCCCATTGGTCGAAATCGTAGTAGATGTTCTCGATGGTGAAGGTGCTGCCGATGAGCGCGCGGTCCAGCTGCAGCAGCACGGAGAGCGTATCGCTCCGCACCAGCCCCTTCGTGGTGGCCTTTGCGCTTGCCGCAAGCAGACCTTCTCCCTGCGCCTTCACGGTGTATTCGCTGTTCGGTGCGATGCGGGTTCCGAATCGCCCGTTGGCATCGGTCACCAACGTGATGGAGGTTCCGTCCGGTTCGTCGATGACCACCTCGATGCCG
>JBIJDX010000119.1:0-8847 GCA_044343855.1 Flavobacteriales bacterium
CTGTTCAGTGAGCAGATGCTGCTGTGCGCGCTGGTCCTGCAGGGTCAATTGCACGGCCTGTGCACCGTGGTGCGGCGCCGGGCTCATGTAGAGCACGTGGCCTGTTTCGTGCGAACCGCTCAGGCGGACGGCCAGCGGGCCCGGATGGGCTGCCGGAGAGCGCATCCGTTCACCGATGGCCGCACGGTCATCCACGTGGAACAGGGTGAGCACCTCGGCCCCCAGGGGAAGGAACGGGCACAGTTGTTCGGCCGCGGGATTGGCATAGGCCACGCGGCCATCCTTCACCACCAACAATCCATCGCGGATGTGTTCCACGAGGCTGCGGTAGCTGGCGATCAGCGAACGCTGTTCCAACTCGGCCTGCTTGCGCTCGGTTATGTCGATGAGGGTTCCCTGGATGGTGGCCGATCCGTCCGCCGCCTCATCGATGAAGACATTCTCCAGCACATGCAGCTGGCGACCGGAGCGGTGGCGCAGGACCATTTCATGGTTCACCAACCTGCCCGAACTGCGCAATGCCCGCAGGAACTCAGCGCGGGCCGCTGCACTGGGATAGAGCTCCACAAGAGGCTGTTCATGCAATTCCTGGCGATCACGGTAGCCGAGGATCCGGGCAAGTGCATCGTTGGCCTCCAGCAAACGCCCGTCCAGGGTGGTGCGGAACACACCGGCCAGGCAGCGTTGGACCAGCGCATCGTAGCGTCGCTGCAGATCGGTGTAGGGGTCGCTCATGGCACAGGGTCCCTCGGTATGGCATCCGACCTGAACCGGGATGGTCGCATCGACATGGTGCATCAATCGGCAGCACCTGGCTGCAATGGAGGGGGCACCCTCACCCCGTCGATGCGTACCTCCACACCATCCCTGTAGGTGATGGTCATCACCGGGAACCCGTTCTCGTTGTAGTGGATGAAGTCGCCCTGGGCAAGGCCTGCACCGTATTTCCCTTCACGCTTCAATTCGCCGTTGGGCCAGTACCACTTGTGCCTGCCCTGGGGTGCGCCATCAACGTAAGTGCCAGTGAAATTGCGCGTACCATCGTGGTATGTGAAACGCCAGGGACCATCGCGGAGACCATCCTTGTAGGCCCCCTCCTCACGGTGATCGCCAACATGATAGACCCACGGACCCTCCTTGTTGCCATCGATGTAGGCACCCTGTGTGAGCACACTGCCATCCTCCGCAACCTCCATGGAGGCGCCATCCTCCCTGCCACGCCGGTAATACTCCTCGCGGTGCAGCGCTCCGCTTTCGTAATACCATTTCCATTCGCCCTGCGGCAGACCGGCCACATAGTTCCCCTTCTGTTCCACCTTGCCACTGCGGTGGAAGAAGCTCCAGGCACCATCACGCCTGCCTTCCTTGTAGCTTCCTTCAGCACGCTTTTCGCCAGTGGCGTAGTACTCCACCCAGGGCCCTTCCAGCGCACCCAGATCGTTCACCCGCCCTTCGCTGACCAAGCGATCGCCGGCGTAGATCCTGGCACCCACCAGTGAACCATCCGGAGCGAATTCCTTGAAAAGTCCCTCCTTCCTTCCGCTCTTGCTGTAGCTGCCCAGGCTGGCGACCCTTCCGTTGGGATGGTATGTGCGCTTGATGTCCACGAGCAGTTTGTCCTGCGCCATGCTATCCACCTGACCAGCATCGTATTTGCGCAGCGACTTCAGGTTGCCCTGGACATCGTACTCCTTCACCACACCCTGCAGCCGGTCATCCACATAGGTGCCCTCCCAACGGACCTTTCCAGAGGGATGGAACTCCTTCCATGCACCCTGCTTCAGGCCCATGCGGTCCACCCGGTTGATCTCGTCACGGCGACGCAGCATGCCCGCACCATAGGTGAGCAGCGCCACCACCCTCCCATCCATCGCATATTCGGTGCCCCTGCCCTCCTCCTTGCCTGCCTTGAAGGGGATCTCCTTGTGCACCTGACCATTGGCATGGTAATACCGGGCCACACCCTCACGCAGGTCGTTCGCATAGGGCTCCTCGCTCACCGGCAACCCGGCCGTATCGTAGCGCACCGCGAGCCCCTGGCGCTGGTCGTTGCCGTAGTCGATGGTACGCTCGATCCTTCCATTGCCGTCATAGAAGCGCCAGGTGCCCTCCAAACGACCCTGCCGGCGGTCCCCTTCGCTGCGCAGGGTTCCATCCTCGTAGAAGCTTCGCCAGGTGCCTTCCGGACGTCCATCCACAAGCATCCCCTCACTACTCACCCGGCCATTGGCATGGAAATACCGGGTGATGCTGTCGGCAACCACCTGCTGCGCTTCCGTGCCATGCACCCATGCACAGACCACCACGATCATCAACATCCTCTTATGCATTCATATTCTCTTCTTTAAAAGAGTGTTTGATGTAGTATGGGCTGTTGATCGTGTTGATGAAAGTGATCCCCCGGACTTGCACGGATCGGTTATCAAAAGTAACGCAGGGCTTATCAACATGTGTGGACGGGTAGTGGTATATCCATCCAACTGGTTATCAATTCAAAGCGCGCGGTCATCCACGATCGTTGACAAACATCGTTCCAAGCCGCTGTGCAAAGTTCGGCGGTCCGTGGTACCCCCTCGATCGTTCGATCCCTGTTGACCTTTCACTGGAAACGGATCCTTGCAAATTCCAGTGGATCGATCAAGCAGACGAACATGTGTCAACAGCAACTTTTCTTATTGGTTCTTATCAACACGGATCACACCGATCCAAGGGGGTGATCGTTGGATCCGGCGAGGGGTTTTCAACAGTATCCGCGCTTGGGCCGCTCCGGTATCTTTGAACCATGTCCCAGCAACTCTTCATCGGCAGCGACCATGCCGGCATCGACCTCAAGCACCATCTCAAGGAACACCTGCGTGCACGTGGGTTCCAGGTGAGGGACGAAGGCACCCATGTCAAGGACAGTGTCGACTACCCCGACTTCGCACATCCCGTTGCCGCAGCGGTCGCCGCCGACAGCAATGCGCTCGGCGTGCTCATCTGCGGAAGTGGCAACGGGGTCAACATCACCGCCAACAAGCATGCGGGCGTGCGTTCGGCATTGGCATGGGAGCCTGAGCTGGCCAGCCTGGCCCGGGAACATAACAACGCCAACATCCTCGCATTGCCGGCGCGGTTCATCAGCACGGAGAAGGCGGTTGCCATCGTGGATGCCTTCATCAATGCCCGCTTCGAAGGGGGTCGCCACCAGCGCCGCGTGGAGAAGATCGAAACGCTGCCCGGAGCATGATGCGGCGCTCCTCCCTGCTCCCGACCCTCTGCCTGACCATCCCGATGATGGGCCAGGTGGACAGTGTGGCACTGCGTTATGCCGCCACCATCACCACCGCCGATCTGGAGCGCCACCTGCGCGTCCTGGCCAGCGATGCCTACCTGGGCCGTGATACCGGCAAGGAGGGGCAGAAGATGGCGGCCACTTATCTGCGCGACCAGTTCATTGCCATGGGAGTGCCTCCCATTGAGGGTCGTGGGGACGTGGTGGATGGCTATTACCAGCCCTACATGCTCATTGAGGAAAAGAACGGATCATTGGACCTGGTGACCGCGAAGGACACCCTGCGTTGGATGCAGGACCTCCTTTATTTCCGCGAGAACATCGACGCTGACCTCGTGGTGGACCGCATCCACTGCACGGGTCGTTCAGGGGACATATCCGCGCTGGCTGAGGTGAGGAATGGCGTAGTGCTCGTGCCGCTCAGCAGTGGAACCGCTGACCTGCCGGGTGCCATGCGCCTCCATGCCGAGCGTGCGACCAAGGCCGGTGCACGGTTGCTGGTGCTTGCGCAGCCCGGCCTCACCCCGTTCCTCGCCACCGGGGAACTCACCCTGCCCCATGGCCGCCTGCGTCAGGCCGATGCCGCGCGCAAGCCGCGTACCGCACTCCAGGTGATGGTGGTGGATGATGCACGTGTGCAGGCCCTGCTCCCGGGTGCCAGCTGGTCACGGATCAAGCAAAGCCGCAAACCCAGCACGGTTGCCGCCGCGTTCACCGTGAAGCACGAGAACAGGCAGGGCGAAGTGCATACGGAGAACGTGCTGGCCTACATCCCCGGCACGGATCTGGCCGATGAGCTGGTGGTGGTCACGGCGCACTACGACCACGTGGGCGTGGAGAACGGTCAGGTCTACAACGGTGCCGATGACGATGGTTCGGGCACGGTGGCCCTGCTGGAGATGGCCGAAGCCTTCATCCAGGCACGCAACAACGGCCATGGGCCGCGGCGCAGTGTGCTCATCATGCCCGTTAGCGGCGAGGAGCGTGGTCTCCTGGGTTCGGAGTACTACAGCGACCATCCGGTGTTCCCGCTGGAGAACACCATCGCCGACCTCAACATCGACATGATCGGTCGCACGGACAGCGCGCACACCGACAAGGCGCCTTACATCTACGTCATCGGCAGCGACCGCCTGAGCACCGGGCTGCACGCCATCAACGAGGAGGCCAACCGGGTGTATGCCGGCCTCGAGTTGGATTACACGTTCAATGCGGCCAACGACCCCAACCGTTTCTACTACCGCAGCGACCACTACAACTTCGCCCGCAAGGGCATACCCAGCATCTTCTATTTCAGCGGCATCCACGCGGATTACCACAAACCCACGGACGATGTGGAGAGGATCGAGTTCGACAAACTGCGCCAGCGGGCACTGCTGGTGTTCCACACGGCGTGGCTGCTGGCCAACCGCACCGAACGGCCCAGGGTGGATGTGGAGCAGCGCCCCTGATCAGGGCAGGGTGGCAACCGGGTCTTCGTCCAGCAGTTCCTCCACGTAGCGGGTGAGGCTCCGCTTGTACTGGGCATAGTGCGCGCCGGTGCCGGGGCCGTAGATGCCCGTGCGGATGCGGCGCACCTTGCCCCGCCGGTCCACCAGGATGCAGGTGGGGTAGCTCATCACATGGTTCAGGAAGGGCATCCTGGCCGCCGCCTCCGCTTTGTCCGCCGATCCCGCGTACAGGATGGGGTACGGCACCTCCAGGGTGTGTTGGTAGCGTTCCAGCGCTTGCTTGGCACGGTCCGGATCGCGGTGCTTCTCGAACGCCACTGCCAGCACTTCCAGGCCGGCGGCGTGGTACCTGGCGTACAATTCGTTCAGCAGGCGCGTTTCATCCACGCAGTTGGGGCACCAGCTCCCCATCACCTGCACCAGCAGGGCCTTGCCCTTGTACTGCGGGTCATTGGGCGATACCAGGCGTCCCTGCAGGTCGGGGAAGCGGAAGTCGATCATCCCATGGCCTTCGCGCAGGAAGGTGAGCGAGTCGGGGTCGCGCAGCTTGAATCCGGGGTCACGCACGCCCACCCATGGTTCCTCCCAATGGATGCCACTGCGGAAGCGCCCCACGAGGCTGTCACCCTGCCGTGCGGCCTGGAATAGGAAGGCATGTGAACCGTCGAAGCCGCCGAGCAGCAGCGAATCGTCCTGCATCCAACCATCGAGGTAGCGGTAGTCGCCGGTTTCGGTGAGGAACGTGCCGGTGGCCTGTCCATTGGCCCGCAGCTCGAAGATGCCGATGGCATCGTATCCATCGTCCGCACCGGGGCTGAAGCGTACCCGCCACTGGCCGCCCATCGTGCTGCTGTCGGCCGTGGGTCTGGGCTGGTGGCCTGCGTGTGCCTCGAAGGGCATCGAATGGTCGGGGCCCCTGAGGTGGTTGAACCAGCGGCCGCTCATGTGTTCCGGATCGTGCAGCACGGCCCGGAACTCCGAATCGAACAGGGGCATGCGGATGAACAACGAATCACCGCGCTGTTCGATGTCCTTCACGGTGATCACCTCATCACCGTTGATCACCTGCAACCACCACGAGGCGCTGTCCACGGGCACCACTTCGAGGTGCACCGGCAGGTGCTCGCCATTGAGCTCCAGGTCCATGCTCCACCGGCCCGCCTTCGGGCGCTGCGCATGCTCACGCGGTGCGGTCGCATTGCATGCGGCGAGCAGCCCCGATGCGAGCACAAGGGTTGGCAGTGAGCTCATCGCCGCCAAGATATGCGCGAAGCGGGATCGGTCCGGCCCGTTCTCAGAGGTCGAACCGGATGCCTTGCGCCAGTGGCAGCTTGGTGCCGTAGTTGATGGTGTTGGTCTGGCGCCGCATGTAGGCCTTCCAGGCATCGCTGCCGCTTTCACGGCCACCACCGGTCTCCTTTTCGCCACCGAACGCACCGCCTATCTCCGCACCGCTGGTGCCGATGTTCACGTTGGCGATGCCGCAGTCGCTGCCGGCGGCGCCCAGGAAGCGCTCGGCTTCGCGCAGGTCCAGCGTCATGATGGCGCTGCTCAGGCCCTGCTTCACGTTGTTCTGGATGGCGATGGCCTCGTGCACATCACCGCTGTAGCGGAGCAGGTAGAGGATGGGTGCGAAGGTCTCCTCCTGCACGATGTGCATGTCCGGCGTGGCCTCCACGATGGCGGGCTTCACATAGCACCCGCTTCCGTAGCCATCACCACTGAGCACACCTCCGGCCACGGCAAGCCTGCCGCCCTGCGCCTGCGCGGCTTCCAGCGCCTTCAGGTACATGTCCACCGCGGCCTTGTCGATCAGTGGGCCCACGTGGTTGTGCTCGTTCAGCGGATCGCCGATGCGCAGTTGTCCGTAGGCCTTCACCAGCTTGTCGCGGAAGGTGTCGTACACACTGTCGTGGATGATGAGGCGGCGGGTGCTGGTGCAGCGTTGGCCGGCCGTTCCCACCGCCCCGAACACGCAGCCGATGAGGGCCATGTCAAGGTCGGCCTTGTCGCTGATGATGATCGCGTTGTTGCCACCCAGCTCCAGCAGGGAACGGCCCAACCGTTCGCCCACGGCGGCGCCCACGGCCTTGCCCATGCGCGTGCTGCCGGTGGCGCTCACCAGCGGAATGCGGGTGTCGTGGCTCATCCACTCGCCCACCTCGCGCCCTCCGTTGATCAGCACGCTCACGCCTTCGGGCACGCCGTTGCGTTGGAACACGCGTTCGGTGATGTGCTGGCAGGCGATGCTGCAGAGGGGTGTCTTCTCGCTGGGC
Organism: Flavobacteriales bacterium; assembly: GCA_044343855.1. GTDB lineage: Bacteria > Bacteroidota > Bacteroidia > Flavobacteriales_F > PHOS-HE28 > PHOS-HE28. The sequence continues at coordinate 7,002 of JBIJDX010000119.1, forward strand.
TTCCACAGGCACACATCGCCGCAGATCCACGCCAGTGCGGTGTTCCAGCTCCACACGGCGACCGGGAAGTTGAAGGCCGTGATGATGCCCACCAGGCCGAACGGATGCCACTGCTCGTACATGCGATGGTCCGGTCGTTCGCTGTGCATGGTGAGCCCGTGCAACTGGCGGCTGAGGCCCACGGCGAAATCGCAGATGTCGATCATCTCCTGCACTTCACCCAGGCCCTCCTGGTAGCTCTTGCCCATCTCGTAGCTCACCAGGCGGCCCAGTGCGGCCTTGTGGGCACGGAGCTCCTCGCCCAACTGGCGGACCACCTCGCCACGCTTGGGAGCGGGCCACGTGCGCCATTCGGTGAAGCCGCGTTGGGCTGCGGCGATGGCTTGTTCGTAGGCCTGCCTGTCAGCCCCCTGCACGCTGCCGATGCGTGTGCCGTCCACCGGGCTGTGGCTTGGCAGCACCCCGCCGTTGCTCGCGATCCATGTGCCACCCGTGCTCACGCCCGGGTTCTCGGGCTTCACGCCTAGTTCGGCTAAGGTTTCCGTGATCGCCTTGGGTAATGCTGTGAGCGTGCTGGTGGACATGGTGCCGTAGGTTGTGAACAGGGCTGCGAATGTACAAGGCGTGGAGGGGTGCGTGTAACCCCGGAACGGGTGGCCTTGCCGGTCCCTTGCTGTAACTATCTGAGCATCAAAGGATTGTAATAAGGCCCCAAAACGGCTCCTGCTGCACGAACGACGACCCTCCATAGGTGCACCACCAGCCGGACCCACAAAATTCACCAGCGGGCTTAAAAAGTCCCTTCTCAGGCTTCTGCCTTTCGGGCAACATAGAGTGAACTGGATGTCGGCCGGTTTCCGACCAGTGCCGACAGGTTGGACCAGGTTCCCTTCAGCAGGGCCAGCGGAAACGCCAGGGCTGGTGAACGTCCGCGATAACCCTCGGACAGAAGTGCGATGTAGTAGGCGTCGAGCCACATCCTGCGTAGCTCCACCAGTTCGAATCCATGCTCGTGCAGCAGGGTGCGCAGGTCGTTGCGGCGGAAATGGCTGAGGTGGCGAGGCACATCCCATGCCGCCCAGTCCGTTCCGTAATGCTCCGCGTCCCAGCTTTCCCGGTCCGGCACAGCGATGACCAGCAGGCCTCCCACGGCCAGCAGCGCATAGAGGCGTTTGAACGTGGCGCGCAGGTCGGGCACATGTTCCAACACATGCCACATGGTCACCACGTTGAAGCGCTCCTCCGAAGGCACCCCGTCCATGGTCGCCACCACGTTCAGTGCATGTTCGCGGATGGCTTGTTCCCGGGCGGTGGTGCTCGGCTCCACGCCCTGCACGAGGTAACCCCTGCTGGCGAGGTGGGCCAGGAACTGGCCCGTTCCGCATCCGATGTCGAGCACCCTGCCGGTCGGTTGGTGCTGCGCAATGAGGGCATGTTTACCGCGTATCGCCCTGCGGCGTGCGCGTTGGTAGATGTGTTCCTTGAGCCCACGGCGCCGGTTGCTGTGCGAGATGTAATCCTCGCTGGCGTAGTACCGGTCCAGGTCGTCCGCTGGTGGCCGTGGGTTGGTGAAGCAGAAGCCGCAGCCGCCACAGGTCGCCACCGCGAAGGTCTCCTTGGTGATGGAATGGTCCCGGATGGCTACGCCGGGGCTCAACGATGTGGACCGGCAGAGCGGACAATGGGGGAGGGTTTCACGGAGTTGTTCCACGTGGAACGATCGGGTTGGTGGCGTAACGGATGCCTTCATCCGCAGGGTCCGTGGGGTCGGTCGGGTGTGGAACGATCATCGGCCCAGGTAGACCATCAGCACGCTGAGATCGGCAGGGGAGACCCCGCTGATGCG
>JBIJDX010000292.1:0-2642 GCA_044343855.1 Flavobacteriales bacterium
GGCCGCACGGCAAGGATGTAGTCGATGACCTGGCGCAGACGCGAGAAGACCTGCTCCTTGAGCGCTTCGGTCTCGGCCGCGCTGAAATCCACGTTCCAGTCGCCAAGCACATCGTTTCCTCCAAGGCTCAGGTGGACCACCGTGATGTCCGGGTCCGCCAGCAGTCGTTCCGCGATCTCGGCTTGCTTTTCAAGGCCGAGGAAGTCGTCCGTTTGGGCCCCGTTCTCTGCCAGCACCAGGTTGGTGTAGTAGCGGTAGCCCGAATGTCCCCATTTCGTGAGTTGTTCATTGATGGTCTGGTCCACGCCCATGAAGAACGCCCAGCTATCGCCCACGAGCAACACCTTGTTGCGTGCGGGTTCGTCACACTGTGCGTGTGCGGAAAGAGAGGCAAGGAGAATGGAGACTACCAGTAAAGGTCGTTTCATGCGGTATGGCTGTGGAAATGCCAAACTAATCAATATCCGGTGAACCAGCCTTCAGGGGGGGGGGGCATGGCGGTCACTTCCCGGGGGGAGGGCATGGCGATAGCCGCAGCTTGCGGCCACCGTGGAATTCCTCCGTCAGGTGGATGCACACATCCAAACGGCCGTCGTACAGGTGGAGTGATTTCGTGCCGCACCAGCCGGGCTCCTTCGGGTCCATGCGGAGACCCGCGATCCTCCCTGTGGGTTGCACGCAGGGGCGCTGGCCGCAGAGCAGCACCGAGTCAATTGCCAGTGCCCTTGTGCTGTCCGGGGCAAGGTCGCCCAATGCGACCCCTGCGAAGGTCAATGCTTCAATGCGATGGCCGGTGCGGTTGGTGAAGCGCAGGTCCACCTGGGCGAGGGCATGGGCGGTTGGGACGAGAAGGCCCAGGAGCAACATCAAGTGGTGTGCACCCTTTGTCGCGCGATCAGGGATGGTTGCGGTCATTTGGTGCCAGGCCTGGTTGTTGAACGCCCCGAGGCCCATCCATGGATGACAAGGTACCAGCGTTGCGTGGTATCGTCCACCGGCGCATTGTCCGTGCGCAACACACCGGGAGCCTCAGGCTTTTTCCGGTTCCGCAGCGCGCGCCGTGTCTCCACGGTGAGTTCGGTATCCGGTGCCGCAAAACGCTCGCCCACGCTGTAGCTGCCCAGCCGCACGGTATCGCCAGGGGCCAGGGTGTGCTCACTGTCCTTCAGGGCGGGGGAGGGGCGCATGACCTTCACGGTGGCCTTTCCGGCTTGACGCGTGGCGTTCACCAGGAATACCTCGTTGGTGAAGAGCTTCTGGCAGTAGGCCACCTCCGGCTTTCGCGCCGGTTCATTGTTGGGGGCAAAGGGCTCGATGGGACGTGTGTAGGTCCGTTCCAGCAGCTCGTTGCTCTCTTCGGTGAAGCCCGTGCGGTTGCCCTGGTCGTCGAAGGTGGTGGTGCTGCGGTACCATTGGATGCCGGCATCGGGCGCGTCGCTGGCTTCGGCCTTGCTCACGGCGCCGTTCGCGTGATAACTGAAGTGTACGCTGGCATGCCCACCGATGCGCCGGGTGCCGTACCGGAAGATCTCCTTGCCACTGCGGTCGTACGCCGTGGTGAGCCCGAAGCGCTCGTCGGTGTCCATCCATTCCTTGGTGCTCACTTCGCCCGTGGCATGGTGGTGCAGTACCACGAGCCCGGTGTCGGTGCGGAGCTCTTTGCGGCCCAGCTGGGCCATGGCGGGCAGAGTGAGCAGGGCGAGGAGGAGCGGGAGGGTGCGCATGGTAGGGGAATGCCAAACATCGGGCCAAGGTTGAGCATCCTGTCCGAGGTCGCTTTACATTTGTACGAGATCAACGAGCCATGAAGGGGATAACCATGTTGCGCGACGAAAAGAGCCGCAAACGCTATGTGCAGATCGATGTCGCGCTCATTGAAAAAGACCGGGAAGCAGTGGAAGACTACCTGGACGCCATCCTGATCGAGTCCCGTCGGTCGGAACCGACCATTCCATTGGCCGACTTCGAGCGTCGATTGAAGAAGTCCAAGGCAAAGTGAGCTACACCGTTGAGCTGGCTCGCAGCGCTGACCGAGAGCTTTGGAAGGTTCCGGAGCCGATGCGTACCAAGCTGTTCAGAACGATCAAAGCACTCGGTGTGGAGCCGCGTCCACCAGGATGTAAGAAACTACAAGGCACAAAGGATGGTTGGAGGATCCGCGTAGGCTCGTTCCGTATCCTCTACTCCGTTCAAGACGTTTTACGGATCGTTCGCGTGGAAAGCGTGGGGGATCGGAAGGACGTATATCGCAAGTGAACCCCGATGGCCACCAAGAAGATCCACAAACTGCTCGTCGCCAACCGTGGCGAGATCGCCCTGCGCGTGATGCGCTCCGCCCGTGAGATGGGCATTGCCACCGTGGCCGTGTATTCCGAGGCCGACCGCAACGCCCCCTTCGTGCGCTTCGCTGATGAGGCGGTCTGCATCGGGCCTGCACCCAGCAAGGAGAGCTACCTGGTCATCGACAAGCTGGTGAAGGTCTGCATCGACCTGAAGGTGGATGCCGTTCACCCGGGCTATGGCTTCCTCAGCGAGAACGGCGCATTCGCCACGGCACTCGAAAAGGCCGGGGTGATCTTCGTGGGCCCTTCGCCCAAGGCCATGAAGGTGATGGGTGATAAGCTGGCCGCCAAGGAGGCGGT
>JBIJDX010000120.1:0-8737 GCA_044343855.1 Flavobacteriales bacterium
ACGATCGACAGCAGGCCGATCGCAAGGGCGGTTGAAAAGATCACTCCCCCTTCTGCCCAACGAAGTGGTCCTCCTTGTCCTCGAACAGGATGTTGAAGGTGGTGAGGCTGCCGTAGCAGCGGGTGATGTACTGCTGCAGGTCCACCTTGTCGGCCTCGCTGAGCGCGGGGTGCGCGTTGATCTTCTGCTCCAGCACGCGGAAGCGGTCGCGGATCATCACGATCTTGTGGAAGAAGTCGTCGATGGGCAGTTCCTTGCTCTTGAGGCCGGTGTCCTTGGGCTTCAGTTCCAGCGTGCCACCCTCGTACTTGCGGGCCATCTCCACGGGGCGCTGCGGCAGGTTCATCCGTTCCAGCACGTCCGCCAGGGCCTCCTCCACCGCGGCCATGTCGAGGCCTGCTTCGGGCAGTTCGGGGCCGGGGGCGGTCACCTGCAGGCCGGCGAAGTTGCGGCTGAGTGACTGTTCGCCCTGGTCCTTGAAGAAGATATGGACGGTGCGTGCGTCGAGGTCGAAGACAACGCCTTCACCCATGGTGGGGTGCAAAACGCGGGCGCCGATGCTGAGGCTGAGGAGTTCCATGGTGCAACTGGCGGTGAAGATCGCCACGAGCAAAGGAACGCAGCTTGCAGGATCATACAACAGCCTCAACCGTGTAGGTGACACCGTTCACCATGACACGATCACCCACGCTGCGGCCAAGCAAGGCTTGTATGACGGGTGCCTGCAGGGTCACTCCGAGATATCGTCGCCCAACGGCATCGAACTCATCCATGCTGACAGCGATAAGGAAATTGCGCACGGACGTGTGCACCACCGCACCATATTGCACGGCCGTTGAATGTGCTGAAGGGTTCAACTGGGAAAGGCGGACCAGGTCGCGATCCACCTGCAGCAATTGCCCCTCCAAGGCGTTCAGCAGGTCCACGTCGGAACCCCGGACACTCTCGGTCTGGCTGGCGCTCTCCGCGTCATCGCCGCCCATGGTCACTGAACGCAGGTCGGCCACGCGTTCCTTCAGTTCCGCAGCCAGATCCTCCAACCGGGTGCGGGCCGCTTTCAAAACCGCACGCTTGAGGATGGAAGGTTCCATGAGGGTATTGATGATCGCAGGTTCCATGAGGTTTTTGAGGATGGTCGGTTCCATGGCATCGACGTTTTGCACGAAACTATCCCCGGTCGGATGCAGATGCACTGACCAAACTCATTGCGTGCCCGACACGTTCGCGCTTCGCCACCCGGATGGCATTCCCGCGCTCCTTCCCAGCCTCTTTCAGCCAGCTGACATACGGACACCCGTACCGCTGAGAGGCGGGCGAAGAACGGAAGACCCCGACGCAGGGCAATGCATCGGGGCACCCGCGGTCAGAGCGTGATCGGTCAGGCTTCAGGAACCTCCACCTCCCTGGCTTCGCGAACCTCTTCGGCGGCAGGGACCACCCATTCAATGGGGGCCGGAGGCGCAGGCTCCACTGCGCGTTGGGCGAAGAGCTGCTCTTCATCGGTGAGGCAGAGCAACAGCGTAAGGGTCTGGACTGGCCACATGGAGGTAGGGGATTTTCGTTCTGTCAGACCGGTCCGTGTGTCGAAGGGTCCTGCAATTTCGAGAACGCAGGCCCCTCCTGTCAAGTATGTCGCCGAATTTTTCCGTGAAGGGATCCGGGTGCGCACATGGACGCCTGCCTGCATGGTCATGCATCCGCCGGTCATCCATCGCAACGGTCCGGCCAGGCATTCTGGACGAGGATCCGTAACATCGCGGTTGGTGAACGGCACCAGGCACCGTCGATGCGGAAGGGACACGGCATCACGGAACCAAGCACCGAACCGCACCGGACCAACCTGCAACGCGCAGCCCGCAAGACGCCCGAAAACCCGCGACCATGGCCCTGCATCGCATCCGCACACAAGCCGACTACGACACCGCCTGCGCCGAAGCCCGCAGGGACCCCGAAGCGTTCTGGGCGGACGTGGCCGGGAATTTCATCTGGCAGCGGAAGTGGGACACCACCCTTCAGTGGGACTTCGAGAAGCCTGACGTGAAGTGGTTCATCGGCGGCAGGCTCAACATCACCGAGAACTGCCTGGACCGGCACCTGGAGGAGCGCGGCGACAAGGTGGCCATCATCTGGGAACCGAACGACCCGCAGGAACGCTTCGTACGCCTCACCTACCGCGAACTGTACGAGCGGGTGTGCCGGTATGCCAACGTGCTGAAGCGCAACGGCGCCAAGAAGGGCGACCGCATCTGCATCTACATGCCCATGGTGCCCGAACTGGTCATCGCCACGCTGGCCTGCGCGCGCATCGGGGCCATCCACAGCGTGGTGTTCTGCGGCTTCAGCGCACAGAGCTTGAGCGATCGCATCCAGGACGCCGAGGCCACCATGGTGTTGACGAGCGATGGCCTGAACCGCGGCCACAAGCAGATCCCCGTGAAGCGTGTGGTGGACGAGGCGCTGGAGACCTGCCCCACGGTACAGAAGGTGATCGTGACCGACCGCCTGGGCTGGAGCGTGAGCATGCAGGAGGGCCGCGACGTGTGGCTGCACGAGGAACTGACGCATGTGGACAAGCACTGCCCTGCCGAGGTCATGGATGCGGAGGATCCCCTCTTCATCCTCTACACCAGCGGCAGCACCGGCAAGCCCAAGGGCGTGGTGCACACCTGCGGCGGCTACATGGTGTACACCGACTACAGCTTCCGCAACGTGTTCCAGTACGAAGAGCGCGACGTGTACTGGTGCACGGCCGACGTGGGCTGGATCACCGGCCACAGCTACATCATCTACGGTCCGCTGCTGAACGGCGCCACCACGCTGGTGTTCGAGGGCGTGCCCACCTTCCCCGATGCGGGCCGCTTCTGGCAGGTGATCGACAAGCACGGCGTGAACATCTTCTACACCGCCCCCACCGCCATCCGCAGCCTGATGGCCGCCGGACTGGACCACGTGCTACCCTACTCGCTCGATTCCCTGCGTGTGATCGGCAGCGTGGGCGAGCCCATCAACGAGGAGGCGTGGAACTGGTACAAGATCCACGTGGGCAAGGACCGCTGCCCCATCGTGGACACCTGGTGGCAGACCGAGACCGGCGGCATCCTCATAAGCACCATGGCCGGTGTGAACGACGAGAAACCCGCGCACGCCGCATGGCCGTTGCCCGGCGTGCAACCCGTGCTACTGACGCCCGAAGGCGAGGAGATCACCGAAAATGAAGTGGAAGGCCTGTTGTGCATGAAGTTCCCCTGGCCCAGCATCCTGCGCACCACGTGGGGCGACCATGAGCGTTGTCGCCAGACCTACTTCAGCAGCTACAAGGGCTACTACTTCAGTGGCGACGGCGCCAGACGCGATGCCGACGGGCGCTACCGCATCATCGGTCGCGTGGACGATGTGATCAACGTGAGCGGCCACCGCTTCGGCACGGCTGAGATCGAGAACGCCATCAACCAGGCCAAGGGCGTGGTGGAGAGCGCCGTGGTGGGCTACCCGCACGACATCAAGGGCCAGGGCATCTACGCCTACGTGGTCTGCGAAAAACCCATCCCAGCCGACGATGCCATCGCCGTGGAGAACATGCGCGGCGAGGTGATCGAGGCCGTGGTGGCCGGCATCGGCCGCATCGCCAAGCCCGACAAGATCCAGTTCGTGAGCGGCCTGCCCAAGACGCGCAGCGGCAAGATCATGCGGCGGATCCTGCGGAAGGTGGCGGAGAACGAACTGGGGAGCCTGGGGGATACCTCCACCCTATTGGATCCTGCGGTGGTGGAGGAGATCAGGGGGGGGAGGGTGTGAACCGCATTACCTTTGATAGCATGAAAGCCGCAAGCCCCATCAAAGGCGTGAAGCTCATCACCGACGAGACCGAGAACAGGCGCTACGTGCAGATCGATCTGGTCACGTTGGCCAAGGAACCCGAGGCGGTCGAAGAGTACCTCGATGGGCTTGTGGCGCTGGCACGGCGCAACGAACCGGGCATCCCACATGAGGAGGTGGCGAAGGCCGTGTACAAGCGCGCCAAGCGCAAATGAGCTACTCGATCGAGTGGCTCCGGAACGCCCGAAAGGAGATCGACGCCATACCGGCACGAACTGCGGTCCGCATTGTAGAGGCGGTCAGTGGCTTGGCGTAGGACCCGCGACCTGCCGGGTGCAAGAAGCTGAAAGGCCATGACGACTTATGGCGCATCCGGATAGGCAGCTAACGCGTCATTTATTTCATTGGCGATGCGATCAGGCTGGTGCGTATCGAGAACGTATCTGACCGGAAGGACGCGTATCGATGATCGGCCGCATCGCCAAGCCCGACAAGATCCAGTTCGTGAGCGGCCTGCCCAAGACGCGCAGCGGCAAGATCATGCGGCGCATCCTGCGGAAGGTGGCGGAGAACGAATTGGGGAGCCTGGGGGATACCTCCACCCTATTGGATCCTGCGGTGGTGGAGGAGATCTAAGTAAGGGCGGGTCTGACAGGCATTTTGCGGACCAAGATCACGTATCTTCGTGCATCAGCACGTAACATCATGACCACCAAGCTCACCCTCTCGGTCCCGCCGAAGTTCAAGCGCACGGCGGCCATGCTCAGCCGCAGGCGCAAGAAGAGCATCAGCGCCCTCTTCGTGGAGTTCGTGGAGCGTGAGGCCAAACGGGAAAAGGATCCCTTCGCCACCCTGGAGGAGCTTTGGAAGGACAATCCGGTCACCGCCGAGGAGCTGCGTGAGAAGGCATGGAAACGGTCCTGATCGATACCAGCGTGCTCATTGGCCGGTTCAGGCGTGAACCACGCGCCATGGCCGCCTTGGGTAAGGTGGAGGGCAGCACGTTGGTGCTTTGCGATGCCATCGTGGCCGAAGTGCTGGCCGGGACACGGAACAGGAACGAGTATGCGGCCACCAAGCGTGAACTGTTCGACAAGTTCCACGTGCTGCCGTTCACCATGGAGGTGTCGGGCTGTTTCCGCAAGATCCTGGACCAGGTGAGCTTGGGTCGCGACATCCACTTCGCCGACCAGCTGATCGCGGCCACGGCCATCGCCCATAGCGTGCCTCTGCTCACATTGAACACGAAGCATTTCAAGGGTATCGAAGGGCTCACCTTGGCGTGATCGTCACGGGATCGCCAAGCCGGACAGGATCCGCGCCTCCTCCAGCACCGCCGACTTATCCTTGCGGCTGTTGGCCCTCTTGTACTCCTTGCTGAACCCCTTGGTGAAACGAAAAACCTCCAGCAGCAGGTCGTAGCACGCCTTGTACACCGGTAGCTCATAGTACAGTGCCATCCCGAAAATTTTCGCGACCCCGCTCACTTCGACTCCGCTCAGTGCAGGCCGCGGGGCTTTTGTTCTACTTCCGGCCAGTTCAAAGGGCCAAATTGAAAAATAGTTCAATCCCTGAGACACCGCACCGAAAAACCAGACCTCTTGCTGTGGCTGCTCCAGTTGATGGCTGCATCGTCGTAGCTCAGGGCGCGGGTCCAAGCGCTCTCCGCAACACTCTCCGAGGCACTCCACCAGTTGCCGAGGAAGCCAAGGTGGTCGACGTAGCCATTGCCGTAATTGCGGTAGCCGCCCGGAAGGCCTGAGAAACCGCTCTCGTTGCTGGCGCCGGTGTTGGGGCTGTCCCAATACTGCGTGCCCGTGCTCTTCATCATGCCGCCTGCTGTTGCGCTTTGAGTCCCATCGTTGGGTTCGTATGCAGGGTCCAAATAGCCCACCAACGTGTTCCATTCCCCATCCGTGGGCACGTGCCAGCCCGCCGGGCACACGTTGCGCGGGTCCGCCACCGCGTACCAGTTGTACAGCTTGCCGTAAGGGATCTCGTACTGACTGTCGTTGTTGTAATGCGCCCATGCGCCGGTGGTCAGTTGCCCCCAAGTGAAGCCGTCCGTAACATTGGGGATCGGGTCGCCGTTGGCGTAGGTGGTGGTCCGCAGGTTCTCCCCCATCCATTCCTGCGTGCCGATCACGATGGTGGCATAGGTATTTCCGTTCTGGTCCGTTACGCTGCCGTAGGTAAGGTTGGGGTTCAGGTAGTCGGCACCACCGCCGCCGCCCCCCGCCGTGAACTGTACCTGGTTCCCATACGCCGTGCCCGCACTATTGATCGCATAAGCACGCACGTAGTACGTGGCACCTGCCGTGAGCCCCGTGAGCGTGCTGGCGTAGTTGCCCACCCCGCTACCATCGCTGGTGGTGTTGTTGGCCGTGGTGGGGTTGGGGCTGGTGCTCCAGCACACCCCGCGCTGCGTTACCGGCGCGCCGCCACCGGCCGTGATGTTGCCCCCGCTCACCGCACTGCTGGCCGTGATGTTCCCCACAGGCAGGGTGCTCAGCGTGGCCAGGTTGCCCGGGTTGTTCACCGTGTAGGTGATGCTGTCGATGCTGCTCAGCGGGATCTGCAGCACCGTACCGTTGCTCTGGTAGATGTTCATGGTGGTCTGCGCCGTGGCGGTGAGGACCACAAGCAGCAGGGCCAGGGAGAGGAGGTGTTTCATGCGGGAGGGGAGAATGGTGAGAGGGTGCGCGGATGGTTACTGGAGCACCACGGGGTTGGTGCTGCTGCCCCACGGGGTGGCCATGCGCACCAGGTAGGTGCCCTGTGCCAGGCGGGCGCCACGGCCATCGGTGCTGTCCCACTGCAGGCGGTAAGGGCCGGCTGGACGTTCACCGGCATACAGGCTTCGCACCACGCGCCCCTGCAGGTCCAGGATGTCCACCACCAGGCGGCCGCCCTGGGGCAGCTCGGTCTCCACGGTCACCTCCGCGCTGGCGGGGTTGGGGTACAGGTGCAGCCGCAGCGGCGCCACCCCCGAGGCGATGTGCTCGATGCCCACCCCCTCCTGGAACTCGTACTGCCCTATGGTGCTCACGTTCCAGGTGTACTGGGTGCCGTCGTTCAGCCACAGCACCTGCTCATCGCCCACGAAGGTGAGCTTGCGGATGTCCTCCACCGCATAGGTCTGCGTGGTGCCATCGGTGAAGTGGAAGTAGACGGTCTGGGCCTGTGCCAGCGCGGGGCCGCAGGCGAGGGCAAGGAGGAGGAGCGGCTTCATGGGAGAGGTTCTGCGCGCCGAAGAACACGGGCGTAGTGCAAAGTTATCGGAACGTCATCAACCCGCAGCACCGGAAACGACGGCGGGGCACCTTGCGATGCCCCGCCCCGCGCGCTCGAGCGCTGTGATCAGTCGATCCTGATCTCGCGTGCCTTGTTCTCGTTGAGCACCTTGGTCTTCTTCAGGGTGAGCTTCAGCACGCCATCAGCGAAACGTGCCTTCAGGCTGTCCGCGTCGGTGTTCTCGGGCAGCACGAACGACCGGTGGAAGGCCGCATAGCTGAATTCCTTGCGCGTATACCCCTTGCCGTCCTCCTCCTGTTCCTTGCTGCGTTCGCTGGAGATGGCAAGCACGCCATCCTTCACGGACACCTTCAGGTCCTCCTTCCGGTAGCCGGGTGCAGCCAGCTCGATGGTGAAATGGTCGGAATTATCCTGGATGTTCACCGCAGGGAGTTTCAGGTCGCGCAGGAACGGGCGGTCCAGCAGGCGCGGGGTGAGCAGGCCGGCATCATCCATGAAGCCTTCAGGGAACCCGAAGGCATCATCATCGAAGAACCGGGACAACATCGATCGGCGGGTGGGAACGAGGGTTGACATGATGGTATGGTGTTTGGTTTGACCAAGGGCAAAGTGAGTCCATCCGGCAGCCCGTGAACATGATATCCGTCGGTCGGCGAACTGATCCTTCTCATGGTCACGGACACATCCTTCAGCCATGACCTCGGTCACCTTTGGATGGATGGTATCCCGATACTTTGGCGCACCATGGTAGCGATGACGAAGGAACCATTCCCCGATCTGCCCCAACGTGAAGAGCCCACACGGGTACCCAACCAGCCACCGGTGGTACCAAGGCCCACTGAACCGCGCATCGATCCGCGGACACCGCCGGTGCGCATACCAACCGAGCCGCCCACGCGTCCAAGACCGGGGAACCCGGAGATCGGCTGACCCGGGCGGGCGGCTTCCGCGCCTGATGCCGGTGAAAGGCTGTGCCCGATGGGAGCAGGTGGGTCATGGGTGATCCACGCCTCCTCCGGGAGCGCACGCATGCACCTCCACGACAAGTGCATCACACTCCCTGCATCCCGGCAGCCGGGCACATGACAAGGATCATTGGTGGGAGGCATACCGGCAGGCCATCTTCATTGCATGGATACTGCAACTTCCCCTGAGCCCCCGCTCCATGCCTATCGGTTCGATACGGATGGAGTGGTGATCACCGCGGTTGAACATCCGGTACACGGCTCCAGGGTGGTCGTGGAGTGGCGCGATGGGGTGGGTGACCTTCATTGTGAAGTGCTCACTCCCGAGCGCAGCAGGGTGTGGATGACCACCACCGGTGATGCTCCGGTGCGCGCGTGACGGTGCGTGCGGTGAAGGGCATGCGAAGCACCCATGGGGCGCTCCGCACGCTCCTGCGCCGCGGCATCAGAATTCCATCGTGCGCTGATGGCGCGCCGGCACCAGGCGCCTGGTGTGGACCACGGCCAGGCCACCACCACCCGGCGCAACGGAAATGGTCGCCACAGGACCTGCAAAGGTCTGCCCTCCCATGGTGCGCACGGGATCGAGCACCACGGCGAAACTGATGGCATGTTCGGTATGTGTGCCTGCCACCGCCCCGCGGGTGTCCACCAGCACCTCCTTCGTCTGGTATCCGTTGCGCTCAAAGCGCAGGGTGGCC
>JBIJDX010000293.1:0-2622 GCA_044343855.1 Flavobacteriales bacterium
TGGTCGGGTGGGCACGGCTCGTATGCCATCGCCCTCGCTGCATACCTTCAAGCGCCACCGGCCTTGCTCATCGCGGGAGTTCAGTAGGCTGGTGCCCGGCAGGTTCATCACATGGAGATGGCAGTTTCCTGAACTGCTGGGCTCGTCATCGGTGCCGGTGCGGAAGCCCAGCACCACAAGGTCCGGTATCCCGTCGTTGGTAAGGTCGATGCTGTCGTTGGGCGCGAAGCCGCAGTAGTTGCGGTTGAAGTCGGGCTGTGCGGCCACTGTAAGCCGAAGCACACACGCACACAGGAGGAACAGGGCCTTCATGGCGGAAACAGGGTGATGTCCACCGGTGCGAAGTTCGGTCTTCCTTCCAGCGGTGGATGGACCTCCTCATCATATCGGCCGCACAGCGGGTACACATCGTTGTTGGTGATGGGAACCACCGTGCGTCGCAGTTCCCCGAGGCCTCCGTTCCGTTCATCCTGCACCAGGATGGCGTAACCCGTGTAGTCCAGCCTGGCCGGGACCACCAGGATGTAGTTGTCGCCGGCGAACGGGAATTCATGCCCCTTGTACCGATCGAAGTGCGGTTGCCAGGTACGGTCTGGTAACACACTGCGTCCGTCGTTCGGCCGGAACCGGTTCCACTCCTGCCCATTGATCATGGCCGGCAGGTTGTTGGTGTCGAGCAGGGTGATGCGCAGGCGGGGTTCGATTTCCGCGCTGTTCAAGCGATGAGGGTGTACCACGATGATCGCGGCGAAGTCGTAGCCGCAGTGCTGGGCGGCGAGCTGAGCAGGCGCGAGAAGGAGCAGGAGCAGGACATGCCTCACGACTTTCCGTACACCCTGGGCGGCGCTTGGTTCATCACCGATCGCACATACTGCGAGGCATCAACGATGATGCCTAGTCCAGCATCATCTCATACCGCCGTTCCTCCATCGCCCGGCCGCTCGGCACCAGGGCCCTGCCATCCCAACGCAGGTACTCCTTGCGGAGGATCCTCGTGAGTGAGCGGGCAGGCACCTCCTCCGCGGCCTCCGGTTCTTCATGGGTGCTGGTCACACGCACAATGGTGTTGGCCTCGCCCTCCATATCCGACGGGTAGACGAACCCCACGTTCTCGCTGAACTCTCCATCCGGCGTGCCCATCAGGTCGGCCACGTGGTGGAAGCGGCCACCGCTCCAGAACACCACCACTTCGCCGGTGGTGCAGCCGCAGCCGCCTACGCAGGGCACCGAGAGTGTGACCACATCATCCACGTTGCGGAGCCCGCGATCGCCGTGATCGCGTAGTTCCTCAAAGCCCCACGCGAAGCTGCGCACCACGATGCGGTCGAGTTCACGTCCGTTCTTCACGGCCACGAGGCGATAGCTGAAGTCGTAGCGACCGGTTTCCGACGGGGTCACATGATCGATGCCCGCCACGAACTTCACCGTGGGATCGCCGTGGCTGCCGAAGGTGCGCTGCGCCAGGTTCCCGCCCCAGGTCCAGCCCTCCACGTTACGCAGGGCCACGCGGTACCAATGGCTCATCACGCCGTTCAGGACCAGCGTGTCCTCGGTGGCCTCAAGCACCTCCACCACCTCACCGGCGGTGGCCTTCAGCAGAACAGGAGCATCCGCGGCCGGTTCCGCATGCACCGGCGCATCGGTGAACAGCACATAGGCGGGATCGGCCTCCTCCGGGAAGAGGTATTGCGTGCGGGGGGTGTGGTATGCGAAGACCGGGTCCTGCGCCTGGGTGAGGGTGGACATCAGGAAAAGCAGGGGAGCAAGGGCGCGCATTGCGTGGAACGTTCACCAAAGATCACACCATACGGAGGGTCTCCCATATCCTGGTCGTTCATGCATCGGTTGCCTTGTTCGCTGCTTGCTGTCCTGAGCGCTGTGAACGCCTTTGTCCGGGCTGGATGAATTGAGTCAGAGGATCCAATGGGAACCATTATCAAGTTCGTCGCTCCCGAGCTCGGGACGCCACCGTCTCTCGCGTGAGGTGCCTTGAAGCAGATCGGACGCATGCATAGCGTGCTGACCGCGTTGCTTGAGCGCCGTGGCCAGTTTATACGGCAACTGGGTATCGACCAGCTAATTCACTGCGCTGCGCGATGGATGGATTTCACCTCGGTGACCTTGGCGGCGAACGCGAGGCAGGCGAGGAAGTCATCCTTCTCCAACTCGGCATAGTCACGCATGATCTCCTCCGTGCTCATGCCGCTCGCCATCAATTCCAGCACGTTCTGTACGGGCCAGCGCATCCCGCGCACCACGGCCTTGCCATGGCAGATGTGCGGATCGGTGGTGATGCGCGAGAGGAGGTTGCCGTGGTTGCTTATGCTATCAAAAGTAAGCGGTCAATGCTGGTCGAGCTTTTTCACCATGGTCAGAATGGTGGCAAGTGCGACAGTTTCTCCGGTCTCATCCACCACGTCCACCAGCCACTTCACAATACCCCGCGCCACGTCCGCTCCCTTGGGTGAGTCGGCGGTCTTCGGTCGCTTCTCCTGGTCCAGCTTCTCCCGACACGTGAACTTGACCTGGATCGTTGAACCCGGATAGACGGGTTTCAGGAATCGGCACTCCTCGATGCCGTAGTTGAGCAGCACGGGCCCCTTGGGCGGGTCCACGTCCCTT
>JBIJDX010000024.1:0-19937 GCA_044343855.1 Flavobacteriales bacterium
GTCGGCCACGGCCTCCGCCTGGCTCAGGTCCATCTTGCGGTTGAGGAAGGCACGCTGGGTGAACTCGCCCGGCAGCGCCGGTCGTGCACCCGCATCAAGCAGGGCCTGCAGCACACGTTGCTGGATGTAGGGTGATCCGTGAACCCCGATCTCCACCAAATCCTCGCCCGTATAACTGTGCGGGGCCTTGAACCAGGTGATGAGCCCTTCGTCCACCTGGCCGTCCAGGTCGATCAGGGGTGCAACATGCGCGCGGCGTGGGAGCGGCTCCACCGGGAGGGAGGGAGCCACGCGGCCAGCCACCTCCAGTGCCTTCGGCCCCGATATCCGCAGCAGGGCCACGGCCCCGGTACCCGGAGCGCTGGAGAGTGCGGCGATGGTGTCCTGCTGCATGTCACAACGACCGCAAAGATCCGGAACTTTGTGCGGTCACCAACACGAGAGATATGTCCAGTACTGCAAGATCGGCCTACGACGGGCTTCCATACCCCTCCGTGGTGGTCGTGGGCGGCGGATTTGCCGGCCTTGAGGTGGTGCAGGGGTTGGCGAACACGCCGTACAAGGTGATGCTGCTCGACAGGCAGAACCACCATTGCTTCCAACCACTGCTTTACCAGGTGGCGACGGCGAGCCTCGGTGCGGACAGCATCGCCCATCCCTTCAGGCGCTCCATCGGTCCCATGCCCAATGTGGCCTTTCGCATGGCAGAGGTAACCGGCGTGGATCCCATCGCAAAGGTCGTTCACACCGGCATCGGAGATGTCCGATACGACCTGCTGGTCATCGCTCTTGGCAGCACCACCAACTTCTTCGGCAACCGCAGCATGGAGCATCATGCCATGCAGCTGAAGAGCATCCACCAGGCGCTTGACATCCGCAGTGACTTCCTCCAGGAGTTCGAGGCCGCCATTGCGATGAGCGATGAGAATGCAGCCAGGCGCCACCTCAATTTCGTGATCGTCGGTGCCGGGCCCACCGGTGTGGAACTGGCCGGTGCACTGGCGGAGATCAAGCGTAACGTGCTTCGCCGGGAATACCGCGAAATGGACAGTGACATGATGCGCATCATGCTCATCGACAGCAATGACCGGGTGCTCCAGAACTTCAGCGAGCGTTCCAGCGCCAATGCGTTGAAATACCTGCAGGAACTGGGTGTTGACGTGAGGCTCGGCTCCCGCGTCGTCGATGGCGATCCGGATCACATCCGCCTTGACGATGGCAGTTCGGTGGAGACCAATACGGTCATTTGGGCGGCCGGTGTGAAGGGTGTGACCGTTCCCGGTCTGGATGCTGACCTGCACGAAAGGGCCAACAGGTATGTGGTGGACCGGCGGAATGCATTGATGCATCATCCCGATGTCTTCGTGATCGGCGACTGCGCCCTGATGGAGGGTGATGCCGGCTGGCCCAAGGGACATCCGCAGGTGGCCACGGTCGCCATCCAGCAGGGGCGGCATCTGGTGGCGAACCTGAAGCGCCATGCCAACGGTGGAACGATGCTGCCCTTCAGCTACCGGCACAAGGGTAGCATGGCCGTGATCGGCCGCCGCCGTGCCGTGGTGGATATCGGCACGCGTAGCTTCGGCGGAACGTTCGCGTGGATGCTTTGGATGTTCGTTCATGTCATCCAGCTTGTCGGCTTCCGCAACCGCATCATGGTGCTGGTCAACTGGGCGTGGAAATACATCAGCTGGAAGAACACCATCCGCCTCATCATCCGGCCCTATGTGCGCAGGACGGACCTTGCGTCGGGCCGGTCTGCCTGAACACCGGCTGGCTGTCCCATCCGCCCTCCGGTCGACCTACATTCGCAGGCACTTCCATGGACCGACGGCTCGTCATCCTGTTCGTTACCATCTTCATCGACCTCATCGGCTTCGGAATATTCGTGCCTGTGGTGCCGATCTATGCCCGTGAACTGGATGCGAGTGAGGCGCTGGTGGGCGATACGGGTGCTCTGTTCAGCCTCATGATGTTCATCTTCACCCCCTTCTGGGGCGCTTTGAGCGATCGTTTCGGGCGACGGCCGGTGATCCTCATCGCGGTGGCACTTTCCGCCATCAGCTACCTGCTGTTCGCACACGCCACCACCATCGTCCTGTTGGTCATCAGCCGGATGCTCACGGGGGTGGGTTCGGGAAATATCACCGCTGCGCAGGCCTACATAACGGACATAACCCCACCTGAGCAGCGGGCCAGGTCACTGGGACTGATCGGCGCGGCCTTCGGGCTGGGCTTCATATTCGGTCCACCGCTCGGCAGCCTCATCTTCGACCGGCTCGGGGTGCACTGGGTGGGGTACGTGGCGGCGCTGCTGTGCCTCCTGAATCTTGCGGCGGTCTGGCTCTTCCTCCCCGAGTCGTTGCAGGAGAAGGTCGCCCACAGGAAGTTGCACATAAGGCCGGTGAGCGGTGCCATACGTGCATTGGCGGAGCCGCGGTTCCGCGATCTCTACATACTGGGTTTCATCTACGTGACGGCGTTCAGCATGATGCAGATGACGATCGCCATGTTATGGTACGACGACTACGGGCTTGACAAGACGCGCATCGGGTACATGTTCGCCATCGTGGGGCTCGGAAGCGCCATCGTACAGGGTACCATGGTCGGTTGGCTGCAGCGGACGTTCGGGGAGCGCAACCTGATGGTCCATGGTGCACTGATGGTGGCTGTCGGTCTGGGTATGATCGCTTTCATACCCCGCGACCTGTTCATGCCGTTGAGCATCCTGTCCATCGCATTGCTTTCCCTGGGCAACGGCTGCCTGTCGCCCACACTCCTGGCCCAGCTCAGCCGAAGCGCGAAGCAGGAGGAGCAGGGTGAGGTGCTGGGCATCAACCAGAGCTTCGGATCCCTGGCGCGCATCGTGGGTCCGGCGATGGGTGGGCGCTTGTACGAAGTGATGCACGGTCTGCCTTACATCACCGCGGGTTTCATCATGCTGGTAGGCCTGTACTACGTTCGAGACCACCTGAAGCATCGTCCCCGACATGCATCCGGGGTGAACACTTAGCAGTTACTTTTGCCGCCCAAGCAGATCCATCGCATTCGACCCGCCATGAGCGTTCTCGTAAACAAGCACAGCAAGGTCATCGTTCAGGGATTCACCGGAAGCGAAGGCACCTTCCACGCCTCGCAGATGATCGAATACGGGTCCAACGTGGTGGGAGGTGTCACTCCCGGCAAGGGTGGCCAGTCACACCTGGACCGTCCTGTGTTCGAGACCGTGAGCGATGCCGTGAAGGCCACCGGTGCAGACGTGAGCATCATCTTCGTGCCGCCGGCCTTCGCTGCTGACGCCATCATGGAGGCTGCCGAGGCCGGCATCAAGGTCATCGTGTGCATCACCGAGGGCATCCCCGTGAAGGACATGGTCACCGCCCGTGAGTACCTGCGCGGCAAGGACTGCCGCCTCATCGGCCCCAACTGCCCCGGCGTGATCACGGCTGAAGAGTGCAAGGTGGGCATCATGCCCGGCTTTGTGTTCAAGAAGGGCAAGGTGGGCATCGTGTCCAAGTCCGGCACCCTGACCTACGAGGCGGCGGACCAGGTCGTCAAGGCCGGCATGGGCATCACCACGGCGATCGGTATCGGTGGCGACCCCATCATCGGAACCACCACGCTGGAGGCCGTTCAGCTCTTCGCCAATGATCCGGAAACGGAGGCCATCGTGATGATCGGTGAGATCGGTGGTGACCTGGAGATACAGGCCGCACGGTGGATCAAGGCCAACTGCAGGAAGCCGGTGATCGGTTTCATCGCCGGTGAGACCGCCCCCAAGGGCCGCACCATGGGCCACGCCGGTGCCATTGTGAGCGGGGCGGACGAGAGCGCCGCCGCCAAGAAGTCGGTGATGCGGGACTGCGGCATCCACGTGGTGGATAGCCCCGCCACCATCGGCGCGAAGGTGAAGGAGGTCCTCGGTTGACGGTGCGGCCAACCGCCCCAAGGGTGAGTCGCTACATACGCCCTGCACCCGCGGGTAATCCGCTGACGCGTGCCGGCATCACTTGTCCTTGCGCTTGAACTCGCCGTTCTGCCATGCCTGCAGGAACTGCGCCCAGGCAATGGGGTTGAACAGGTTGATGGGCGGTGTACCGCCTGCGTAATACAACCGCGTCTGGTCAAGCGCCATCTGGTATCGGAAGCTTTGGTAGGCGTCTGGTGGAAGGTTCTCCATCCGCTGCACCATTTCCGCCGGGCTCAGGTTCTTCAGGGCCAGCTGGTAGTCGTCGTCCGGCAGGCGCAGGTTCAGGAAGGCATCGCGGAATTGCTCCTTGGAAGGCCACGGATAAACTGACAGCTCCCTCAGCTGGATGGTGTCGCGGCTCATCACGTGGATCATGGAATACTTGTTGTCGTCGAGGTCTGTCGGGATCACGTACTGGGACCGCTCGAAACCCACGGCGCTGAAAAGAACGGTGTCACCCTCCTGCGCCACGAAGCTGAAGTAGCCGTAAACATCGCTCATGGTTCCGCGGTAGGTGTCGCGGATGAGTATGTTGGTGAACGGTACCGGCGAAAGGCTGTCGGTGACCACCACACCGCTGAACTGGATCAGGTCACGCTGACCTGACGCCTGGGCATGTACGGTGACCTGTGCCAGCAGCAGGCAGGAGAACAGGAATGGGCGCATGGGTGTACAAAGTTAGCGCGAACGAATGCAAGCACCGGGCCATTCGTGCCCTTGCTCGGCATGCTGCGTTCCGGTAGCTTTGCTCCACATCCTGCACTCATGCGCCCCCCATCGGTATTGTTAATGTGTCTGCTAACAGGCACTGCCGCCGCACAGATAACCATCGGACCCAATGACATGCCCAGCGCGGGAGATACGGTGCGATACGTGAACACCGCGGCGGATGGGTTGGACCTGGACCTGACCGGTGCGGGTGTCGTATGGGATCTCTCATGGCTTGAGCCCGGTGTGGAAGGGGCGGATACGGTGGTGGGGGTGAATTCAACCCCCGTGCTTTATCAGTTCTATTTCAACAACCCGTTCATCTACCCCGACCACGATGCGGACATTGCCATGCGCGGTCAGGCCTTCTCCTTCCAGCAACTGAACGTCTCCAACGTGTTCGAATACTTCAAGCGTGATGCCTCCGGTTACCGGAACGTGGGTTTCGGTGCCAACGTGAACGGAGTTCCCACCAGCGTCCGGCGCATACCGGTTGACCAGGTACACGTGTTCCCCCTCAATTTCGGTGACACCGACCAGTCGTTCAGTTCGTTTTCATTGGAGGTTCCCACGCTGTTCAGTTTCACCCAGGACCAGGTGCGAACCAATACGGTTGACGGCTGGGGGACCCTGTATCTGCCGGCCGATACCTTTGAGGTGCTGCGCGTGCGCTCCGTCCTGCAACGGGATGATTCTGTCTTCATCGCGCAATTCGGACAAGGTTTCGCTTTTTCGGAGCCCGAGACCGTGGAATACAAGTGGATCGCCAACGGCATGGACGAGCCTGTGCTACTGGTCACCACGGTAGGCGGCCAGATCGGTGAGGCACGCTTCCACTATTCTCCCGATGACATCCAGACGGGATCGGCCGATCTTGATGCTGCGGATGTGGCGCTCTACCCGAACCCGGCGAACAGCACGGTTTGGCTGCGCACGGCACCAGGCAGTGCGGGCGAGTTGTACGTCGTGGATGCGCTGGGGCGCCGGGTGATCGGGGCACAGCGGATACCTCCATCGGGTACTGTTGCCCTTGATGTCAGCGGCCTTGCCGCGGGGCGCTATCAGGTGCATGTCAATGGGGCAGGGCAGCACACACTCCCCCTGGTCGTTCAGCCTTAGTCACGGCCGGTTGGTCGCGGAGAGTGGGGCATGACCCGGGATCGCTCGTCCCTCTGTGGGTGATCGCACGTGGTCGGTCTTCAGTTCCGCCTGTCAGATCGGCGGACCGTTCGTAAAGGCACGGGTCTTGGAGTGTGGGCGGGCGCCATGATGGTGAGTACTTTCGCCACAAGGACCGCTCATCGTACCGAACCATGAAGAACATCCGCCTTTTGGCCGCTCTCGGCGTCATCGTGCTCATCGGCCTGTGGGCCATGAATTTCTACAATGCGACCATCGCGATCAATGAGGACGTGAACAAGCAATGGAGCAACGTGGAGAACGCCTACCAGCTCCGCGCTGACAAGACCAAGAACCTTGTGGAAATTGTGAAGGGGGCTGCGAACTTCGAGCAGGAGACCCTCACGCAGGTGGTCGAGGCGCGTGCCAAGGCCACGAGCACCACCATCGACGCCGGCGATCTCGGGCCGGAGAGGATCCAGCAGTTCCAGCAGGCGCAGGAACAATTCAGTGGGGCGCTTTCACGACTCCTGGTCACCATCGAGAAATACCCGGAGCTCAAGGCTGTTAAGGGCTTCCAGGATCTCCAGGTCCAGTACGAGGGGATGGAGAACCGCATCGGGGTGGAACGACGCAAGTTCAACGATGTGGCGCGCATCTACAACACCCGCATCAAGCGCTTTCCGGGCAATCTGCTGGCCGGGATGTTCGGTTTCACTGAGAAAGGCTATTTCGAGTCTCGACCAGGCACCGAGAACGCCCCCGATATCTCCTTCAAGTGAGCGGGCACACAGCGGCCGGGTTCCTCACCGCGGAGGAACGCAAGCGGGTGGAGGAGGCCATCGCCGAGGCGGAACGCATGACCTCCGGTGAGTTGCGCATCCATCTGGAGGATCACATCGAGGAGGAGGTCCTGGATCATGCGGCCTTCATCTTCGAGGAGTTGGCCATGCACCGCACCCGCGACCGAAATGCCGTGCTGCTGTATGTCTGCGTTGCCGACCGCCAGGTGGCCGTGGTCGGCGACAGGGGCATCCACGCCAAGGTGGGCCCGGGCTTCTGGGGTGATGTGGTCGCCGTACTCAAGTTGCATTTTGCAGCCGACCGACGGTGCGAGGGGCTGTGTGATGCGGCCCGCATGATCGGTCAAAAACTCAAGGAACACTTCCCGCGTCGCGGTGATGACCACGACGAGCTCAGTAATGCCGTCACCTACTCCCAGGGATGAGGCGATCGCTGCTGCATATCGTCCTGCTGCTGAATTTGCCACTGCATGCAGCCCGTTTCGACTGCGGCCTCGATCCTCCTCCCGGAAGGGACCAGGGACGCCTTGTATGGGACCATGCCGGCTGGCTTGAACATGATGAGGCCGATCGGCTGAACGCCAGGCTGGTTCCCTTCGCCCGCGAAACCAGCAACCAACTGCTTGTGCTCATCGTGGACACGCTGTGCGGCCTTCCGGAGAGCGATCTTGCCTTTGAGGTGGGTGAACGCTGGGGCATCGGCCAGCAGCGCTTCGACAACGGCATCGTGCTGCTCGTCAAACCGAACGGCCCACCCGGGCAGCGAAAGGTCTTCATCGCCGTCGGCTATGGATTGGAAGGTGCGATCCCCGATCTGCGAGCCAAACAGGTGGTGGAGGGGATCATCCTGCCTGGTTTCAGGAGGGGAGACCCTTTCGGCGCATTGGATGCCGCCACGACCACGCTGATGGCCATGGCCAAAGGCGAGTATAATGAGGCCATGCAACCGGCCAAACCACCCGTATGGCCCGTGCTTCTTGTATTTGCGTTGGTGGGCGCGGTCATTTTCCTGTCGTGGCGCAACCGTGTAAGCAACTACGCCAGCACCAACAGAGTGGACTGGTGGACCGCCATGTGGTTGTTGAGCCGGATGGACAGCCGCACCGGTCGCTGGCATCGCGCTGGTGGCGGTTGGTCCGGTGGTGGGGGAGGCGGCTTCGGTGGTTTCGGCGGTGGTAGCTTCGGCGGCGGCGGAGCTGGCGGCAGTTGGTAAATAATCGAACGGACAATGGCTTTCTCGAAGTGGATCGGTGGTGGACTGGGATGGGCCTTCGGTGGGCCCATCGGAGGTCTGCTGGGCTTTGCGGTGGGTGCCATGCTTGACCACATGGGGGGCAATGGTCCGGTGGCTGAGCAGGCCACACACACACGAGGCTCAGGGTCCACCACCGCTGGCGATCTTGCCATGAGCCTGGTGGTGCTTTCCGCGGCACTGATGCGCGCGGATGGCCGGGTGACGCAGCGCGAGTTGGAGCACGTCCGCCGCTTTTTCATGCAGCAGTTCGGTGCCACCCATGCCGGTGAATTGCTGATCGCCCTGCGGGAAGTCCTCAAAAGGGACATCGCGGTGGACCAGGTATGCGCCCAGGTGCGCGCGCACATGCCGCATCCGTTGCGCCTCCAGCTGATGCACTACCTCATCGGGTTGGCGCATGCCGATGGCCAGGTGGATGGAGCGGAGAAGGAACTCCTCCAACGCATGGCCCATGGCATGGGCATCAGTGACAAGGACCTCGGCTCGCTGAGCGCGATGTTCCGGACCGCCGACCCCGGTGCCGCCTACCAGATCCTCGAGGTTGGGCCGGAGGCCAGCGACGAGGAGATCAAGAAGGCCTATCGACGCATGGCCATGAAATACCACCCGGACAAGGTTGCCCAGTTGGGTGAGGAGGTTCAGAAGGCCGCCACTGAGAAATTCAAGAAGGTGCAGGAAGCCTACGAGCGGATCCAGCAGCAACGTGGTATGAAGTGAGCATCACACCCATGATCATCCTGCTTTCTCCCGCCAAGGACCTTGCCACCGAAGTGCCTGCTGGCATCCGGGGCACCACCCAGCCTGCTCTTCTTGCCCACAGCGAGCCGCTGATCGCCAAGCTGCGCACGCTTTCTCCACGGAAGATCGCCGCGCTCATGGATGTGAGCGATGGGCTTGCCGTGCTCAACCATGAACGTTACCAACGGTGGACATCCGGCCATGACACCGGCAATGCACGTCCCGCAGCCTTCGCCTTCAATGGTGAGGCATACAAGGCACTGGATGTGCGCAGCCTGTCGCATGATGACCTGCGCTTTGCACAGGGCCAGCTCCGGATCCTATCCGGTCTTTATGGTCTGTTGCGTCCGCTTGATCTCATCCAGGACCATCGGCTCGAAATGGGCACCGCTCTATCCGTGATGCGGAAAAGGGACCTGTATGCCTATTGGTCGGAGCACATTGAGCAGCGGTTGAGGGATGACCTTGCCGCCACCGGTTCCGCCATGGTGTTGAACCTCGCGAGCACTGAATATTTCAAGGCTGCGCGCGCTGCGGTGGAATCGGTTCCGGTCGTGACACCGGTGTTCAAGGACCGTGGCCCCGGCGGGTACCGCACCGTCATGGTCTTCGCCAAGCACCAGCGTGGGGCGATGGCGCGGTATGCCATCAAGCACCGCATGACGGAGCCTGCACCCCTGAAGGCATACGATGGTGATGGTTATCGCTTCAGCCCTGCGGACAGCACCGAAACCGCATGGGTGTTCCTGCGTGGATGACCGTGCCTCAGAAACGCACCAGCAGCGCCACGCCACCGCTCAGGGCCGCCCATCCCACCATCACCTGCCTGCCCCGTTCATCATTGACCGGTGCACCCTCGAGGGTGAGCGGTGCCTCTGCGGCGGTTAAAAGGGATAGGTTCGTGCGCAGTCCGATGGTCCTGCTCAGCATTCGCATCCAGGCCATCTCCACGCCGATCGTTCCGTTGGATGCCCGGGTCTGCAGGCGTGAGCCACGGGGGCTCAACACGCTTATGGCCGGGCCCATGCCGGCGGCGAATTCCAGCCATGAGCGCGCACGGATCAGTGGTCGTACCAGGGCCTGCACCTGGTGCACGGAGACCCGGTAACGGTCCAGCAACCCGGGATGTGCCGTACTGCCAAGGCGCTCGAAGCTGTAACCGAACGCGAAATGATCACCTGCCGCATAGCTCACCGTGTAGCGGATGGAGCCTGCAGGCGAGAAGGGGCTTTGGATCACCTCGGTAGGGCTTTTCAAGGTGATGGTGCCCACACCGGCTCCGTAGCCCATCAGGAGGTTGCGACGCTGGATGGCCTGCCCGAACGATGCGCCTGTCGAGAGTGCGATCAGGATGCAAAGCGCCGCATGACGGATCATGGCGTAAAGATCGACCTTCCCCGGCACCCCCGTAGATTCGTGATGCCATGCGCCTGTTCCTCGCCCTTTGGCTGGCATGTCTGCTGTCGTATGCGGCCCTGTGCCTGTTCTATTACCTCGCACAGGAGCGGTTCATCTTCATTCGCTTCAGGCTCAGCGATGGCTATCGGTTCAAGTTCCCCGAGCCTTGCGATGAGCGCTTCCTGGAGCGCCCGGACGGAGCTCGCTTGCACGCCCTCCATTTTCCGGTCGGATCGGCGAAGGGCACGGTGTTGTACTTCCATGGCAATACTGGGACCCTGCGGCGCTGGGGGAGGCAGGCACCTCGTTTCCTGCGCAAGGGGTACAATGTCCTGATGCCCGATCCACGCGGCTATGGCAAGAGCCGAGGTGCGCTGAACGAGGCGTCCCTGCACGCCGATGCGCAGGCCTGGTACGCTCACCTTGCGGCAACTGAGCCGGAGCACCGCATCGTGGTCTACGGCCGCTCGCTCGGCACCGGACTCGCAACGCCCGTGGCGGCTCGCAACCGTCCCCGGATGCTGATACTGGAAACACCGTTCGCCAACCTGTTCGATGTGGCGAACTCCTATTTGCGCATTCTTCCCTATCGCCTGCTCCTGCGTTACACGTTCCGAAATGACCACGCGGTGCAGCGGGTCCAATGCCCCACCTACCTGTTCCACGGCAGGCGCGATGCGGTGGTCCCCTACAGCTCGGCCCTGAAACTCTATGCCCACGTGCCCAGCGCGGTCCCCCGTGAACTTTTCACGTTCAATAGGGGCCAGCATTCCGATCTGGGTCGGTTCGCCCGCTTCGACCGCATCCTCGAACGGCTGCTGAACGACGATTCATCCGTGGTGTCGTCCGGTGGACTACCTTCGCGCACCATTCCAACCACATGAACACACGCATTTTCAGTGCATCACTGGCAGTCGTCCTGCTTAACGCCTGCACCCAGGGCCAGAAGGGATCCGTGACCCTTGCCAACGAAATGGACTCGGTCAGTTATGCCATCGGCGTTGACATCGGAGGCAATTTCAAGCGCGGCAAGATGGAGGACGTGAACGTGGATGCGCTGGCGCTGGGACTTCGCGATGGGCTGGATAGCAATGCGATGATGGACCAGGCCCTGCTGGAACAGGTGATGCAGGCCTACATGAAGAAGCTCCAGGACAAACGCATGGCCGAGGAGCAGGCGGCCGCCGAGGAGAACCGGGTCAAGGGTGAGGCGTTCCTGGCGGAGAACGGCAAAAGGCCGGGCATCGTGACCACCGCCAGCGGACTCCAGTACGAGGTGATCACCAATGGGACCGGTCCCAAGCCAGCCGCTTCTGACAAGGTGACGGTGCATTACACCGGTACGCTGATCGATGGCACCAAATTCGACAGCTCGGTCGACCGCGGCCAACCTGCCACCTTCCCCGTGGGCGGTGTCATCCGTGGTTGGGTGGAGGCGCTTCAGTTGATGCCGGTGGGCAGTAAATGGAAGCTTTACATTCCCAGTGACCTTGCCTATGGTCCTTCGGGAGGTCCCGGCGGTAGCATCCCCGGCAACAGCACCCTGCTGTTCGAGGTGGAGTTGCTCGAGATCGCCAAGTGATCCGTGGTGCAGCTCGTCAACGGGGTGTCCGGGTCTCTCCGGACACCCCGTTCGTTTTCAGGGGGTTCCTGAGGCAGGCAATCGCATCCAATGGCTCACCTCCGCGAAGAAGCGGTTGCTGGTGCCCTCACCAAGCCAGAAGTGCGGAATGCCTTCGTATCCGGTTCGGCTTGGATTTTTCCGGAAGAAGTCGCGGGCGAATTTCATGATGACCACCTCCCGAAGTTCCACGGCGCCGGTCTTGCCGGGCAGGTGAATGACATTGCCGGGTACGCGGCACAGCACACGCTCGCCGTCCTCAGGCAGCCGCACGCCGGAGGGTATCCAATCGCCGTGGGACATCGGGGGTGAAGGTATGCAGTGTTCCGAAGCCTTTCAGAGCATGGGCTCCATGGGCAGTTCGTCCGCCAATACCAGCTGCAGGATATGGTCTGAAGCACGTTCGGCCATCCTGCGTGTGTGGTCATCCGATCCCATGAACATCTTGTCCCGCTCCTTGCGCACAAGGAAACGGACGAGGTTGTCGGAAATGGCAAGGCCTGTGGACGTGATGACACCGGCATCGCTGTGCGTCCACTGCCAGAGCAGTCGAAGGCAAAGGCGCAAGCTGGAACGGTCGTGTTTGCGTCCGCCCTGAATTATCCATCCGCGCCCCTGCTCGCGCTGAACGAGATATCTCAGTGCAGTGCGGATCATCCCAACAAGGCTCTCCACCGAGATGGCGCCCTCTGGACGCCTTGCAAAGTCATCCGGCGCCAGTTCATCGTTGCGAAGGAAATAGAGCTGGTTGGCGCGTGGCATGCTCTTGTTGAATTCGATCATGGCGGGGTTGACGGTGTCACTGTGCACCACGATCGTCCCATCGAAACCATCCACAGCTTCGCGTTCCTTGTCACTCAGCATCTCCAGGTAACTGGATTTCAGTCGCTCCTCCTGAAGAGGCGGCAGCACAAAGCTGGGTGCGCCGATGGCATGGCATCCACGGCGGTGGCATGCACCAATGATGTGCAGATTGAGCGCGCGCAGCATGGGCGCGTTGTGTACGATCGTCTCCCGGTCGGGCAGCACTGGCTGCTCCCTGCCGTGGAACAGGGCGATGTGATCGGCTGCATAACCTTGTGGGTCGACCGATAGGCCGGCCGCATGGTGGAGCAGCTCGAACAGGATCTCATCCGCCTCCAGGGCGGCGTTGATCGTGTCGATCATCACGGTGGCCCGGATGGTGCCGCGTTCCATTCCGATATCCTCCTCCAGAAGGTCGAACACCTCGTTCCATAAGCGGGCCTCAAGGTGGCTGTGCACGTCGCGCAGCACCAGGAACATGCCTCCCTGTTTGCGCTCCCACCCAAGGGCGCAGTGATGGGCCAGCATCGCCAGGTCGAAAAAGGCCGCGGGTACGGGTTCGCCATTCAACAGCATAGCGGACTCCATGGCCACGAGCGGCCGCGGAACCACCATGAGGCGGGTGGTGGTGGCGGGGTTCACACGAATGCGGCCCTTGCGCTCGTCAAGGCACGCCAGCTCCGAGCGGCAGGCCCTTTCAAGGCTGCGATGGGCACGCAGGATGTTCCAGGTATCGGTCGGGGTGAAGTTCCAGAGGTCTGCGATGTATGATTTGGCACCGGAGTTCAAGCCATGAACGAGCTCTGAGCGGGAAGCGCCGCCGATCAGTTCAACACGGCGCTCCATGAGTGCTTCCGGCAACCGGTCAACGGTCCAATCCGCGCGCCTGACATGGGCGGTATCCGGACGCCGGTCGAGGGGGCCGCTTTCGATCATGCGACGTCGGGCCGCCCGTTCCGACAGGAGATCGTTCCGCCGCGTTCCGAACCGCTGGCAAATTCCATGAACGAGGTCCCTGACCCTTGGGGCCAGCGTACGGCCATGCATTCGCTCAAGGGCGTTCATTCACGTCGAAGGAAAATATGCTTGTATGGGAGATTATGTGCCTTTCGTCGATGGGATGGGACGAATATACGTATCCGTGAACAGTGCCTGTCCATCGGTACCTTGGAGGTGGCACAAAGAAGTGGGGCAAGCGACCCGCATCGCACCGCTACGACCGCCTACCCTTGCTTCCTTCCGGACCTGGGGGATTCAGCGGGAGCTGGTCGTACGGGACTTGCCCCGTGCAAATGTAAGGGATCGGTATGATCCGTGGGACCGATCCCTATATTTGCTTGTACAAGCAAATAGTCACGGAATTGTCATGGAGCAACTCAGTTCACCCTACAGCAGCTGTTTCCTGTTCAGCGTTAATGCGTTCGCCAGAGCGCTGTCCAAAGCCGCGGAACCCTATTTCGCGGAGCTTGGACTTACCACAACGCAAGCGTTCCTGCTCATGAGCTTGGTCCGTGAGCCTGGCATCTCAACCGGACAACTTGCAAGGGAGGTTCAGTTGGAGCCATCGACCGTGACCAGGGCGTTGGATAAAATGGAGCGCAGGATGTTGATCTACAGGGAGGCGAGGGGTCAGTCCATCCGCGTCTTCCCTTCGCCCGATGCCAGAAAGCTCGAGAAGGATGCAAGGGCAGCGTGGGGCAAGATCAAAGTCCTGTACCACGACAAGTTCACCGAGGAGATCTCCGATCGTTGGGCGGTGGAACTGGACCGTGCGCTCAGATGGCTGAAAGTCTGATCCATTGGTTGCTTGTACAAGCAACCAATGGGGATCGTCCCTCACTTTGCCTCGCTCACCACCGCCTCCTCCTTATCCTTGCACCCTCCCCGCTCATTCCCATATTCCATGGATCTGTCCATTGTAATCCCCCTGCTTAACGAACGCGGATCACTGCCCATCCTGCTGCAGCGCCTGCACGCCGTGATCGGTACCATGGGTGTTCACTACGAATTGATCATGGTCGACGATGGGAGCACCGATGGTTCATGGGATGTCATAACCGCTGCCGCCGATGCCGATCCCCGCGTCAAGGGGATACGGTTCGGACGCAACTATGGCAAGAGCCCTGCCCTGAACGAGGGTTTCCGCGCCGCCAAGGGCGAGGTGGTCATCACGATGGACGCCGACCTTCAGGATGATCCCGATGAAGTGCCCGAACTGTACCGGATGATCCGCGCGGATGGATTCGACCTTGTGAGCGGTTGGAAACAGAAACGCTTCGACCCACCCGGCAAGACGATACCCACCAAGTTGTTCAACTGGACCACACGGAGGGTAAGCGGGGTACACCTGCACGACTTCAACTGCGGTTTGAAAGCGTACCGTAAGGACGTGGTCAAGAACATCGAGGTGTTCGGTGAAATGCACCGCTATATCCCATTCATCGCGAGCAAGGAGGGCTTTCGTAACATCGGTGAGAAAGTGGTGAAGCATCACCCGCGCGAATACGGGCGTACGAAGTTCGGCTTCGACCGGTTCATCAACGGGTTCCTGGACCTGCTCACCATCACCTTCATCTTCCGTTTCGGCAAGAAGCCGATGCACTTCTTCGGTGGGTTGGGCACCGCGATGTTCGTATTCGGTTCAGCCGCTGTGGCCTGGCTGCTGGCCAGCAAGCTGTACTTCCTCTTCGTGCTGCACCAGCCTGCACCCCGGGTGGCCGATCAGGCGTTGTTCCACGTGGCGCTGGTGGCCATGGTCATCGGTGTGCAGCTGTTCACCGCAGGGTTCGTGGCCGAACTGGTGAGCCGCAACAGTCCCGACCGCAACAGCTATCGGGTGAAGGAACGCCGGGGTCTGTGAACCATGTCACACGCGCCGGCATACTCCCGGACGTTCGCTCTCGCTGCACTCCTCTTGCTGCTGCCCTACCTATGGCTCGCAAGGTTCGCGCACCCCTACGCGGATGACCTGAGCTACGCCGCCCACAGCGGTGGGGAGTTGATGCCAAGGCTCTGGCAGGAGTACGAGGGGTGGAATGGCCGCATGAGTTCCAACATACTGGTCCTGCGTGGACCATTGCGGAACGGTCTGGCTGAAGGTCTTGCGGCCTATCGTTGGATGCCTGCCTTGTGGACCTTGGGCTTGCTGGTCGCGTGGTATATGCTGCTGGGGTCTTCAGTGTTCGGTACTCTTATGCCGAGGCAGCGCTTTGTGGGGGCCTCCCTACTGACCCTGGTCTGGTACAACGTCATGCCCGATATCACCGAGGGTCTCTATTGGTACACAGGTGCAGCCACCTATACCGCGGGGAGCATTGCGCTGATCGTTGCATGGAGCGGGTGGCTGCGGCTCGCCGATGGGAAGGGTGGGGTATGGACACTGGGAGTTGGCACCTTGATCGCTACCCTGTGGGCACTGTTCAGCAGTGAGGTGCATATGTTGCTGGTGGCAACATCGGTGGCATGCCTGCTGGCCTGGCAGTGGCATCGGCGCCGGTTGGAGGTACCTGTTGCACTATGCGGCATCATCGTGTTCGCCGCCACTGCGGTCATGATCGGAGCGCCCGGAAATGAGGTTCGCGGCTCGCTTTTTCCCGGTCGCGGCAGGCTGGGCCATACGGCGCTGATGGCTTCGGTGCAGGTGCTCCGCTTTGTGGTTGAGTGGATGGCGACACCGGCATTGGCGGTATGCTCCGTGATCTGGTACACGGTTTCCGAGCGGTTCATGGCAATGCCGGTGACGAGGGTCGCCCCGGTGATACCATTGGTTGTAGGTCTGTTGCTAACGGGTGCGCTCATGGCGCTTCCCTATTGGACCACCGGGATGCTCGGTCAGCACCGGACCGTGAACGTGGCCTGCCTGTTCTTCCTTCCCTGTTGGGCCTTGTTCCTCATCACGTTGCGCAGGAGGCTGCAGCTTCGATGGTCGGTCCGCCCTTCGGTGCAGGCACCCATGGCACTTCTTCTCGCGGCCTTGGTGTTGGGGGGAAATGGGGGCAGGGTGATCGGTGATCTTGCCTCCGGGGCAGCGCGGCGGAACGATGAGGCGCTCATGAACCGCTATGACGCCGTTCTGGAGGATGGAACGCTATGGGGAAGCGTGCTGCTGAACGCTCAGCCATGCTGTACCAAGGCGTTGCGTATCCCGGACCCGCATCCCGATCCCTCGCATTGGGTCAACCGCTCGATGGCCAGGCTGCTGGGTGCCGAAGGCGTGCGGATCGTTGGTCCCGGTGTCACCGCATGTGATGCCTTCCCAGGGGCTGTTGGGCCATGGGTGCGATGATGATGGCAGGGTTGCCGTTGCCGCCGGCCGGTCCGCGGGAGGGCATGCACCTTTTCATTGGTTCCGGGCCACTTCCTCCTGCGGCAAGGGTGTTCCGAACAGTTCCTGCGCCAGGCGCGCGTCATGGCCATAGACATCGTCGCGGAAGTGGAGCAGCCCGTTGGCGTCCACCCAGGAGGTGAAATAGGCGATCGTCACGGGCCGTTTACGTCTCAGCCTTACGTATTGCTCACGTTCGCTGTACATCGCTGCCTTGATGGCTTCGGGTGTCCAGGTGCTGTCCCCGCGAAGCAGGTATTGCGCCAGTTCGATGGGCTTGTCGAGCCTGATGCATCCGTGGCTGAAGGCTCGCTTCTCGCGTGCGAAAACGCCCTTCCCAGGTGTGTCATGCAGGTAGATGTTGTAGGTGTTCGGGAAGATGAATTTCACCCTGCCCAATGCATTTCCGGCTCCCGGCCTTTGGCGGATGACGGGGTTTGCATCGCTGCCTCCGATCCGCTCCATGCCTTTGCGCTTCAGGTAGCCGGGGTCCCTGGCCATTGCGGGCAGTATCTCATTGCGAACGATGCTCTGCGGGATGGACCAGGTCGGACTGAACACGATGTGCGACAGCGAGTCATTGAAGATGACCGTTCTCGTTGCAGCGGTCCCCACGACCACGTCCATGCTCAATACCTCCTCACCTCCCTCGTATACGTGCATCCGGTATTCCGGGATGTTCACCAGGATCAGGTCCGGCGGGATCATCTCCGGCATCCAACGCAGGCGTTCCATGTTCACCAGGATGGTTCGAAGCCGCTCTTGCGGCGGGATGTTCATCGCTGCCAGCACGCTCCTGCCAACGATACCATCGGTGGCCAGTCCATGCCGCTCCTGGAACCGCCGCACGGCCATCACCATGGTGCTGTCATAGGTGTCGTCCCTGATGCCCAGGGTGTCAGCGGCTGCGGAAAGGTCCCCCAGCAGGATCAGTCGGTTGCGCAGGTCGGATACCAGTGCATGCGACCCTCCTGGTTCGATCTTGCGGGTTTCTCCGAGGTCCAGCATCGGCCAATCGTTCACGCTGTTCAAGCGATGATGGTCACGCAACTGGTCCTTGAGCTTGCCGTATTGGGGGTGTATCGGCTCCCAAGCGCTCAGGTCCATGTGGCCTGCGGCAATTGAATCGATGAGCCGGGAGGGGTCCTTCTTGTGGCGCGGGATGAACCATTCGAGTTCGCGGGGATCGCGACCAACGATGCCGCTGTAGCGTTGGTCGGCAAGGCGGAAGAACAGCGCGGTGAGGCCCAGTTCGATGGCGCTCAGACAACTGTCGCAGGGGGGCGTGTCCGCACCATCACCATACCGGTTCCCCAGGAGCTTGCCGGCCTCTTCACGCAGTTCCTTGAGGCTTGGGAAGAGGGTGTCCGCGCTGCGGGACAGGTCAAGGAACGCGAGGGCAGCCTGGGAGAGCGAGTCGTTCACGATCCAGGCGTATTGGTAGCTGCGGCGGGCATAGAATCGGGCGATGGCCGCCGTGTCATCAGGGAGCGGGGATCCGCTGTTGAGGAAGGCGTCCACTTCACCCCTTTCGAAGCGCCGCATGCTGTAGACTTCGTGGGTCTGGAATACCGAATCGATAAACGTGACCTCAGCTGTGGATGTGCTGCATGACGGGTTCTCCGGTGCGGTGCACGCGGTACCGATGAGTGGGAAAAGCCAGCACAGGAGCCGCAATGTATCCTTGGACGGCATGGTGCGGATCAATGGCCGTACACGTAGAGGTAGCCCTGTCCTGCCAGCAAACCGATGAAGTGCTCCATGTCCTCGCGTGCCACGGCAGGGCACCCCCAGCTGCGTCCCAGACGTCCGTGCGCGGCGATGAACGCCTCGCTCACGTAGTCGGCCCCGTGCATGATGACCTCGCGGGCCTCCGCCTGGCAATTGCGGCCCTTGTCGAGCCCCTGAAGCAGCAGTGCGGGTCCATGTTTCGGGCTCATGATCCGCGGTCCTATCCTGTACAGGCCCCTGCTTGTGGCATGCGACCCCTCAATGTTGCTGAAACGGTCGCACATCAATTCGCCGCTGCCTTGGCCGTGGGCCACCCAGGTGTTCGTTACCAGGCATTGTTCATGCAGGTCGATGATGAAAAGCCGTTTGCTGGTGCTGGGCAGGGTCATGTCAGCCACCGCTAGGTAGCGTGCCGACCGTCGACCCGCCTCCAAACGCTGCAACGCCTCCTCGAACGCACGATCCGAGCGGTCGTTGGCCATGCCCAGGGAGGCACCGGAAACGGTAATGCAGGCATCTGTGGGGGGATGGGCCGCCGCATCGGTCAACCTGTGACGTGGCGCCGACAGCAGGAGATCCATCAAGACCGACAGGAATAGGATGAGCAGTGGTGTGTGCACCATGGTTCCGCAAGTCCTTGCCCGGAGCTGTCACCGCGGTCTTCCAGCTCCGCCGGCATCCTTGTCAACGGTGAAGATAAACACGATGTTTCACACGACGGACTGGTCGTTCATCACCGCCTTCGCATAATTCGCCCAGCTCATCGTCCTTGTGGCCTCCACCACGTTCTCACGCGGAATGGGCTTGTCGATGCTCGCGTTCATCACGCGCACCATGTCGGCGATGTCCTTCGGAGTGGCGAGGTAACCATTGAAGCCGTCGGTGATGGTCTCGGGAAAGTGCCCCACACGCGTGGCCACTGCGGGCAGCTTGAAGTTGTAGCTGAGGCTTTCCACGCCGCTGGGTGTGGCCGTCTCGTAGAAGAGCACGATGGTGTCGGCCGCCTGGAAGTAGGGGGGCACCTCCTCGTTCGGGATGAAGCGGTCCACCACCAGCGTGCGGTCGCTGATGCCGAGGCTGTCCACCAGGGCCAAGGGGTCGTAGTCGCGCTCGTCGTCGGCCTTTTTCAGGAAGAGCTTCTTCAACGAGCCGAAGACCGCGTTCTTCAGCTTGGTGCTGAGCTTGCTTTGGTCCACCGTCTGCCAGAAGCGCTCGCCCACGATCATCAGGCTCACATCGTCGCGCTGCTTGGCCAGCTCCGCGAAGGCCTCGATGCAATGGTGCAGCCCCTTGTACTTCCGGATGAAGCCGAAGAACAGGAAGACGTGCTTCCGCAAGCCATGCCGTGCCTTCCATGCCTCCTTGTCGAATGCCGGATCGGGCTTGAAGAGGGAGTAGATGGGGTGGTAGAGTTTGAGGATGTAACGGGAGCCTTGGAGTCGTGAGTCTGGAGTTCGTGCAAGTAG
>JBIJDX010000226.1:0-4367 GCA_044343855.1 Flavobacteriales bacterium
TGGTTGGGGTTTTCTCCCAGTCCCCCGCCACCACCCCCCCCGACTCCCGACTGCTGAACTCTCGATTCCCCGAAGTCCATCCAGTGTAATGATGAATCCCACATCCGGCATCAAGGCCTTCAACTCATCCGCCGTCTTGTACGCGTGTACGATGAAGCTGTGTCCGTGCCGCAGGGCCATGCGTGTGAGCCGAGCGTCCAACGAGCTCTGTTCTTTCGCCGCTACGAAGTGCAGATCGAAGAGGATCTCGGTCTTTTTGCAATGCTTGCGCAGGTATTTCGCGATGGTGTTCAGCGGGATGCCCTGGGTGGGGTTGTACCACTGCAGGATGACCTTGTCCGGCTTCAGTGCGGCAATGGCTTTTGCGGTGCTCCACCAGGTGCGCGGATCGTTCCAGTTGGTGAGGTAGTGGACGGGGATGTCGTAGCCTTCCAGGAAGTCGCTGCGGCTGGCCTTGTCCACGAACTCACGCGGGATGATCGCGGGGTACTGCTGCGTCCAGCTGACGATGGTGACCTGCGCCCCTTCATCCTTCAGCGCCCGCGCCAGCGCCGTGTTGTACTGCGCAATGCCGCCCTTGAACCTGGGGCCCGGGCCGAAGCAGACGATTTGCTGAGTGCTCAATGCAGATGCAAGTTAACCGCGACGACGCGGCGACGCGACGGGTTCGCGAAGCTGAGCGATCCTGAAGGATCTGCTATCGGTATCATGGTGCAAGGTTGTTCGCCACGCGACGCATTCCGTTCTTCAGAAGTGCACTGTGGAAGTTGATGATCAAGCCAAGCCGGTTGCCGGTGAGCTTCAAGTAGGTGAGCATTTGTGCCATGTGCACCGGATGCAGCTCCTCCACGGCCTTGACCTCGATAATGACCTTCTTCTCGACCCAAAGGTCCAAACGATAGCCTGCATCAAGCTTCACATCGTTGTAGACCAGAGGCAGGGATACCTGTCGTTCTATCTTGAAGCCCATGTCCGCCAAGTCATGCGCAAGGCAGACCTCATAGGCGCTTTCCAGTAGACCAGGTCCGAAGTGCCGATGGACCTTGAACGCTGCATCCACGATACCGTCAGCGATCTGATTCTCATGCATGGAACGTTGCGTTACCGTCGCGTCGCCGCGTCGTCGCGGTTCATATCTTCCTAAGTGCCGCCTCATACACCCTCCGCATCCCTTCCTCGATGCTGATCTTCGCTTTCCAGCCGAGGTTCTGCTCCACCCAGGTCATGTCGCAGTAGCGGCTGTGCACGCCCACGGGTTTGTCGAGCAGCGGCTTGATGGTCGGCTTGTAGCCCGCGAAACCGGTGAAGACCTCGATCAGTTCCAGGAAGCTGGTAAGCCGGCCCATCCCGATGTTGATGGCCCGGCCGTCGCTGATCCTGTCCATGGCCAGCAGCGTGAGGTCCAGCACGTCGTCAATGTGCACGAAGTCGCGGCCCTGTTTGCCGGTGCCCCACACCTCGAAGGGGTTCTCCTTCTTTGCCGCACGTGCCGCGATGGCCGGCACGGGGTAGGAGAGGTCCTGGTCCTCGCCATAGCCGCTGAAGGGGCGGATGCAGGTGACATGCACGCCGTAGTGGCTGGCCGCGATCTTGGCCAGGAACTCGCCCGTGAGCTTGCTCCAGCCATAGGTCATATCGGGCTCGCCCATCTTCTTGAAGTCGATGTCGGTCTCCTTCAGCTGCAGCGTGTTGCTCTCGGTCTGCAGGTCGATGGGGTAGGCTGCGCTGCTGCTGGGATAGAGGAAGCGCTCGGGTTTGTTGCGGCACACGTAGAGGAAGATCTCCGCATCGATGCTCAGGTCCTGCGCCACCAGCATGGGGTCGCCGTCGATCTTGCTGCGTCCGCCAACAATAGCGGCGAAGTGGAAGATGTCCTTGAAACGCACGACGTCCAGTCCGTGCTGCTTCACCAGGTATTCCGGGTCCTTGTTCAGTTCGCGGAGCACATCGCGCAGGTCGGCCTGCAGGAATAGCACGCGGCCGTCGCCATAGACGGCAATGCCGCGATCGGTGCCTTCGCATCTCCAGGGTGCCCACATGTCCGGGTGCGTGCCCACGCTGAGGTCGTCGATGAGCAGGATGCGGTCGGGAGTGTTGTTGAACAGCCGCTGTACCATGTTGCGGCCCACGAATCCGCAGCCGCCGGTGACCAGATGAGTTGCCATCGCTGCAAAGATGCGGCATATGCCGGACCCCGGATGCTGCTGTCCGCGAACTCGATATCTTGGCGAAATGGGGCGTCGGGACCTGAGGGCCAGCCTTGCTGCTGCGGCTTGGTATGATGGGGTGGACCTCGGACCGCTTGCAAGGCTTGTTGATGCACTGCGTCCCAAAAGCTGCGGGGGCGATGTGGTTGCCGAAACTCGTTTCGGCGAACTGCTGGCCCTGCTGGAGGCTGACAGTGCACTGCGGACCGGGCTTTCGGCATACGTTCGGCGCGTAGTGGTGGGAATGGACATTCGACGCACCCTCACCGATGCCGGGCTCCCACTTGGCGGTTTCTGGACGGAATTGCGTCAGCGCATCGGCTATAAAGTACTCCCGCCACAGGTCGACCACCGGACCAGCGATCACCTGCTGGTCAATCTTTTTTTCCATGAAGGCGATGCGGCGTGGATCGCCGCCCTGCCGGATGATCGATGCATCCGGCTGCTCGAGTTGCTGGGTCTTGAAGGCACCGGTGGGCTGGCGCAACTCCCGCTCCAGCTGGATCTGGCTGCCCGGGTATTGAGCGTTCGCATCGCGGGAATGGCCTTTGCGCCGGAGGTGCTGCGCATGGTACCTGAACAGGAGCATCTTCAGAATCCGTTCCTGCTGCTGGCCGGTGACCTTGACGAGCACCTCGTTGCGCTTCGCGACCATCGTGGTGATGCCGCTTATCCCCAGCGGGTGCAGGTGCTGCTGCAGCAATGTCGGTCGGCGATCGATGCAGCCTATGCCAATGCCCGTTTGCACGGGATGGGGCTTCGGGTGAACCAGGCATTGATGCGGATGGGCCGATTGTTGGACAGGCTGGAGGAGGTGCTCATTATTATTGCCCGGCGGGAGACCAACCCGTTGCAGGTGCACATGCTCAAGCGCCTGGTCGCGTTCAGTGCCGGAAGCACCGATGTGAGCGGCTACCTCAATGAGAGCACGGAGGTCATGGCACGGGAGGTGATGGGACATACGGGTCGCAAAGGCGAGCACTATATCACCACCACAGCCGCCGAATATGGACGGATGTTCCGTTCAGCGTTGGGGGGGGGCGCGATGGTTGCGGTGGCCTGCCTGCTGAAGGCGCTGGCCTCAACGGTCGACACGAGCCCCTTCGGACACGCCATGTTGTACAGTCTCAACTATGCCTGGACCTTCATCGGTATCTACCTGTTGCATCTTACCCTTGCCACCAAGCAGCCGGCCATGACCGCCAGCACCATCGCTGCGGCGCTGGATGAGGGGAGGAACACTGGCGGTTCGGTCGGATATGGTGCGTTGGCCGATCTGGTGGCACGCGTGTGGCGTTCACAGTTCGTGGCT
Source organism: Flavobacteriales bacterium (assembly GCA_044343855.1). Lineage (GTDB taxonomy): Bacteria > Bacteroidota > Bacteroidia > Flavobacteriales_F > PHOS-HE28 > PHOS-HE28. The sequence continues at coordinate 3,520 of JBIJDX010000226.1, forward strand.
TTCGTGGGTAACGTGCTCATGGCTTTCCCAGTGGCCATGGTGGTCGGCCTGGGGTGGAACGCCTTGTTCGGTCCCGAGCTGCTGCATCACAAGGCCCCCAAATTGCTCATGGAGCTTGATCCGTTGCATTCGCTGGCGTTGCCGCATGCCGCTCTGGCCGGGGTGTTCCTGTTCTTGTCGGGGCTCATCGCCGGTAATGTGGCCAACAATACCATCCACCTGCGCATCCCGCAGCGCATCGAGGCACATCCGGTGCTCAGGATGACCCTCTCCGCCCACCGACGGAAGCAACTTGCCGGAGCCTATGAACGCCATGCCAGCGGCGTCATCAGCAACTTCTGGTTCGCCGTGTTCATGGGTTCGGTGGGGGTGGTCGGGAGCTTCTTCGGCATGCCCCTCGACATCCGTCACATCACCTTTGCGGCAGGCAACCTGGCATTGGGCATGGTGGGTGTTGGTCCTTCCATCACCGGGTGGACCATCGCCCTTGGTGTCCTGGGTGTCGGACTTATCGGGTTGTTCAACTTCCTGGTGAGCTTCGGTCTTTCCTTGGCGTTGGCCCTGCGTTCGCGCGGCTTGGGACTGCGTGATCTGCATCCCATGCTGGGCGCCATCCTGGTCCACTTCAGGCAGGCTCCCCTGCGCTTCTTCTTTCCGCCTCGCGGCTGATCAGAACTGGAAATAGATGAAGGGAAGCCGATCCTTGTCGGACAGCCGGCATATCCGTAGCACTTCACCCCCTGGCCAGCACCCCGCACAGGTGCCACAGCAGGCGCGCACCCACGTTGGCGTCCCACTCATCCTTGCCGGGGCTCACCTCCACCAGGTCGAAGCCGATGATGGTGCGC
>JBIJDX010000294.1:0-2613 GCA_044343855.1 Flavobacteriales bacterium
CGATGCCATTGTCGGTGGCCACCCAGAGGAATCCGTCCGCATCCTCGCACAGCGCGTTGACGCTCGCACCCGGCAGCCCCTCCTCCAGTGAGAAGGTGCGGAGGTCGTACTGTTGAGCCGCCATGCGCGGCATGGTGCCGGCCACGGCGATCAGCAGCAAACTGGCGCTACGCCACATGCCGGAAAGATAGCAGCACAGTGCCAACATCGTGCCAAACGCATTTGACAGGGTTGTTTTCCATGCCTATTTTTCAACAGCTCTTCGCTCCAACACCACCTTGCCATGACCATCACTTTCTACGCCCTTCGGCGCATCAAGGATGAGTTGCCCGATGGCAGCATCCATCGTATTGCGCGGGAACTCGACCTCACGGTGGAGACCGTGTGGAACTACTTCGGCGGCTACGGACATGCCAACGGCAGGCCCATCGGGGTGCACCTGGAGAATGGCCCGGATGGCGGCGTCGTGGCCCTGGACGACACGCGGATCCTGGAGATCGCCATCCGGATGCTGCGTGAGCGGCATGCACGCGCATAGGCGGTGGACCCCTGCCTGCGCCCTGCCGTGCGGCTCACCGTTCGATCACCCGGAACTCCACCCGGCGATTGACCGCGCGGTTGGCCTCGCTGTCATTGGGCTTCAGCGGCCTGGTCTCGCCGTAGCCCTTCCAGGTGAGCCGTTCCTTGTCCACCTTCTTGTTCAGCAGGTGGTCCACCACGGCCTTGGCACGGTCGTCGCTCAGCTTGAGGTTGTAGGTGTCGGAACCCTGGTCGTCGGTATGCCCTTCGATCTCCACGCGCAGGAACGGGAAGTCGGTCATCAGGTCCACCAGCTTGTCCAGTTCCGGCTCGTAGCCGGGCAGTAGCGTTGCCTTGTCGAACTCGAACTGCACATTGTCGAGGCGGACGCGGGTGCCCACGGCGGGTTCCACCTGGTGGATGTCCACGGTGGTGCTGCTGACATGGTCGGGCACCACGGGTCGTGGCGGGGGAGGGGTGCTGGTCCTGGGCTTGGGCGTGAGCGCGGTGCCTGCCGGCGCGATGCGCACGTTCACATCGTCGATGAAGTAATAGGCACCGCGTTCGCCATCGGGCTGCCGTTCGTGCGTGGTCACCTCGTCGCCGTAGAAGTTGCCGATGAGCAGGAACTTCTCGGTCCCTGTTGCCTCGAACACGCCGCGCACCCTGTGCCAGCCACCCTTGACGGCGGTTTCCTCGTTCACCTGCGGTGTCAGGTACAACGGAAGGCAGTCGCGCGTGCTGATGGGCGTGTCGGTGAAGTGCATGCCGATGTTGTTGCTGGCCTCGTTGCTTCGCACGGCCCGCAGCACCCAGCATTCGGCGATGTAGCGCACACCGGCCTGCAGCGGTTCGGGCAGTTCGGTCTGCACGTACTCGTGCCAGTAGGTGGGGGTGTTGCCCTTGCCGTAGATCTTGATGCCCACCATGGCATTGCCGCCGTGGGTGCCCTGCCTGCCGTTGCTGTGTTTCCTGGGGTGTGCCCAGCAGGTGGGGTCCAGCGTGGTGCTGAAGTGGTCCGGCGTGGTCTGTGTGGGCGAGCTCCAGTGGTCGACCGCCGCATTGAACCTGGCCGCGTCCGTGGTCCATGCGCAATAGGTGCGCTCCACCTCCTCGAATCCGGGGTTGGGGACGAGGTTGGGCATGGTGTCGTTCGCGAGCTTCCGTTCGAGCATGTTCTGGGCCCGGAGCATGGCCGGGGCGAGCAGGATCGGTAACGCGGTCAGGAGAAGCGTGCGCTGCATCATGGGACCAAAGCTACCGGGTGGTTTCGGGCAGTATGCGGGGGGGGCTGGCCGGCTTTGAACAGGCGATGGTTGGGAGCGCGGGTGGTGTTGCGGGTCGCAGGCGTGCGACGGGGCTCCGGATGTTGGAAGGAAGTGCGCACCTTGCGCCCCTGCGGACCCAAGGGGGCGAACAGCGGTATGCCATGCGCAAGGTGTTGGTGTTGATCAGGGAGAGCCTGTCGGCCACGGAGGGCACGGACTATACGGGCATCGATGTGCGCAGGTCCATCGCATTGCTGAGCATCCCGATGGTGCTGGAGATGGGCATGGAGGCCGTGTTCGCCCTGGTGGACATCTTCTTCGTGAGCAGGTTGGGGGCGGATGCCATCGCCACGGTGGGTCTCACCGAACTGCTGCTGGCCCTGGTGTATTCGGTGGCCTGGGGGGTGGGCATCGGCATCACCGGTGTGGTGGCCCGCCGCACGGGGGAGAGGGATGCGAAGGGTGCTGCTGAGGCTGCCATGCAGGGCCTGCTGTTCACGCTGTTGCTCGGCATGGTGATGGCCCTCCCCGGGGTGCTGTTCCCGGAGGTGTTGCTGCGCATGATGAACGCGGAACCTGCGGTGGTGGCCATCGGGTGCGACTATGTGCGGGTCATGTTCGGCAGCAACGTCATCATCCTGCTCCTGTTCGCCATCAATGCGATCCTCAGGGGTGCCGGTGATGCGGCCATCGCCATGCGCACCCTCATCCTGGCCAATGGCATCAACATCCTGTTGTGCCCGGTGATGATCCACGGGGTGGGGGACTGGGATGGCTTCGGCGTCACGGGTGCGGCGCTGGCTACCGCCACCGGCAGGGGGATCGG
>JBIJDX010000121.1:0-8709 GCA_044343855.1 Flavobacteriales bacterium
TCTCCTCGCGCAGGCGCCGCACCGCCGCATCCTCCACGGTTTCCTGTGGACGCGGATGGCTGCAGCAGGTGTTGGTCCACAGGCCTGCGCTGTGGTATTTGCCGGCCGCGCGACGTTGCAGCAGCAGACGGCCCCGGTCATCGAACAGGAACACGCTGAACGCACGGTGAAGCAGGCCTTCCTCGTGGGCGCGGAGCTTTTCCATCGTGCCCACCTGCACATCGTGCTCATTCACCAGAACCACCCGTTCCTCGTTCATTGCCGTGCGGTCCATGGTGATCAGAGCATGCCGAAGCTGTGCCGGAGATAGCTGGTGGTGAGCAGGGCGATCTTGCGGCGATTGCGGACCCGCACACGCTCCTGCATGATGCGGTTGGCGGGCAGCGCCTTGATCTTGCGGAAGAGGTTCACGTAGTAGATGTAGGCCATGTACACACCGAACCGCGCCCCCTTCGGCAGTTGTCGGATGCCTTCCAACGCGGCGTCGAAATCGGCCTGGATGTCGTCCTCGATGGCGCGTTTCGTATCCTCGCCCCAGTCGCCCAGGTCGATGCCTGGGAAGTAGGTGCGTCCTAGGCTCTGGTGATCGTCCTTCAGATCGCGCAGGAAATTGACCTTCTGGAACGCCGCACCGAGTTTCATGGCAGCAGGCTTCAGCCGCTGGTATTGGGCTTCGTCGCCTTCGCAGAACACACGCAGGCACATCAGTCCCACCACTTCCGCGCTGCCAAGGATGTACGTCTCATAACTGCCCTGGTCATGTGCCGTGTCCGTGAGGTCCATGGCCATGCTGTCCAGAAAGGTGTCGTACAGCTCCTGTTCGATGCGGTATTCATTCACCACCCGCTGGAAGCTGTGCAGGATGGGGTTGAGGCTGATGCCCTCGCGGATGGCGCGGTACGTGTCCTCCCGGAACCGCGTAAGCAGGTCGTTCTTGTCGAACCCGTGGAAGGTGTCCACGATCTCATCGGCGAAGCGGACAAAGCCGTAGATGGCGTGGATCGGGGCGTGGAAGCGCCTGTCCAGCGATCGTATACCAAGGGAGAACGACGTGCTGTAACTGTATGTGGTGTGCCTGCTCGCCTTCAGGCAGACCTTGTCATAGAGGGCAATGGTGTTCATGCCGGGTTCGCCGCAATGTTCGGCGATCGCGTTTTGTGGGTGCGGTTGTTACCAACTTCCTTTTCAATGAGGTCGGCCACCACCTGGCCACTGATGATGGCGGGTGGCACGCCCGGTCCGGGCACGGTGAGCTGACCGGTGTAATAGAGCCCCTTCACCTTGCGGCTCTTCATGCTGGGCCGCAGGGGTCCGGTCTGCAGGATGGTGTTGGCCATGCCGTACGCGTTGCCTCGGAATGCGTTGTAATCAGCCTGCAGGTCCTTGATGCTGTAACTGCGCTTCACCACCACGTGCGGTCGCGGATCGAAGCCGAGGTGCCTGCCGAGGCGCTCCATAACCACATCGTAGTAGCGCTCGCGCGTGGCGTCCTCGTCCGTGAGGCCCGGCGCAATGGGAATGAGGATGACCATGTTCTCCTTTCCGGGCGGTGCCACCGACGGGTCGGTCTTGCTGGCACAGCTGGTGTAGAACAGGGGCTTGCTTGGCCAGGATGGCCTGTCATAGATCTCCGTGCTGTGCTGGTCCAGCGATTCGTCGAAGAACAGGGTGTGGTGGTCCAGGTCAGGCAACTCCCGATCGAAACCAAGGTAGAAGAGCAGCCCGCTCGGCGCCATGGTGCGCTTGTCCCAGTAGCGTTCGGTGTACCCGCGGTGCTCAGCGCCCAACAGGTGCTGGTCCACATGGTGGTAGTCGGCACCTGCCACCACCAGGTCCGCACGCTCGATCCCGCGGTCCGTCTCCACGCCCACGGCCTTTCCGTTCTCCACAACGATGCGGTGCACCGGGGTGTTGCACCGGATCTCAGCACCCTGCTTGCGTGCCACGCTCACGAAGGCATCCACCACCCTTCCCATGCCGCCCATGGGGTACCACGTGCCCAGTTCCATGTCGGCGTAGTTCATCAGGCTGTAAAGCGCCGGGGTGTTCTGCGGTGAGGCGCCCAGGAACAGCACGGGGAATTCCATCAACAATCGCAGACGGGATTCTGTGAAATGGTCCTGGACATGCCTGCGCAGGCTCCGGAACACTTTGGTCTTCAGAAGCCCGCCGATGAGGCCCGGGTGCATGTACTCTCCCCAGCTCAGCGATGGCCGGTAGACCAGCTCGCCCATGCCAAGGTCGTACTTGAGCTTCGCCTCTGCCAGGAAGCGGTCCAACTGAGCGCCTGCACCGGGCTCCTTGCTGTCGAAGAATGCGCGCAGGGCCAGCGGATCGGCGGGAAGCGCCCATTTTTCACCAGGCCCGAAAACCACGCTGTACGATGGGTCCAGGCGGACCAGCTTGTAATGGTCCTCCACACGCTCACCCACCGAAGCGAAGTAGCGCTCGAAGACCTCGGGCATCCAGTAGAAGCTGGGACCCATGTCGAAGGTGAACCCACCTTCGCTCCAGGTGCGTGCACGGCCACCCGGCTGGCTGTTCTTCTCCAGAACGGTGACACGGAAGCCCTTTCGCGCCAGCGCCGCCGCCGCAGTGAGCCCCGCAAACCCCGAGCCGATGACCAGTGCGTGCTGCATCAGTTCTGGATGTGCTTGTCGCTGAGCATGGTCATGAGGCGCTGTCGGGCTTGGAAGATACGGCTCTTCACCGTGCCGATCGGAATTCCAAGGTGAACAGCGATCTCGTGGTACTTGTATCCCTCATGGTGCATGGTGAAGGGCGTGCGGAACGTGGGGTCCAGCCGTTCCAGGCTCCGGTCGATCTCGCTCATCTTCACACTCGCCTCAGCGGTCGCTGGGGTGTGCACGCGACGCACCTGGTCACGCTCCCGGTCCACCGTATCCATCAGCGCCTTCGTCCGCTTGGAGCGACGGTGGTCGTTGATGAAGGTGTTCTTCATGATGGTGTACAACCATGCCTTGAAGTTGGTGTTGTCCCTGTACTTGTCGCGATAGGTGAGTGCCCGCAGGATGCTCTCCTGCAACAGGTCCAGGGCATTGTCACGATCCTTGGTGAGGCTCAGGGCGAAGTAGTACAACTGCTGCCGCAGGCCTACCAGCTGTTGTTGGAACTCGAGGGTGGACATCAGTGCGTTTGTTTAGTGTTTTGTGCCAAAGGCTGAACAAAGGTGAGGTATCTGTTTAATACTTCCAAGAAAAAGTTGAACAGAATGAAACTTTTGTGACGATCGGGCAGGGACCGTTGGTCGGCAGGAATGACCCATAATGCTTGATAGTCAAGATAATATGATCCATAGGCTGGCTTGTGGATGAACGATCTGTCAGGTGGCCGTGTTACTCCGGATCGATCCCATCCGACAGTCCATGCGCTTCCATTTCCTCCTCCTCGGCCTATTGGCCACCTTCAGCGCAGCGGCACAGGCCCTGGTCAAGGGTACCGTAACGGATGCCCGTTCCCGCGCGCCTCTGCCCTTCGTGAACGTGCTGCTCGAAGGCACCACCCAGGGAGCCACCACGGACATCGAAGGACGTTTCACCATGGACAACGTGAAGCCGGGCCTGTACAACGTGGTGGTGTCCTCCGTGGGCTACCAGCGCCGGGTGGTTCCCGAGGTGCAGGTGGGCACGGCACGTCCGGTGGAGCTGACCATCACCCTTGAACCCTCCGCCACGGAGCTGAAGGAGGTGGAGATCACGCGCAAGGCCTTCGAGCGCACCAAGGAAAGCCCGCTCTCGGTGCGTACGATCGGATCCGCGGAGATCATGCGCAACCCCGGCGGCAACCGTGACATCAGCAAGGTCATCCGCGCCCTGCCCGGTGTGGCCAGCACCGCCAGTTTCCGCAACGACATCATCATTCGTGGGGGTGCGCCCAACGAGAACCGCTTCTACCTCGACGGCATCGAGGTGCCCACCATCAACCACTTCAGCACGCAGGGAAGCAGTGGCGGGCCCGTTGGCCTCATCAACGTCAACTTCATCCGCGAGGTGGATGTCATCACCGGCGCCTTCCCGGCGGCCCGCGGCAACACGCTCAGTTCGGTGTTCGAGTTCAAACAGCCCGATGGAAACTCCGAGGAACGCACCCTCACCTTCATGCTCGGCAGCAGCGATGTTGGCTTCACCTTCGATGGCCCCACCGGCAGCAAGGCATCCACCATCGTGTCCGTGCGCCGGTCCTACCTGCAGTTCCTCTTCCAGGCGTTGAAGCTGCCCTTCCTGCCCATCTACAACGATGCCCAGGTGAAGCATACCATCCGCATCAATGATCGTTCGCGCCTCACCTTCATCGGGCTGGGCGCGTTCGACAATGTGGAGCTCAACCCCGCTGCCAACGACGATTCCACGGATGTGGAACGCTTTGAACGCAACCGGTACATCCTGGGCAACCTGCCCGACAACGACCAATGGAACTACACCGTGGGTGTGCGCTACGACAGGTTCGTTGAAAAGGGCCTGCACACCTTCGTGGTGAGTCGCAGCCACCTCTTCAACGAGGCCACCAAGTACCGCAACAACGATGACACCGATCCATCCGGGCTCCTGCTGCTGTATGGCAGCCAGGAGGAGGAGAACAAGTTCCGGTACGAGGCGCAGATGAACTACGGGGCGTGGCGCTTCGTGGGCGGTGTGAACGCCGAGCGCGCCCGCTACACGACCGATACCTACACCCAGCGCGTCATCGCAGGGCAGCCGGTGGTCATCGACTACGACAGTGAGCTCATCGTGGACAAGTTCGGTGCGTTCGCCCAGCTCAGCCGCTCCTTCGGCAAGCTCTCCACCTCCTTCGGTCTGCGCAGCGACATCAATACCCTGCGCCCCACCATGAGCGATCCGCTCGAGCAGCTCTCACCGCGCCTGTCGCTCTCCTATGCCGTGAGCGACGCCTTCGCCATCAATGCCAATGCGGGCCGCTTCCACCAATTGCCGCCATACACCGTGCTCGGCTTCCGTGATGGTGCCGGCGTGCTTCTGAACCTGGACGAGGGCATCCGTTACATCCAGGCCGATCACGTGGTGGCGGGCGTGGAGTACTATTCGCGCAACAACGGCAAGCTTTCCCTTGAAGGCTTCCACAAGTGGTACGACCGCTATCCGCTGCTGGTGGACAAGGGCATCAGCCTGGCCAACCTGGGGGGTGACTTCGGTGTCATCGGCAACGAGTTCGCAGCACCCACCTCCGCCGGCCGCTCCTACGGGCTGGAGTTCCTTGCACAGCAGAAGCTGTACAAAGGCTTCTACGGCATCCTGGCCTACACCTTCGTGAAGAGCGAATTCTCCAATGCCGACGGCGGCTTCGCCCCCAGCAGCTGGGACTATGGGCACATCGTGAACCTCACCGGCGGCAAGCGGCTCCCCAAGGACTGGGAGGTGGGCCTCAACTGGCGCCTGCAGGGTGGTGGGCCCTACACGCCCTTCGATCTGGACTTCTCCTCGCGCATCGCCAATTGGCAGGCCCTGCAACAGGGCGTGCCCGACTTCACCAGGATCAACACCCTGCGGCTGCGTGGCTTCAACCAGCTGAACATGCGGGTTGACAAGCGCTACTATTTCAAGGGGTGGACGCTGAACGTGTACTTGGACGTGGAGAACATGCTTGCGGGTGAACTGCCGGGTGTGCCGTTCGTGGATGTGGTGCGCGATGCCAGCGGCCAACCCGTTGTCGATCCCGACGATCCCACCCGTTACCTGCTGCGCGAACTGCCCAACAACAGCAGTACGGTCATCCCCAGCGTGGGGGTGATGGTGGAGTTGTGAGGGATGTGGAAGGAACTGCTATATTTGCCGCCCGTTCGGAGGGATGGCCCCGCAGGCCCTGCTTCCGGTAACGATCCGGAGGCATAGCTCAGCTGGTTCAGAGCATCTGCCTTACAAGCAGAGGGTCGCTGGTTCGAATCCGGCTGCCTCCACCGGGGACCGATCGTGGTCCGCGTAGTCTTGGGATGTTAGCTCAGCTGGTTTAGAGCGCATGCTTCACACGCATGAGGTCACTGGTTCGAATCCAGTACGTCCCACTCCCTACAGCAGCAAGGCTTCCAAGCAATTTGGAAGCCTTTGCTTTTTAGGGATAGGGGTAAATAAAAGGGCAAATAATCCGGCCTTGAAGCATGGCCCGGCTCACCGCTCAGCCGGTCCTCCAGCTTCGTCCATGCGGATAACAGGGCCAGGGTAACGCTCCAGATCCAGCTGGGGAATGCCATTCACCACAATGAGTGGCGGTAGCAGGGGCGATGGCTGTTCTTCCACCTGGGGCGCCCGGCCGTAAACGAACGACGCGGCCTTGGCAAGGGCGAACGCAGCTAACTGGACCTCGTTGCGGTCAACACCGCCGAACGGCGTTACCGACCGTTCGAGCGCCTGCCTGCCGATGCGCGCCAGCAGCACAGTGAATATCCCGCCCGCATAAGCCTGCCTGAGGTTGTGATGCAGGGGTTCGGTGAAGCACGGGAGTTCAGTTGTTCTGCCCGCCACTGAAGGCAGCTTGGCGGGCCGGTCGATCCAACTCGAAGATCTCCCTGAACCGCGCCTGAATAGGCATGACCTCTTCGTCACGCAGCCCGCTGAACTCCCTCGCTCGGGCCCTTGCCTTGGACAAAGAAGGCGATGGATAGTTTCACCTGACGGGTGTCTCGAAGAACCTCGCTCCAGCGGCCTTCATGGCAAGAGCATATAGCGCTTACCGCTTGCTCTCATTCGCCCCCCCGGTCGGATACTTCGTTCCAGTATCCTCTCTTCGGAGCCCCTCGTGCGGGCGAATGATAGTAGCGCGCGCCATCCGTTCGAGGTTCTTCGAGGCACCCCTGAATTTTGATCGCTGCACGTGAAAAAGGCCTGCTTCTCGATCATGATCATGAAAAACGAGCGCTTCCCAGCCCCGTATCACCGGAACCTCAGGCATGCCCTTACACCACCTCCGCCACCACGAACACGCTGCCGGTGACCAGGACCATGTCGTTGTGGGCGGCGGCCTTGACCGCAGCGGCGTAGGCCTCGGACACTGAAGCGAACACGCTGCCCGCCAGCCCATGGGGGGCGGCCTGCTCCTGCAACAGCTGGACGTCCATGCCCCGCGGTATGTCGGCCTTGCAGAAGTAGTAGGTGGCGGCGCGCGGAAGCTCCGCCAGCACGGCACTGATGTCCTTGTCGCTCACCATGCCCAGCACGATGTGCAGGTGCTCGTACGGCGTGCACTCCAGCATGTGGCGCACCACCCGCATGCCGTCCACATTGTGCGCCACATCCGCCACGCACAAGGGCGGCTCGCGCAGCACCTGCCAGCGTCCCTGCAGTCCGGTGTTGTGCACCACCTTGCGGAAGCCGGCCGCGATGTGTGCTTCGGCCACGGGCCATCCACGTTCCTGCAGCACACGCAGGGTGGCAAGGGCGGTGCGGGCATTGCGCTCCTGGTGGACCCCCAACAGGGCGCTGGGGTGGGGCAGGGGTGCCCGCTGGTCCACCTGGATGAGCGGGGCCTGCTGCTGTGCGGCAATGCGGTGCAGGACGGCGGCCACGCCCCCTTCGGCCTCACCCACCACCACCGGTATCCGAGGCTTGATGATGCCGGCCTTCTCCCCGGCGATGGCTTCCAAGGTGTCGCCCAGGAACTGCATGTGGTCCCAGCCGATGTTGGTGATGACGCTCACTTCGGGCATCACCACGTTGGTGCTGTCCAGGCGCCCCCCCATGCCGGTCTCCAGCACTGCGATGTCCACCTGCTGTTCCCGGTACCACCACAGTGCGAAGGCCACTCCCCATTCGAAGAAGGAGGGCTTCAGCGGCTCGAAGCGCTGCCGGTACCGGCTCACGAAGTCCACCACCACCTGCTCGGGTACCACCTGACCGTTGAGCCGGAAGCGCTCGCGGAAGTCCTTCAGGTGGGGCGAGGTGTGCAGGCCCACGCGCAAGCCCGCCTCCTGCAGGGCACTGGCGATGAGGTGGCTGGTGCTGCCCTTGCCGTTGGTCCCCGCCACATGCACGCATTTCAGGCCGCGTTCGGGGTGGTCCAGGGCTTCCATGAGCGCCCACGTGGTGGCCAGGTCGGCCTTGTAGGCGGCCGCACCGATGCGCTGGAACATGGGAAGCTGCGCGTAGAGGTACGCCAGCGTCTCCGCGTAGGTCATTCGAGGATGAAGACGAAGGTCATCTCACCTTTCTGCTCCGCGGGCCCATCGGGCTTGGCGCTGAAGGTGCATTGCAAGGCGGCCTTCTTCGCAAGGTTGAAGAGCACCTGGCTGGTGGTGGTGCTGCGATCCAGGTTCTGGGTCACACGGGTCACCCTGCCGCTGCGGTCCACGAAGATGTCCAGGGCGACCTTGCCGCCTTCGGTGGGTTTCTCGCTTATGCTGGGGCCCTTCATGAAACCGCGCCCGTCCAGCCGCCCATTGAAGCCCTTTCCGCTGAAGCTGCCGATGCCGCCTCCGCCGGGCTTGTCTCCCGGGGTTTTGCTGCCGCCCGGCGGGCCTTCCGATGGGGTGCCGCTGGGGTTGCTGCTCGGGTTGAAGAGTGCGTTGGGGTTGGGCTTCGGTGGTTTGGGCGTCTCCGGTTCGGGTTTGGGCCTGGGGGTTGGCTTCACCGGCTTGGGCACTTCCACGGGGCTGTCGTCCTCGGTGGCCACCTCCTCGGGTTCGGCGGGTGCCGTAACGGGTGCGGCGCTTTCCTGCGGGTTGCCCGGGATGGGTTCCGGATC
>JBIJDX010000295.1:0-2612 GCA_044343855.1 Flavobacteriales bacterium
AGCAGCGCGCCGGCCATGCGGATGACCACGGAGGTGCCCAGCAGGGCATTGCGGCGTGCGGGGTCGCGCACCAGCTCACGCACCACGATCTCATCAAGCCCCATGGTGGTGAGGGCGAAGAAGATGCCCACGAAGCCGGTGGCGTAATTGAGCTTGCCGAACAGCCCCGGCCCGAGGTAGCGCGCCACCACGATGCCGGTGCCCAGCACCACCACCAGCCGCACCACCCGCTCCAGGAACAGCCAGGAGGTGTTGGTGAAGTACCGGCGGAAGCCCTCCGAACCGAGCATGGAGCCGCCTACTTGGTGTAGTAGCCGTAGCCTTCGCCGTAGCCCTGTCCCGGCTTCACGTCGTTCAGCAGCAGGTTCACGTTGGCGACCTTCCTGTCCTGGAACATCTCGCTGATATGGCGGAGGGCGCTGCGGCGTGTGACACCCTGCCGTGCCACGTACAGCGTCACGTCCACGTGGCGCATCAGGATCACGTACTCGCTCACCAGGCCCATGGGCGAGGCGTCCATGATGATGTGATCGTAGCTGCCGCGCATCTGCCTGAACAGGTCGGCCAACCGGTCCTGCTCCACCAGTTCCAACGGATTGGGTGGGATGGGACCCGCCGTGATCACCTCCAACCCGGGAATGTTCGTGGGGCGCACCAAGCCCTTCACATCGGTCTCACCGATGAGGTAGGTGGAGAGGCCCGGTCCCTCTCCCAACTCCAAGGCATCCGCCACACGGGGACGGCGCATGTCCGCATCGATCAGCAGGGTGCGCTTGCCGCTGAGTGCCATGATGGTGGCCATGTTCACCGCGCAGAACGTCTTGCCCTCGCCGCTCATGGAGGAGGTGAAGCCGATCACCTGGCGCTGCGCACCCACGTTGAGGTACTGCAGGTTGATACGCGCCGTTCGGAAGGATTCGGCGAGCATGGACTTCGGCTCCTCGGGCAGCACCCGCTTGCGCTTGCTGGTGGGGATCATGGCCAGCAGGGGCACCGGGCTCAGGCGCTTCAGCTCGTCGGCGTCCGTAACACGGTCGTTGAAGAAGTCGCGCAGGATGATGAAGCCCATGGGGAGGAGCAGGCCGAGCACGAGCGCACCGCCGAGCACCACCTTCTTGTCCGGCGCCACGGGACCCAATCCCTGCTGCCGGGCCTCGTCCACCACCGACTTGTCGATCTGGTCCGATGCGATGGCGATGCCCGCTTCGGCGCGCTTCTCCATGAGGTAGTTGTACAGCCCTTCGCTCAGCTTGAACTGGCGCTCGATGTTGCCCAGCCTGCGCTCGTTCTCGGGCAGCTGGTTGAACTCGTACCCGATGCGCCCCAGGCGCCGGTTCAGGTCGGCGATGCTGATGTCAGCCTGCTGGATGAGGCTCTCGGCGGTCTGTGCCAGCGAAGCGGTCATGTTGCGCAGCTTGCGCTCCATGGCGATCACCGTGGGGTTGCTGCGCACGGTGCTCAGGTTCGCCGCAGCCAGGTCGGCGCTGAGCTTGATCACGTCAAGCACCAGGTTGTTCAGCACCGGGTCGTCGATGCCCGATGACGAGGGTGCCGGCACGTTGCGCAGGTCCGACGCGCCGCGCACCTTCTCCAACACCGAGCGGCAGTAGCTGCGTCGGCGCATCAGGATGGAACGCTCGTCCTCCAGGCGGCTGCGCTCGGAGAACAGCTGGTCGGAGGTGCCCGTGGCGCTCATCATGCCGCCGCTGCTGCCCCTGAATCCGACGATCGAGTTCTCCGCCTGCCGCAGCGAATCGGATACGGTGCCGATCTGCTGGTCGATGAAATTGATGGTCTTCAGGCCCTTCTGCTGCTGCTTGTACAGTTCACCCTCGATGTAGGTGTCCATCAGCTTGTTCAGGAACCTCCGCTCCTTCTGCACCACCTCGCCCTTGCTGCGCAGCACCACGATGTTGCTCTTGTCGCTCAGCGGTTCCGCCAGCACCTTGCCCCGGTACTCGTTCACCAGGCCGTCCAGGTTGCGGATGATGAAGAAGTGGTCCTTGCCTTCATATTGGCGGTCCTCGGGGAACTCGATGGTGAACCCCAGGTTCTTCGCCACGAACGGCTGGCCCACGGGCACCGTCTGGTCCACCTCGTAATCCGGGATGAACTCCGGCATCACCTCCTGCTTCTGAACGTTGTACAGCTGCACGTTCCTGCCACTGGCCTTCACGCGGTAGGTGCCCTTCGCACGGTCCACCGACACGTACACGGGGATGTCCGTGACCTGCAACGCCAGCGTGTCCAGTTTCACGAAGAAGGGCGGGTACTCGTACTTCTCCACGGTGAGCAGGTTGTCCGTCTCGAAGTAGTTGATGCCCAGGTCGAGCCGCTTGAGCGTCTTGGTGATGTTGGTGCGGGAGGTGAGCACCGAGATCTGGTCCTCGATGTCCGTGCTGCCACGCAGGTAGGAGACGCCCTTGATGAAGTCGTCCTGCGATGCGCCGAAGGAATTGCGGCTCTTCTCGCTCATCAGCAGCACCGCCTGCACGGAGAACTGCTTGGGCGTGGTCTTCAGGTAGGCCACCGCCAGGCCCACCGAGATGGTGGTGGTTATCAGGAACAACCACCACTTGGCGATCAACTTGCGGAAGATGCCCCGCAGGTCG
>JBIJDX010000122.1:0-8700 GCA_044343855.1 Flavobacteriales bacterium
AGACCAGCACCACCAGATGCAACGGGAACTTCATGGGCACAAAGATGCGGAGATGGCCAGGATGGCCGGGGTTGACCAAGTTCGTTGGAAGCCCCCCCGGATCAACGTTTGTCCGATGTACCCGGGAGCGGACCGGAGGAGTTGCCGGGCGTCCCACGCCCGGAACCTGAACGCCTTCAGGCAGGCGCAGCACTGAAGTCTTAATGAGCCATGCTCAATGCCCTATGGTCACCGAATGTTCCCGGTGCCCCCCCCAATGCAAAGCCCCCCAATTGCTTGGAGGGCTTGCCTGTAGAGGAGTAGCGCGGGGGAGACTTGAACTCCCGACCTCAGGATTATGAATCATGCGCTCTAACCAGCTGAGCTACCGCGCCATGCCCGCAAGGTTCACCAACGGGGCGGCAAATATAGCCAAGTGCACCATATACACAGCGCTTGGAACCACTTGCATGGCATCCAGCATTCCCTATCTTGGCACCTGACCAACAAGGACCATGGCCAGGAAACCGACATCCGATGGAAGAAGCGCGCGGACCGGAGCGAAGCGCACGGTGGCCAAGAAGTCCTCGGTCACGAAGAAAGCGAACGAACGCGCAGCCCCCTCCGCGAGCAGGGGTGCGGTGAAAGGGCGTGCGTCGTCCGCGAAGAGGTCCGCCTCACCGGGAACGTCGTCCACCACGAGGACCAGGGTCGCTCCAGGCGCGCGCCCGAAGGTCACGGCAAAGAACAAGGTCAAAGCCACTGCCAAGGTCGTCGCAGGGAAGTCCACGGCGAAACCTGTTGCCAAGGTCGTCGCAGGGAAGACCGCAGCGAAGCCTGTTGCCAAGGGCACCACCACCAGGACCACCGCAAGGGGGGCGGCAGTGCCAAGGAGTGCCGCCAAGGCGGGAGCGGATGCGGCGCGTTCCAATGGCAGCCCCCGGAAAAACACATCCGGCAGGGATCCCAAGGCAGCCATCAAAAAAGATGGTGGAGCACCTCGGAAAGGTGGCAGCCCTGCAAGCGGGAAACGCCCCCCCACCGCAAAAGGAACCGAGGTGCGCAAATCCGCACCCACCGCGAGCACCGCCATGGGCAGGGTGGTTGCCGGGAGCACCTCAAGGGCCGGAACGAAAGCACCCACCAAGGAAAAACCACGCACCGAACCGCCGGTGAGCGACAAGGCCTCATCCGCACAAACCGCCGCGCCGCGCAAGGCGCAACGCGAAGAGGCACAGCGTCGGCCCCAGAAGGAGCGGGTGCAGTTGGAGTTCATGGTACGCAGTGCTCCTGCGGTTCTTTATGACCTGGTGAGCACTCCGAGCGGCTTTTCGGAATGGTACTGCAACGATGTGAACACCAAGGGCGACCTCTACACATTCATCTGGCCGGGCGAGGAGGAATCAGCCCTCGTGATCGGCCGCCGCACCGGTGAGGTCATTCGCTTCCGCAGGTCCAACGAGGACGACCCGAATGCCTATTTCGAGTTCCGCATCCGTATCGATGCCATGACGAACGAGGTGGCGCTCATCGTTACGGACCATGCCTGGCCGGATGAAGTGGAGGAAACGCGCAACCTTTGGGCCTCCCAGGTGGCCAATCTCATCCGCGTGCTGGGCGCCTGACCGGTGCCGATGTGGGCGGGGGCTCGAGGAGCGCAGCATGAAACGACTGCATCGCATGATCATCAGGGCCTATCTGGGGCCGCTGTCGATCACCTTCCTCATCGTCCTGTTCATCCTGGTGATGCAGTTCCTGTGGAAGTATGTGGACGACCTCATGGGCAAGGGTCTGGAATGGCCGGTGCTGCTGGAACTGATGACATATGCCACTGCGAGTTTCGTACCGCTGGCGCTGCCCCTGGCCATCCTTCTTTCCAGCATCATGACCATGGGAGGCCTCGGCGAGAATTCGGAGTTGATACCGCTGCGGTCGGCCGGCCTGGGTCTTGGCCGCATCCTGAGCCCGCTGTTCATCACCGCCCTCCTGTTGTCGCTCGGCTCCTTCTACTTCAGCAACAACCTGCTCCCGCTGGCCAACCTCAAGTTCAGGTCATTGCTATGGGATGTAACGGAAAAGAAGCCCGCCCTGAACCTGAAACCGGGCATCTTCTACAACGGCATCGATGGGTTCAGCATCAGGGTGGCGGAAAAGGACGGTGAAAGCGGTGCATTGCGGGACGTGCTCATCTACGACCATCGCAAGCCTTACAATGGTGACCGCACGGTCATCCGCGCGGAACGCGGCATCATGCGAAGAAGCCTGGACGGCAGGTACCTCGTGCTCGAGTTGGAGAACGGGCACTTCTACGATGAACAGCAGGATGAACGTCGCGGCAGGGCCGACCTGCCGATGATGCGCGGGCGCTTCGACCGGTATGAGGTGCGCTTCGACCTCAGCGGACTTGGCCTGAAGCGGACGGATGAGGAGTTGTTCAAGGACCATTACAAGATGATGACCATGGGCCAGCTGAGCCTTTCAGAGGACAGCCTGCTGCAGCGGATGGAAGAGCGCCGTGCGGAGCAGGTGAAGCACGTGTTGCAGAGCCTGCAGTTGTTCAGGGATGTGTCGGGCATGGACAGTGTGCAGCGTGCAACGGTACCGAAGGCCGACATGCCGGCAGTTCCGGCGGCGACCAGGGAACAGATGCTCGCCCGGTATGACATCGCCCTGGAACAGGCACGCGGCACAAGCTCCTACCTGCAGCGCGGCATGGAGGAATTGCAGGGAAGAAGGGAACAGGTATCCAGGCACCGCATCGAATGGCACCGGAAGCCGATGCTTGCGGTCACCTGCCTGGTCTTCTTCCTCATCGGTGCCCCGCTGGGTGCGATCATCCGGAAGGGTGGCATGGGACTGCCCGTGGTCTTTGCCATCGTGTTCTTCCTCGTGTTCCACATTGTTTCGTTCAGCATGGAGAAGCTTGTGATCGCCGGGGGGATCGAAGCATGGCCGGGTATGTGGCTCGCCACCCTGCTCCTCCTCCCCGTGGGACTATTCCTGCTGTGGAAAGCGGCCTCGGACAGCCCACTGCTTGATGCGGATGCGTATTATCGCGGCTGGGACCGCATCAGGCGGACATTCCGTGGCAACAGGCATGCGCATCCTACAGCTATGTAACAAGCCTCCCCACCCGCCCATCGATGGCGGTGCCAAGGCCATGCTCACCCTCACCCGGGGATTGTTGCGTGCCGGCCACGAGGTGAAGGTGCTCGCCATCAGCACACCCAAGCACCCGTTGGTTCCGGAGACCGTTCCACAGGAATTGCTGACAGCGACCCGGATGGAAGGGGTCTTCGTGGACACCTCGATAAACATCATTGACGCCTTCACCGACCTTGTCACCGCCGACAACTACAACATCAGCCGCTTCTTCTCGCCCGACATGGACATCCGGCTCATTCGCCTGCTCACCGCGGAACAGTTCGATGTGGTGCTGCTGGAAAGCCTGTTCATGACACCCTACATACCCACCGTGCGCCGCTACTCCCGTGCGCGCATCGTGCTGCGATCGCACAACCTGGAGCATGTCATCCAGCAACGCATCGCACACGGGGAACGGAACCCGCTGAAGCGCCCCTACAGGCAATTCCTCGCCAGGCAGCTGCAGCGGTATGAAATGGAGGTCCTGCACAAGGTCGATGGTGTCGCGGCCATCAGCCCTGCGGACGCCGAGCACTTCACCTCCCATGGCACGGGCACACCGGTGGAAACCATCCCCTTCGGCGTCGATCCGGATGCCTACCCAGTGGGACCCGAACCCTTGGAAAAAGCGGGCTTCTTTCATCTGGGGAGCATGGACTGGCTTCCCAATGAGGAGGGGATCCGTTGGCTGCTCCGTGAGGTCTGGCCCTTGGTGATCGCCCAGCGTCCACAGGCGCGGTTGCACCTGGCCGGCAACAGGATGCCTGCGGACCTGCTTTCCGCCTCCATCCCCGGGGTTGGGATCCAGGGGCGCGTTCCGGATGCGGTGGCCTACATGCAGGCGCACCCTGTCATGGTGGTGCCGCTGTTCAGTGCAGGTGGCATGCGCGTGAAGATCATCGAAGGCATGGCCATGGGCCGCGCGGTCATCAGCACCACGATCGGTGCGGAGGGCATTGCCTGTACCAACGGCCTTGATGTCCTGTTGGCGGATGATGCACCCACCTTCGTTGCCCAAATGGTGGGCCTTGTGGATGCCCCTGAACGTGCAAGAAGCATCGGGCATGCGGCACACGAACTGGTTGTGGAACGGTATTCGGAGGCTGCCATCGCCAGCGACCTGTCGCGGTTCTTCAACGACCTTCTGCACCGATGAGGTTGATGGTGGTGCTCTCCAGGGTCCCCTATCCGTTGGAGAAGGGCGACAAACTGCGTGCCTACCACCTGGTGCGTCGGCTCGCAAAAAAGCATGAGGTGTACCTGTTCTGCCTCAACGACGGCACCGTGCGCGAGGCGGATATGAGCCACCTGCGGCAGTTCTGTGCACACATCGAGGTGGTGCGACTGACCCGATGGAGGATCCTGTTCAAACTGGCGGCCGCCCTGTTCTCACGCCTCCCGTTCCAGGTGGCCTACTTCCATCACGGCGCCGCGCAGCGCCGGTTCGATGCCGCAGTGGCACATTTCAGGCCGGAACACATCTTCTGCCAATTGGTGCGCACCACTGAATATGCCCGCGCGCACCCGACCATACCGAAGACGCTGGACTACATGGACACCCTGTCCAAGGGTCTTGAGCGCCGGACCGAAATGGCATCACCCCTGCTGGCACCCCTGTTCCGCGCTGAGACCAGGAGGCTCATCAGGTACGAGAACCTGATGTTCGACCTGTTCGACCATCGCGTGATCATCAGCGGACAGGACCTTGAGTACATCTACCACCCACAGCGCGACCTGATCCACGTGATACCGAACGGGGTGGACATGGAACACTTCAAGCCGCGCCCCGGAGAACCGCGTTACGACCTTGTATTCACGGGGAACATGAACTATCCACCGAACATTGACAGTGTGCTTTACCTGGCCCAGCATGTGCTGCCCATCGTGCGCAGGGAACGCCCGAACACAAGCCTGCTGATCAGTGGCGTGGACCCCAGCCCCGGTGTGCGCGACCTCGCCAGGCAGGACCCGCTCATCACGGTGAGCGGCTGGGTGAAGGACATCCGGGATTCCTATGCGAGCGCTGCACTGTTCGTGGCACCCATGCAGATCGGCACCGGGCTCCAGAACAAGCTGCTGGAGGCCATGGCCATGCGCATCCCGTGCGTCACATCGCCGCTGGCCAACAATGCCGTGGGCGCGCTGCCGGGTGAATCCATCCTGGTGGGCGGAACACCGGAGGAGTACGCCGCGCATATACTGCACCTGTTGAACGACCGCTCGGAGCGGGAACGCATCGCGGAGAACGGGCACAGATTCATCCAACACCGCTTCGATTGGGACAGGGCCGCAGACGAGCTGGACACCATGATGTCCGGATCGCTCCCGGCCTGATCGCCTTCCCGGGACCATACCTTCGCGCCGCATCCGCACTGGCAAGAACATGAGCCGCAAGCTGAACACCATCCAGGAAGCCATCGACGACATCCGCAAAGGCAAGGTCGTCATCGTGGTGGACGATGAGGATCGTGAGAACGAGGGTGACTTCCTGACGGCGGCCCGCAACGCCACACCGGAGGTAATCAACTTCATGGCCACCCACGGCCGCGGGCTCATTTGCGCACCCATAACCGAGGAGCGCTGCCATGAACTGGGCCTGGACCTCATGGTACGCGACAATACCGCCCTTCATGAGACCCCGTTCACCGTGAGCGTGGATGTGAAAGGGCGGGGCACGACAACGGGCATCAGCGCATGGGACCGATCACAGACGATGCTGGCCCTCATCGACCCCGGCACCCGGCCTGAAGACCTCGCCCGCCCCGGTCACATCTTCCCGCTGAAGGCCCGCAATGGCGGCGTCCTGCGTCGCACCGGCCATACCGAGGCCGCGGTGGACCTGGCACGGCTGGCCGGCTTTGAGCCAGCGGGGTGCATCGTCGAGATACTCAACGAGGACGGCAGCATGGCACGCCTGCCCCAGCTGTTGGAGATCGCGGCCCGCTTCGACCTGAAGGTGGTGAGCATCGAGGACCTCGTTGCCCATCGGATGGACACCGAACGCATCGTGGAACGCCTGGTGGATGTGGACCTTCCCACGAGCTGGGGCGATTTCCAGCTGATCGCCTACCGGCAGACCACCACCAATGAGGAGCACCTCGCCCTGATCAAGGGTGCATGGGGACCCGATGATGCGGTGCTCGTGCGGGTGCATTCCTCGTGCGTTACAGGCGATATCTTCGGTTCCTGTCGGTGCGATTGCGGACCCCAGCTGCACCGGGCCATGGAGATGATCGAGGCGGAGGGCCGCGGTGTCATCGTGTACATGCAACAGGAAGGTCGCGGCATCGGGCTCCTCAACAAGCTGAAGGCCTACAAGCTTCAGGAGCAGGGCGCCGATACCGTGGAAGCCAACCTGATGCTGGGCTTCAGCATGGATGCCAGGGACTATGGTGTGGGGGCACAGATCCTGCACGACCTTGGAGTGCGCAGGATGCGCCTGCTGACAAACAACCCCCGCAAGCGGACCGGCCTTGTCGGCTACGGCCTGGAGATCGTGGAGAACGTGCCCATCGAGATACCCGCGAACAAGCACAACCAGCGCTACCTGCGCACCAAGAAGGAAAAGCTCGGACACTCGCTCGACCTGGGCGAAAGTGCGACGTGATCGCTCAACGGACCGGCGCATCCTCCCTGCGCTCCGGCAGCAGACCGATGAGGCGCCAGAAATTGTTGGCCTCGCGGCGATAACCGATGCCCGCCCCCTGTGTGGTGAGGGCCTGGTCCGCCCGGTTGAGGTTCCTGTCGTTGCTGATGCTGAACGCCTTGAACCGCAACTTGCCATCGTCCGTGATGAGGTATTCCAGTTGGAAGTCACCAACGAGCGTATTGTTGTTCTGCTGCCCCTGCGCACCGTACTGGACGCCCACATTGGTGCTGAGCAACAGCCGTTCATTGAACAGCTGCGTGCTGACGGCCACCTCCAGTTCATCCTGGGTGATCCTGTCCCCGGGGCGGTAGTTGACGCCGAGATCGAAGCCGTTGCTCAACTGCGACAACCAGTTGCTGATCTGGTTGCTCATCAGCTCGAAACCCGTGGTTCCCGCGGCCAGACCTCCGGATGATGGACTTCCTGCGCTGACATAACTGGGCGGGGGCAGGAAGCGATTGAGCACGATGAGCGCGAAGACCTGCCTGTTCATCTCCTGTTCGGTGCTGAGCGCACTGAGGACCTGTGCCTTGACGTTCTCATCCACGCTGGGCAGCTTCACCTCGAAGCCGATCTCCGGGTTCAGGAGGCGGTCGCGCAGGCTCATCACCACCTCCACGGGTACGCGCTTGCGGTAGGCCTCGCTGCGCTCTGATGGCGGAACCACATCGTATAGCGGGGCACGCAGGCGATACAGGGCCTTCAGGTCGAGCTGCGCATCGAAAGGGTCCCCGAACCAACTGATGGTGCCTCCCGGTGCCACATCGAACCGCTTGTTCACAACGTTGCGCAGGGTGAACAGGTAATCACCCTCGGTCACCTCCACCTGACCGAGCATTGAAAAACCACCGTTGCGATCAACGCTCATCCGCATGTTGCCCAAGCCCCGCCCCCGCATGATGTCACCGACCGTGGGATCGAAAATGAGCTCGAAGAGCGCGTCCGGGGTAACCTCCACATTGAGGTCGAGCGACACTCCGCTGAGGTCCACGGGCTCCTCACCCTCCGCATACGCACTGTCCGTGGTGAACTGCACGAAACTGATGGCGGAAACCTCCGTGCTCCCCCCAACCGGAAGGTGGATGTCGGTACCCGGCGCGGTGCGCGCGTTGACCACCACCTCCAGGCTGCCCTCATACCCGCTCACCTCGATGTCGCCTGTACCATAGGCCTTCCCATAGAAGACATCGTTATCCTCGGCCGATGTATTCATCACCATGAACCGATCCATCCTGCCCCAGATGTTGTAGTTCCACTTCCGGAGGCCCTCATGGAGTATGGTGCCACCAAGCCTTGCCTTGTTGCCTTCCTCATCCACCACTGTCACCAGGTCAAGTGCGAACATGTCCGGTCGGACCTTGACGGTATGTGTGAATCGGTAGAGCGTGTTGAGATAGCCTATCCGAAGACCGGCATCCACAAGCTGCAGGTCGCCGCTCACTTCGGGGCTCAACAGGGGGCCCCTGACATCGAGGGTGCCGGTCACCAACCCCTGCAGATCGCTCACATCGTCGGGCAGGTAGGGATCCATGAAAGTGAGATCGAACCGGTCGAAGATCAACTCCATGTCCAACTGCTGCCGTTCATCCAACGCCAGGTCTCCGGCGAAATCCAATGCCTTGATGGGCCCGCGGGTCAACGTACCGGAAAGGTCCAGTGTCTCTCCTCCTTCCTCCCAGTTGGCCACGAAGCGCACATCGCCCACCGCCTTGTCCTCAACAGCCAGCGAGTCCACACACAGGTAGCTCAACAAATAGGGTGTGCCATACAGGTCATGGAGCTCACCATCGCCGGCAAGGACGCCTGTGATGCGCGGCCCGCCGAAGTAGGGCGTGATGTTGTCCAATTCCACATCCTCAAGGCTGAATGAGAGTGCCTGCAGCGGATCACGGTCAATGCGGCCGGACAGGGCGATGAGCTGGCTCCCG
>JBIJDX010000015.1:0-24285 GCA_044343855.1 Flavobacteriales bacterium
TTGTCGCAGGTAACGCATCGAACAGGATACAGCGATCATCGTGCCGATCATCGGATGCCGTTCTCCGGATGCCTGCCCTTGAAGGGCCTGAACCAATCCTTCATGCGCTCGATGTCACCCTCCACATAGGTGGTGAGGGGGAAGGGATCGGAGATGACCACGCGCTTATTGGCGTAGTCGAAGGCGCACAGGATGATGGGGATGCCGGCCTTGGTGGCGATGTGGTGGAAGCCGCTTTTCCAATGGGGCTGGGAGGCGCGCGTGCCCTCCGGTGTGATGGCGATGCGGTTTACGGCACCGCTATTGAACAGGGCGACAACCGCGTCCACCAGGTTGTTGTGCCTGCTCCGGTCCACCGGATATCCACCCAGTGCCCGGAAAAAAATGCCGAGCGGGAAACGGAAGAGCGACTTCTTGCCGAGGAACTTGGTGCCCTGCATGCCGGACAGGATGCGCACGCTGAGCCCGACGAAGAAATCCCAGTTGCTGGTGTGCGGGGCCACGACCACGATGAACCGTGGAAGCGGGGCCGAGCGGCGGTCCTCGATGGTCCAGCCTGCGAGCGTATGGTAAACGAAGCGGTGGTAGGCGGTGATGAGTGACATGGGAAGCAGGCGCAAGGTCGGTAAATCGGGGAAGAGTCGGAAGAGGGACGATCACTTGCTTGTACAAGCAAATACAAACACGGGCCTTCGCTCGCACAGCTTCGCTGCGTGTGCCTTGCGCGGACCATTGCCGGATGATCCACACCTGCCCCGGTGCTGGACCTGATGCGTCATCGGTTCCTGACGGACCAAACACTTGCTTGTACAAGCAAGTAAAGGGTCGGTCGGCACCGGTCACGGGTAACCTCCGGTCCATCCCGCCGTATCAAGGCCTCCATGCTTTTCGACCGCTACGCCGTACTGGATGTGGAGACGACCAACGGGGATCCGCGTGTGGGTGAAGTGATGGAGGTTGCTGTGATCATGCTCGACGGCATGACGGAGCGGAACCGCTGGAACAGCTTTGTGCGGCCATCCGGAAGGATACCGCCGTTCATCCGCAGATTGACAGGCATCAGCGATGGCATGGTGGCATCAGCCCCCCGCTTCCATGAGGTGGTACGCTCATTGGAGACCCATACCCGGGACCGCATCGTGGTGGCACACAATGTCCGCTTCGACATGACCGCGCTGGAGCATGAGTTCGCACGCACCGGCCTGGTCTTCGAGCGCGATACGGTGTGCACCGAGCGTCTTTCGCGCAGCCTGCTCCCCGGACTGGACCACTACAACCTCGGGAGCCTGTGCCGACATCTCGGCATCCCGTTCACTTCGGCCCATCGCGCGGTTGCCGATGCGGAAGCCACGGCACGGCTTTTCCAGAGGCTGGTGGAGGAGTTCGGAATGGTTCCCGTACATCGGCAGATGACCTCCTGGAGCCGGGCGCTGCACGTTCAATGAAGCAGCACGTTGGTGCGCCAGAGGACCCACATCACCAGAGCGAGCATGGCGCCGACCGCTCCCGCCCTGCCGCCGTGTTGCGAACGTCTCAGGCTGGCGGGTGAATAGGTGTTCAACCCGGCCCTGTACCTGCCCCACCATCGGAACGCCAGTGCGAGCAAGGCAAGCACCATGGCCAGGGATACAAGGTGCCGAAGCAGGGCCAACGGAACGGAGAGTGCCCCGAACAGGAGGGTGACCATGCTCAGCGGCAGGTCGCGTGCCGGTCGCTCGTCCCTCATGGCTGTGCACTCAGGATGGCATGCAGGTCCATCACCTGCGGTATCAGTGCCTGTGAACCACCGTTGTCGATGATGTGGTGGGCCGCGCCGCGCAGCTCCTTGTCCGTTGCCTGGTGGGCCATACGCGCCAGCGCCTGCTCGCGGGTGCATCCATCGCGCTGCAGCACACGTTGGACGCGCACCTCCTCAGGGGCCTCCACCACCACGGTGCGATCGAAGTCCCGGTGCCCACCGCTGCGCACGAGGACGGCGGCCTCCATGATCACGTAGGGCCGACCCGTGTGACCGGCGGACCATGCCCGGAACGCCGCACGCACCGCGGGATGGACAATTGCGTTGAGGTCCGCCAACGCAGCGGCATCATTGAACACAAGGGCTGCCAGGGCTTCGCGGTCCAGGGTGCCCGAGCGGTAGAGGTCGCCGCCGAAGCGTTGGGCAATGGCCGTGCGCAGGCCGGCGTCATCATCCTGGAGGCGCCGCGCCTCCCTGTCGGCCTCGAACACGGGCACACCCAACAGCCGGAAGAGGCGTGCCACGGTGCTCTTGCCGCTGCCCATGCCGCCGGTGAGCGCCACGGTCATCATCACGTGGATCAGGCCTTGGCGTTGCCCTCCATCAACTGCATGGAGCTGTCCATGGCGATGGCGCTCTTCTCGAAGCGCACGCGCACGTTGCTGTCGATCTCCAGCAACACGGTGGTATCGTTCACCTCCACCACACGGCCATGGATGCCACCGATGGTGACCACCTTGCTGCCCTTCTGAAGGGACTCCCTGAACTTCTTCGCCTCCTTGGACTTCTTCTGCTGGGGGCGGATCATGAAGAAATAGAAGACCACCATGAGGAGGGCCATCATGATCCAGAAGCTCATCGGGTCCTGGGATTGTTGTGCTTGTAGGAGCATTGTTCGCGGGGATTGTTCGTAATTGTTTGTTCAAGGAGTGCCGGGAGCGACCACTTCGCCACCCACTGTGAGCACGTGCGAAGGCGGGTTGGTGTTGGCAACGATGGTGACCGTCCTGTCCTGGCGGCCGCTGCGACCCTCACTATCGAAGCTGACCTCGATGTGTGCGCTTTCACCGGGGGGTACTGGTTCCCGGGGCCATTGCTTGCCCACTGTACAGCCACATGAGCCGCGCACATCGGTGATGACCAGCGCGCTGCCACCCGTATTGGTGAACGTGAACCGGTGATCCACCTTGGTGCCCTGCACCACGCGCCCCATGTCGAAATGCGTCGCATCGAAGGTGATGGCGGGTAGTTTGTCGGCGTCCACCTCCCCATCACCGGTCACCGGGAAATGGATGTCGTCCGTTCCGATGACCCCGTCACGCTCGCTGTGATCCGTGATGCGGCAACCGGCCGGCAAGGCCAGCAGGAACACGGACATCGGGACGAGGAGCGTGGAAGTGCGCATGGCGATGGATCAACTATCGAGCAGGCCCCGGCCCACCTTGTGGATGCGACCGGCGGCGCGGAGGTCGGCGAAGAGCTTGTCCAACACGCCGTTGACGAAGTTCTTGCTCTTGGGTGTACTGTATGCCTTGGCGATCTCGATGTACTCGTTCATGGTCACCTTCACCGGGATCTGATCGAACTGCAGCACCTCGGTCAGGGCCATCTTCATCAGGATCATGTCGCTCATGGCGATGCGGTCGCTTTCCCAGTTGCTGCTCCTTTCGGCGATGGCCTGCTCGTGCTCCGCACTGTTGCGGATGGTGCCCTGGAACAGCTCACGGACAAAGGACCGTTCCTCCATGCTGTCGCTGGCAAGCTCATCAAAAAGGCTGTCGGCCGAGCCTGCACGCAGCTGTTCCAGGCTTCGCTTGACCATGGCGGCCGCGAGGTCAAGGTCCTCCAGCCAGTAGATGGTGCGGCTGTCATATACCTCGTGCAGGAGTTCGTTGTTGGCGATGTGCTCCACGAACAACTTCACCAGGTACTGCAGGTCCTTTCGATGGTCAGGGGCTGGATCGTTCAGGTAGGCCTGGTGCGCCTCGTCCATTTCGATCTCCTTCAGCATCAGGGCGAAGAGCTCATGGTGTCCAACCCAACTGACCCGGTGCCTGTCACATTCCTGGCGCAGGCGTTCACTTTGAGCGATACTGACCAGGTAGGGATTGTCCACGAAGCGCCTCCGTGGATTGAGGTCGTCCGGACCGGGCAGGCGCTTCTTCATCCGCTCCTCAATGCGCAGTTCCGCCACATGGCGCAACTCACCAAAGGTGAGCAACAGTGACAGGAACAGGTCGTAGGTGCGATCGATGCCGCCCACCAGTTCCTTTTCGATGAGTGCGGCACTTGCATCATCCGCCTGCCAGTAGGCGTAAAGCGCTTGGTAGACCTTGATGCGGAGGTAGCGTCGGTTGAGCATGCCGTGTCAGAAGCGGATGCCAGCAGCACGCATGCCGCTGATGCGGTCCTCGGCGGCCTGGTTGGCGGCGAGGTAGGTGGGAATGCCCAGGTCGGCGCTGGCCTTGAAGATGCGGAGGGCGGTATCGTAGATGGCTTCGGTCTGCTTCATGGCGGCGGTGGCGTTGTAGCCTTTCCGTTCCCACGCACAATTGATGATGCCGCCAGCGTTGATCAGGAAATCGGGCACATAGAGGATGCCCTTCTCCATCAATGCACGGCCATGAACGGCCTCATCGGCGAGCTGGTTGTTGGCTGCTCCTGCGATCACACTGCACTTCAGGCGCTTCAAGGTGTCATCGTTCACCGTGGCACCCAAGGCGCAGGGGGAATAGATGTCCATGGCGGCATCGTAGATGGCATCGGACTCCACGATCCGCACGGCAGGCAGTTCCGCCTTGATCGCCGCGAGCTTGTCCGCATGGATGTCGGTGAGCAGCACATTGGCGCCTTCCTTGACCAGGTGTTCCACCAGGTACCTGCCCACATTGCCGGCGCCCTGCACGCCCACGGTCCGTCCCGCGAGGGAATCACTGCCATACGCGGTGTGTGCCGCAGCCTTCATGCCACAGTATACGCCATAGGCGGTCACCGGGCTGGGATCGCCACTGCCACCCATCTCCATGGGAAGCCCGGCCACGTTGGGCGTCTCCTTGCGGATGTTCACCATGTCGGCGGTGCTCATTCCCACATCCTCCGCCGTGATGTAGCGGCCGTTGAGGCTGTGCACGAACTGGCCGAAGCGGCGGAACATGGCCTCGGTCTTCTGGGTGCGTGAATCGCCTATTATCACTGCCTTGCCACCGCCCAGGTCAAGGCCGGCAAGGGCGCTCTTGTAGGTCATGCCCCGGCTCAGGCGCAGCACATCGTGCAGGGCCTCGGCCTCACTGGCGTAGGGCCACATCCGGGTGCCGCCGAGCGCAGGGCCGAGGGTGGTATCATGGATGGCGATGATGGCGCGCAGGCCGGTGGGACGGTCGAGGCAGAAGAGCACTTCCTCGTGGTCGTGCTTCTCCATGCGGCTCAGGACGAGTTCGCTGGGGGCGGTCTTGGTGGTGGTGGTGACCATGATGGGTTCCGTTGTGTCGCAGGTGTGGATGCGGGTGTGCCGGGTTACGCTCTTGCGGTACACAAAGGTCATCCGGTCAATGGGTCGCACACGTTCCGCTCCTCGCTCCGCCCCTACCTTTGCACCGCTTCCATGCGTATCGCGGTGCCGTTCAGGGCGGCGCAAAAGTAGGAAGTTCCATCGCCCCGGAATGCGCCCGCTGCTGAAGCTGAATCCCTACTTCGCCAGGTACCCGTGGCACCTGCTGCTCGGCGTGGTGTTCATCGCCCTCAGCAACCTCTTTGCGGTGTATGCCCCGCAGGTGGTGCGTGAGGCCATCGACCTCATCGCTGAAGCCTTCCGCCAACGCGACCTGCCGGCCACCGAACGCGTGCTCACCGCCCCCAGCCTCCTCACCCAATGGCTGGCGTGGACCGGCATCGACCTGGAAGGAAGGCTGCGCGCCATTGGCACCAATGAACTGCTGGCCGGCACCGTGGTTTGGCTGGCTGCACTGCTGGCCGGGCTCTACCTGGTATTGGCCTTGTTGAAGGGCTTCTTCATGTTCCTGATGCGGCAGACCATCATCGTGGTGAGCCGCTTGATCGAGTACGACCTGAAGAACACCGTCTTCGCCCATTATCAACGCCTGGACCGTGCGTTCTACAAGCGCAACAGCACCGGCGACCTGATGAACCGGATCAGCGAGGATGTGGGCAAGGTGCGCATGTACCTTGGACCGGCGGTGATGTACACCATCAACCTGGTGGTGCTCTTCGTGATGTGCATCGCCTTCATGCTGCACGTGAATCCCGAGCTCACCCTTTGGACCCTCGCCCCGCTTCCCGTCATGAGCGTTGTCATCTACTATGTGAGCGACGTGATCAACCGGCGCAGCGTGGCGGTGCAGGAGCAGCAGAGCCATCTCAGCACACTGGCCCAGGAGGGTTTCAGCGGGGTGCGCGTGCTGAAAGCCCATGCCAAGGAGCGGTTGGCTGTGGGCCGCTTCGCCGCGGCAGCCGATGCATACCGGCGCAGCACCATGGACCAGGCCCGTGTGGACGCTCTGTTCATGCCGGCCATCATGCTGCTCATCGGGCTCAGTACGGTGCTCACCATCTTCATCGGCGGCACGAAGCTCATCCAGGGCGACCCCAGTGTGAGCGTCGGCAACATTGCGGAGTTCGTCATCTATGTGAACATGCTCACCTGGCCGTTCGCATCGGTCGGATGGGTAACCTCGTTGATCCAGCAGGCCTCGGCCAGCATGGTGCGCATCACCGAATTCCTTGACACGGAACCAGCGATACGCGACCTCGACGATGCGCTGCCCGTGGTGCATGGAGCAGTGACGTTCGAGGAGGTGGGTTTTACCTACCCTGACACCGGCATCACCGCCCTTGACAACGTCTCGTTCCATGTCCCGGCAGGCGGAACACTTGCCATCGTGGGCCATACGGGCAGCGGCAAGAGCACCATCGCGGAGCTCATTGCACGCCTGTACGACCCCACGCACGGGCGGATCCTGATCGACGGCATTCCCCTGACCAGGGTGAAGCTGGAGCGGTTGCGCAACCAGCTGGGCATGGTGCCCCAGGACGTTTTCCTGTTCAGCGACAACATCCGCAACAACATCGCCTTCAGGCTGGATGCGGAGGACGACCTGGAGGAGCAGGTGCACCGTGCAGCGCGTGCGGCCCAGGTGCACGACAGTGTGACCGGTTCCCCGAACGGCTATGACACCCTGCTCGGTGAGCGTGGCGTCACCCTCAGCGGTGGTCAGAAGCAACGCGTAAGCATTGCACGGGCCATCATCGGTCGCCCCCGCATCATTGTACTCGATGATGCGCTGAGCGCCGTGGACACGGCCACGGAGGAGGCCATCCTGAGGGAATTGCGAAGCCTGTTGAAGGGCAGCACGACCATCCTCATCAGCCATCGCATCAGCGCAGTGCGCGAAGCCGCACACATCCTGGTGCTGGAGGATGGCAGGGTGGTGGAACAGGGTGACCACCATAGCCTCCTTGCCCGGCGCGGCATCTATGCACGCATGCACGAGGAACAATTGCTCATGGCGGCGGAGGAACCCAAGTGAGCACAGCTGTTTGCAAGTTCACCCGGCCCGATTATATTTGGTGTGGGCCCGCTCCTGTTCCGGGTGCCATACGTACCATGGTGGACGATCGCGAGGACGTATACTCCAAGGCCGTAAGGGCTGGAAAGCGAACCTATTTCTTCGACGTGAAGAGCACACGTGGACGCGACCTGTACCTGACCATCACGGAAAGCAAGAAGCTCACCCACGAGGACGGGACGGCCACCTATGACAAGCACAAGATCTTCCTCTACAAGGAGGACTTCGACAAGTTCATCGATGGGTTGCACGATGCCATTGAGGAGATCGACCGGTTGCGTGCCAAAGGCGAATACGGCCGAAGCGAGGACGCCCCACCCCCCCCGCAGCGCAATGATGCAACTCCGTTCACGGATGTGAACTTCGAGGACCTTGACCGCAAGGACATCTGACGCGTTTCAGGAAGCGATGCGCAGCTCCTCACCCACCAGCACTTCCACCAGATAGCTGCCGTGACCGGCGAGGGCCATGCCGAACAGGTCCTGATCGAGCCAGCTGAACAGCAGCCGGTCGCTGCTCACCAAAATGGTGCGCCCGTGCTGGACCCCCAGGCTCAGGCGCGGCCGCTCCTCCGGTATGCCGAACGGGTCGATCACGGTCAACTCACAGAACAGGTCCTGTTCAGGAGGGCTCACCCGAAGCCAATCCATGAGCGTGTCGGGAACCAGATGGGGATGCGGAGTGCCATCCTCCAATAACTGGACCGCATCGTTCACGGAGATGATGCGGTCGAACAGACCGTGCAGCTGATCATCACGCAGTTCCTGCCCGCACCAGACACGCAGCCGGATGGTCGATCCGAGCGGGCGGTCCATGTGGTAGGTGAACTCTTCGAGCTCCGGCATCAGACTGTCCAAAAGCAACCCCGCTGCTTCCTGGTAATAGCGGGCGGCCTGTTCGCTCTGCGCCTTTCCTGACTTGAAGGAGATGTTGAGGGCCATGATATGCGTGTACCGGTTGGCTCCTTTGAACGAAAGGATCGGGAAAAGGTGACAGGCGGCGGCCAATATTCCAAGCCATGGACGCGACCACTGATCCCGAGCGACTGATGTTCAAGCAGATACGGGATCGGATGGCCGAACACGTTGGAGATGGAACGGCTGCACTGTTCAAAACTCGCCGACTTATGAACATGACCGAGCCCTGCAGAGGCCCGTAATTTGCCAGCGGGATATCCGTTGACCCAACGCCTATAACCGAACCTCGTCCAGCATGGCCAAGATCATCTCCATCGTGAACCAGAAAGGTGGTGTGGGCAAGACCACCACCGCCATCAACCTGGCCGCCAGCCTGGGTGTGCTGGAGCGACGCACACTTCTCGTGGATGCCGATCCGCAGGCGAACGCCACCAGTGGTGTGGGCTATGACCCGCGCAACGTGAAGGCTTCAATCTATGAATGCATCATCAACAACACCCCTGCCAGCGAGGTGATCCTGGGCACGGACAATCCGAACCTTGACCTCCTTCCCGGTCACATCGACCTGGTGGGTGCCGAGATCGAGATGATCGACATGCGCGAACGCGAGCAACAGATGAAGGCCGTGCTTGCCCCGCTCGGCGAGCATTACGACTTCATCATCATCGATTGCTCGCCCTCACTGGGCCTGGTGACGGTGAACAGCCTCACTGCCAGTGACAGCGTCATCGTGCCCGTTCAGTGCGAGTATTTCGCGCTGGAGGGATTGGGGAAGCTGCTCAACACCATCAAGATCGTGCAGCAGCGCCTCAATCCGGACCTGCTCATCGAGGGCATGCTGTTGACCATGTACGACAGCCGTCTGCGGCTGGCCAACCAGGTGGTGGAGGAGGTCAAGACCCATTTCCAGCAGCTCGTGTTCGACACGGTCATCCACCGGAACGTGGCCCTCGGCGAAGCACCGAGCCACGGCCAGACCATCATCATGCATGACGCCAGCAGCAAGGGCGCGGTCAACTACCTCAACCTGGCGCGTGAGATCCTGCAGAAGAACAGCCTGACCCGCATCCCGGACAGCGAACGCACCCTTGCGATACCGGACGAACAATGACCAAGAAGAAAGGCCTGGGCCGCGGCTTGAGCGCCCTGTTGGAGGACCCCAGCACGGACATCACCACCCGCGCGGAGCCCGCGACATCGTCCCCCCGCAGCGCCGGACCCATCGGGCTCATACCGGTGGCGCATATCGAGCCGAACCCATTCCAGCCCCGCACCCATTTCAGCGATGAGGCGCTGGCCGAACTGGCGCAGAGCATCAGCGAGCTCGGTATCATCCAACCCGTCACCGTGCGCAAGGTGGGGTATGACAGGTACCAGCTGATCAGCGGGGAACGTCGCTTCAGGGCGTCCCAGCTGGCCGGTCTGCATGAAGTGCCGGCCTACATCCGCATCGCCAACGACGAGGCCATGCTGGAGATGGCCCTGGTGGAGAACATCCAACGCGAGGAGCTCGATGCCATTGAAGTGGCGATCAGCTTCCAGCGCCTGATCGACGAGGTGAAACTGACGCAGGAGCAGCTCAGCGAAAAAGTGGGCAAGGAGCGCGCCACCGTGGCCAACTACCTCCGCCTCCTGAAGCTCCCGCCCGAGATCCAGCTTGGCCTTCGCCAGCGTACCATCGGCATGGGCCATGCGCGTGCCCTCATCGGTGTAAGCGATCCGGTGAAACAGGTGGAGCTGTACC
This sequence comes from Flavobacteriales bacterium, assembly GCA_044343855.1. Taxonomy (GTDB): domain Bacteria; phylum Bacteroidota; class Bacteroidia; order Flavobacteriales_F; family PHOS-HE28; genus PHOS-HE28. Next base: position 9,982 of record JBIJDX010000015.1, read on the forward strand.
ACCGCATCGTGGAGAGCCAGCTGAGCGTGCGTGCCGTGGAGGACCTTGCCCGCACCACGCTGCCCAAGGGCATGAAGAGCGCGATGAAGCCCGGCCTGCGGCCCAACAAGGACCTGAGCAGGCAGCTGGCCCAGCGCTTCGGCAGCAAGGTGAGCGTGAAGCAGAACACCGAGGGCAGGGGCAGGATCGAGATCCCCTTCAAAAGCGAGGATGAGCTGCGGAGGATACTCGCGGTCCTGGGATGAGGTAGTGCATGAATGCCCGATCTTTGGGGCGTGCGAGCGCTGGTCCTCCCCTTCCTGGTGCTGTCCGCTGCCGTTTGGGCGCAGTCGGACACGGTGCCCGCGGCCGTCGCCACGGAACCAGCGACCGCGAGCGGTGTTGAACCCGCGCCAGTGGCCGGAACCGCCACCGACAGCTTGAATTGGCGGCAACGCCACTCCCCCCGCAAAGCCACGTTGTTGAGCGCCATCGTGCCGGGCGCCGGGCAGATCTACAACCGCAGGTACTGGAAGGCACCGATCGCCTGGCTGGGGCTCGGCACCTGTGCGTACTTCATCCGGGAGAACACGCGGGAATACCGGCGCTACAAGGACGCCTACATCGCCCTGGCGGACGGGGACGCCAACACGGTGGATGAGTTCAATGGTCGGTTCAGTGCACCTCAGGTGTTGGAGGTGACCGATACCTACCGTCGGTGGCGGGACCTGAGCTACATCGCCTTCGGGCTGGTGTACATGCTCAACGTGGTGGATGCCACGGTGGACGCCTACTTCGTACGCTTCGATGTGGGTGGCGACCTCAGTCTGGAGGCCGCACCCTCCCTGTACACCGCGGGCATGGGCGCGCCCGGCCTCACGCTCGCACTCACCCTGCGCTGACAGCATGGCTTCTCTCCGTATCGCTCTTTACGGCACCGGCCGCATGGGAACCGCCATCGCGAAAGCCGCAGAACAACGCGGCCATGCGGTGGCCCTCCGCGTATCGTCATCGAACGCGGGCACCCCGCCGGAAGGCGTTGATGTGGCCATTGAGTTCTCACGCCCTGATGAGGCGTTGAACAACATGCGCCTGTGCCTTGCGGCGGGTGTTCCGGTGGTGGTGGGCACCACCGGATGGTACGACCAGCTGCCCGAGGTGGAGGCCATGGTGGCAGCCCACAAGGGTACGCTGCTCTGGGCAAGCAACTTCAGCATCGGTGTCAACCTCCTGTTCGAGGTGAATCGCATGCTTGCAGGGCTGATGGACAGACAACCACAGTACCGCGCCGACCTGCTGGAGATACATCATGTGCACAAGCGCGATGCCCCCAGCGGAACCGCATTGACCATGGCGCGCGACATCGATCTTGTGCACCACGGCTACTCGGGCTGGAAACTGGACGGTGGAGCCAACGGCGGGTCACCCCTCCCCCTGCCGATACGGGCCGTACGCGAAGGCGAGGTGCCCGGCACCCATGAGGTGGCATGGACCAGTGAAGAGGACCGGATCACCATCCGACATGAGGCGTTCGGACGCTCCGGGTTCGCCACCGGTGCGGTGGTCGCGGCGGAATGGGTGCAGGGAAGGAATGGCCTGTTCACCATGCGGGATGTCCTGGACTTCCGATGACCGGACACGCCCCCCTCGATCATCCACAGCCATTGTCATTCACAGGATTTCACGATCCAACCACACCACACCTCGCTCCATCTTCGCACCTTCGCTGAACCAACGGTGTACGCCGCATACCTGTCGACATGATCCCCTACCTGTTCCTGCTCGCCTACCTGCTGACACTTGTGGCCGGCCTCTGGAAGTTGTTCCAAAAGGCCGGAAAGCCGGCGTGGGCCGCACTCGTTCCGGGTTACAACCTGTTGACATGGCTCCAGATAACCGGAAAGCCGTGGTGGTGGATCTTCCTCTTCCTCGTGCCCGGGGTGAACCTGCTGATGCTGATCATCATGAACGTCAACATCTCCATCGTACTTGGGCGACGGGAATTCAAGGAATACGTTCTGATGGCATTCCTTCCCTGGTGGAAGGTACCCGAGACCTGCTTCGCCAGGAACACCTACGTGGGTCCGATCCCCGTGGCGGAAAGGAAGCGTGGGATGCTGGCCCAGTGGGGCGATGCCATCCTGTTCGCGGTGATCGTGGCCACCGTCTTCCGCACCTTCACATTCGAGGCTTTCACCATACCCACGCCGTCCATGGAGAAAAGCCTGTTGGTAGGGGACTACCTCTTTGTGAGCAAGCTCAGCTACGGTCCGCGCATGCCGATGACACCGCTCACATTCCCATTCACCCATCACACCCTTCCGCTTTCCACCAGCACCCCTTCGTTCGTCACCTGGTTCAGTCAGCCCTACCGACGGCTGCCGGGTTTCGGGACACCCGAGCGTGGTGACGCCGTGGTCTTCAACTTCCCTGAAGGCGATACCGTGGTGGCCAACTTCCAGAACCAGAGCTACTATCAGCTGGTGCGCGAGCACGGCCGCAGCAAGGTGCAGGACCCTGCTGCCCGCCTGCCTTCCATCGATGACCGGGGACGCCGTGTGATGAAGCCCACCGGGGGCATCCTCGTGCGTCCGATCGACAAACGCGAGAACTACATCAAGCGCTGCGTGGCCATCGCGGGTGACAGTGTCCAGGTGGTGCATGGCGTGCTTCGCGTCAATGGCAAGGACCAGCCCATCCCGGCCGATGGGCAGTACGCCTATGAGTTCGAGTTGAAGGGCTCCTTCCGGCAGGACATGCTCAAGAAGCGTTTCGACATCTCACCCAGCGATGTATTGGACAATGGTCGCGCCGCCATGATACCGATGAGCGAGGCCGTGGCCGCGCAGGTCGGCAGGTTCGACAATGTGGTGGGCATGCGGCGGCAGGACCATCCCGAGGGATTCTATGACAGCTACGGCAGCTGGCCGATCTTCCCCAATCACCCGGACTTCCATTGGACAGAGGACAATTTCGGTCCGATCTGGGTGCCCAGGAAAGGTGGAACGGTGGAACTGAATGCGCGCACGCTGCCGCTGTACCGCCGGGCCATCACCTTGTATGAAGGCAATACGTTGGAAGAGCGGAACGGTGGGATCCTGATCAACGGCGCAGCGGCCACCACCTACACCTTCAAGCAGGACTACTATTGGTTGATGGGCGACAACCGCCACCGCAGTCAGGACAGCCGCTTCTGGGGCTTTGTACCGCACGACCACGTGGTGGGCAAGGCCGTATTGATCTGGTTCACCAAGGACCCCTACACAGGTATCCGGTGGAAGCGTCTGTTCTCCGGTGTGCGCTGATGGCATGACACGGCCTCTGCGCCGATCGCGGTGCCCCGTCCGTGCAACATCCCTCCTTGACCAAAAGCATCGGCAGGCACATCGGCTCCAACGGACAGGACCCATGATCGATGTACGGCAAGCCACACGCAACACACCCAGGGCGCTGTCTGCAAAGAGCATCCGGATGGATGGCCTGACCAGGTGGTGCATGCTAATGGCGATGGCAACCCTCGCGCCCTCCTGTGCACACGAAGAGCAGCTGCCCCCCCAGCCGCCGGCTGTGCCCACTGCCACCTACGACACCCTATTCCCGCTGGACTATTTCCCCGCATTCCCTGGATCATGGTGGCGCTATCTTGACGCCACCGGTGACACCGCACTGGTAAGTACAGACCCTGTCTACCGCAAGGACGCATACACCATCGGAGCGGCTGCGTTCCTGTCCGATACCGTGCTGGTGCCGGTGCACAACAACATTCCCATCTGGGGATACCTGGCACATACCGGTCCCATTTCACACAGCGGTTCCTATCCGTTCACCCGCATGGTATCCGATTCGCTTCCCGTCCATGCAAGCTGGGTGGTGGCATCGTGGGCCGGCACGCAGGTGAGCAGGCGCATCGTGGCAAGGGACACCACCGTGGAGGTACTGCAGGTGGCCCATCACCCCACCATCGTGGTGGAGGAGTATTTCTCCATGGGACCCCCCACCTACACATGGACCACCAGACGCTATTTCGCGAAGGATGTAGGCCTGGTGCGGGAGGATACATGCAGTGCATCAGGCTCCGTGGGAAGCCGTTTACTCCTGGTGGATCATTTCATCGCACAGTGAATGCCACCGCCGCCTGCAAGCGCTCCACGCGCATTGCGCACCAATGGAGCATGCCAGCGTGACCCCATCAACTCCACACGATCGAAACGATGAACCGCCGGATATTGGAGCGCTGGCGGGCATTGGGCGAGTGGTGGAGAAGCCTGCTGCTTGCCGTGGCGATCATCGCTGGCGTACATGCGGTGGTGGTGCGGTTCGTGGTGGTGGAGAACATCAGCATGTACGCCACCTTGAAACCGGGAGATCTTCTCCTTGTGGAACGCTGGCCCGTGTGGACCGGGTTCGGCCGGGGTGCAATTGCGGTGTTCCGCGACCCGTTGAAGGACGGTGCGCCCATCTGGCGCAGACCTCTGATGGTGAAGCGCATCGCCGGAATGCCGGGTGACCGGGTCCATCTGGAACGGTCGTCACTGTGGGTGAACGGTGCTCCTGCCCACACCCCACCCCGCGCCACCACGGCTCATCTGGTGCGCCTCAGGGCAGGCACTGATGGCTCCCAAGTACGCCGCCTGCTGGACCTGCCCAGCCTTTCCGGTGCCGGTGTCCGGAGCGTGCTTGAGGCACCGCTGAACGACAGCCTCGCTGCATTGGTGCGGAACCTGCCGGGTGTATTGGAGGTGACCCCCATGCGTCCGGCCACTGGTGCACCGCGGCACATCTTCCCCTTCAGCGAGCGGTTCGCGTGGAACGGCGACAACTACGGCCCCATCACCGTGCCCCGCCGGGGCGACACCCTGCAGGTGGATGCGTCGAACCTGCCCCTCTACGACCGCCTTCTGACAGTGTATGAGGGACAACGCATCACCCATTCCGGTGACACACTGCTGCTCGATGGACGCCGGCTCGACACCTACGTGGTGAAGCAGGACTATTACTTCGTGCTCGGTGATGGACTGCACAACAGCTCCGATTCGCGGTACTGGGGGTTCGTGCCGGAGGATCATCTAGTGGGGCGTGCTCGCTGGGTGCTGACCGGCATCGGCAGCGATGGTGCAAGAACCGTTCCGCGGCGCCTGTGGTGAGGAGGATATCTTTGCCGCATGCTGTTGCGCTCGACCCCGCTGACGCTGGCCATGCTGTTGCTGCTCGCATGCGGCGGTCCATCCGGTGATCCCTGCTCCACCTTCTTCACCCCCTACCCCGATCATTACGCCGGTGTGGAGCGAAACCGGAACAATGCGCGTTTCCTGGATGCAATGGAGCCTTATCGGGCCAAGGACTATCCGGCAGCAGCCGAATCCCTCGCCGCCTATGTGCGGGGTACCGGTGCCAACCCCATGGCCCGACTCTACCTGGCAAGCTCATTGCTGGCCATTGGGAAACCCTTCGAGGCCGAGATGCACCTGGATGCGTTGGAACGGGGCCGGCTGAAGGAGGCGCGGGATGAAGCCGAGTGGTACACGCTATTGTGCTGGGTGTGCAGCGGCCAGCATGGGCGGGCCCTTCCCGAGGCCCGCCGAATTGCGGCCTTGCGGCTGCACACATACGCTTCGCAGGCGGATGCTCTCGCCAAGGCGCTGGACCGGTGAGATACCAGGATGCCGTGCAACGCCTGCAGGCGGCCTTCGCAGGAAGCCTTCCCGGCCATGATGGTCTGCTGCCGATGACCGGCTATCCACGACCCGGTCTTGAGGCCGTGAGACGCATGCAACCCGCCCCGCGTGAAAGCGCCGTACTCGCAATGGTCTATCCCCGCCACATGCAGGCACATGTGCTGCTCATGCTCCGACCGGATTATGATGGGGTGCACAGCGGACAGGTCGGATTTCCGGGTGGAAGGCGTGAGCCCGGAGATGCGGACCTCCTGCATACCGCGGTGAGGGAGTTCAATGAGGAAACGGGGGCATCCACATCACCGATGCAGCATCTTGGGAGCCTTACGCCGGTATACATACCGCCCAGCAACAGTCTTGTAACGCCCTTCGTGGCGGCGGTGGATGAACCGGGTGCGTTCTCACCGGACCCACGCGAGGTGGCGGCCCTCATCGAGGCGCCGCTGTCACTGCTGCTTGGCGATGAAACCCTCCGCATGGGAGGGCGGCATGTGCATGTGTTGGGCCGCGTGCTTGAGGTGCCCTACTTCGATGTGAAAGGCCACATGGTATGGGGTGCCACAGCCCTGATCATCGCCGAACTGAGGGCCATGCTCAACGGCCGATCTCCTGCAGGAAGCGGGCGTTAGGACGCGAAGTGTTGCCGGCCTCGTGGTAGCCATCACGGATGGCACGGACGAAATACATGGCGATGCTGCCCTTGTTCTTGGCCGCCACCTCCCCGCGCGACTCGCAGATGAAGCGGTCCTTGACCAACCGGTAGGTGGCCTCGCTGATGTTCACCTCACCGGGTGCACCGCTGCTCTCAAGGCGGCTCGCCGTATTCACCGTATCCCCCCAGATGTCATATGCGAATTTGCGCCTGCCCACCACACCGGCCACCACGGGACCGCTGTGCAGGCCGATGCGCAGGGCCCAGGGCGTCCCACCCTTCCGTTCCCGGTCCGTGCGCCATTGTTCCATCATGTCCCGGATCTCAAGAGCGGCAAGCACGCATGCAGCGGCGTGATGCGCATCCTGTGCAGGAACACCGGCGGCGCACATGTAACTGTCGCCGATGGTCTTGATCTTCTCGATGCGGTACCGGCCCACGATCTCGTCGAACTTGATGAAGCACTGGTCCAGCTCGTTCACAAGCTCCTCCGGTGTCATCCGCTCGGCAGCCTGCGTGAAGCCCTTCATGTCCGTGAACAGCACGGTGACCTGTTCGTGACGCCGGGCGGTGGCCTTGCCCTTGTCCTTGAGCTCCTCGCTGATCTCCTTGGGCAGGATGTTCAGGAGCAGGTCTTCGATACGCCCCTTCTGTCCTTCGATCTCACGCGCCTGAGCCACCACCTCCGCAGTGCGTTCCTCCACCTTCCGCTCCAGCACGAGGTTGCGCATGCGCAACTGGCGCTCACGAAGCTTGATATAGCTGAGCAGGGAGGCCCCGATGACCAGCGCAAGCACGGTATAGAACCACCAGCTGCGGTACCACGGTGGGTGAATGGTGAAGCGAAGAACGGACGGCTCGCTCCACAAGCCGCTGCGGTCCATGGCCTTCACCCGGAAGGTGTAGGTGCCCGGCGGCAGTGCCGGATAGGCGGCGACGGTGCCGGCGGTGATCGGCTGCCAATCCTCCTCGAGACCTTCGAGCATGCTGGTGTACCGGACCGCGTTGGGATCGCTCAGGGCCACACAACCGTAGCGTATGCGCACGTTCCGCTCATCATGGTCAAGGCTGGCCTGCTCATCAATGGGACGCTCCTCCAGGTTCACCGTCCATCCGCGGATGGTGACCAACGGCGCCACGTTCCGTTCCACTTCCTGTTCGTTGTCCACCCGTGTGGCACCGTTCACCGTTCCAAAAAGGACCCCACCATCACGGAGCGCGCAGGCGGCATTGGGCTTCACCTCGATACCGGTGAATCCGGCGCGTTCGGTGAATGCAACGAAGCCTTCCTGCTCATACCGCCACTTGTTCAGCCCCTTGGTGGTGCCTATCCACACGTGGCCCCTGGCATCGGTGGCCAGCGCCTTGATCACATTGCTCAACAAGCCGTGCTCAACGGTGAATCGCTGTACCTCCCTGCCATCCTTCAGCACCACGATACCCTGGCCTTCAGTACCCACCCAGATGCGACCTTCATTGTCCTGCGTGAAGCATGCGGCGGAGAAGGCACGCCCCAGGTCGACACGTGTGGCGCGACCGTTGTCGATGCGTGTGATACCGCTGCTTTTGCTTCCCACCCAAATGGCGCCGTTGCGCTCACGGAAAAGAGCGATCACATGCCGGCCGGCCAGCCCGTCCTCTTCGCCGTATGGCGTTGGCACCGTGCCGCTTCCGGGCAGGTATCGCCACAACCCATTGACACTGCCCACCCACAGCTCGCCCGGCTGCCCCACCTCCAGCGCTGTCACACGCAGGTCTGCAAGGCTTCCTGACACCTCAATGGCATCCTGCGACCGCCCCGACCGGGGATCATACCGCAGCAATCCACCACCCTCCGTTCCCACCCAGACATATCCCTTGTCATCCTCCCTCAGGCAGCGGACGAAGTTGCTGGTGAGCTGCCCCTTCTGCGCCGTGACCTGCTCGACCAGCTTTCCCTTGCCGTCAAGGACCACGATGCCGGCGTTGGTCCCGAACCATGCCTGTTGCGAACGGTCCTCGATCACCGCGAACACCTTGGCATCCGCCAAGCCATCCGCTTCGCCGTACGAGATGAAGCGATCACCCTTGAAGATATCGAGGCCGCTCTCGTACAGACCAATGAGCATGTTGCCTTCCCGGTCGCGCACAAGGCATCGGATCGAACGGCCATGGGCCCCATTCTCAGGACCATAGGTCCGAATGCCATCCTTGGTGACGCAACTCGCTCCTCCATCGGTGGTTCCGATCCACACCTGCCCTTCCCCATCCTCGCCAAAGCAGTATATGGTATTGCTTCCCAATCCATTGAGGATGTCGAAGCGATCACAGCGGCCATCAGGGGTGCATCGGAAGGCGCCCCCTCCCTGCGTGCCGAGCCAGGTATGTCCACGGGAATCCACGAAAAGGGCAGTCCGCTTGAAGCTGTCCGGAACTCCCGGCACATGGTATTCGGAAACCATCCCGCCCGCCATCACCTGCATGTCCCCACCACCGGTCACCAGCGCAAGACGGCCATCGGCCAGCCGGGCCATGCTCCAGATGTGGTCCTTCAGGCCGAATTCCACGCCAATGCGTTGCGCATTCAACCCACCATCCCTGTCCGGCGCACCATCGATGCGCCACACGCCGGCACCCATGGTGGAGACCAGTATGCTTCCATTCTTCTCAAGCACCCATGCGGTGATCGCACTGCGCACGTCATCCGACAATCGACACGCACGGAACACACGACCATCGCTCCATGTAATGCCTCCGTCCAGGTGCCCTGCCCAGATGCTGCCCGCACCATCCACCACCATGGAGAAGACCCCCCCTTCGGCCGTACCATCGGCAGTGCCGTGATCCACCACACTGATGCCGTCGTAACTGGCAAGGCCCGACTCGGTCCCCACCCAGATGATGCCATCCGGGCTCTGCGCCGCACAATACACCTTCACGGCCGGGAGTCCCTGCTGGTTGCTGATGTTCTCGAAAAAATAGCGCTGGGCCTCCGCGTTGACGGAAGCGAGGACGAACAGCAGGAGTAATCCGGGTCGCATGCCTGTCGTCTCAGCGGGTGAGGTCGAAGAAGGAGGCTTCCCCGCTGGCGGCATCGCTCACCACCACGGTGTTCGTGACACTTTCGCTGTAGTTCTGCATCTGGGCCTTCAACGCGCCATAGTTGTAGTAGCTGTATACATCATCCTTCCGTCCATCCACAGGGATCCAGTAGGCCTTGCCCCCGGACGTGCGGCCATGGCCGCTGTACCATACCAGGATGGTACCCACCTTGTTGGTCCGGACCAGGTCGCGCAACTCGACGTTGAAGAAGCGCTCGATCTGCTCCTTGCTGAGGTTCTTCTTGCTGATCGTGCGCTGCACCTGATAGCTGGAGAAGGCTTTCTGCAGTTTGCCTGCGTCGCTCGCCTGCACGGGGGGGAAGTTGCGATAGTTCGTGTTCTCGATGTGCACCACCCACGTGGCGCCCTTTGTCGGGCCCGCCGGCACACTCCCTTCCGCAGGAACGGGCTTGGGCTTGGCGGCCACCTCCACGGAGCGCTTCACCGACCACACCTCCTCAACGGCGTTGCCGAACTGATCCTCGGCTCGGACTGTGAACTGCTCGGCGCCCTTCAGGTCCACCTTGATCGAAAAATCCGGATCCTGTTGGTCGGGTGCATAGCTGGCGTTCACACCGTTGATCGCGATCAGGCGGATGAGGCTGGCATCGGACACCCTCCCTTCGATGAACACATCCGTTCGGCCCGCAGCCAGGGACAGCTCCCGCGTGGCGGTGGGCACGGGTGATGTGATGGTAACGGTCGGCGCGATGCCCTCGGTCCGTTCCACCCGCAGCACGTCGCTGCTGAAATTGCCATAGACATCGGTGGCCTGCACGATGATCTCAGCGGCATCGGCGGCCAACGGAAGGCTCACCGCGAACTCCGGGTCCTTCTCGTCCTTGGAAAAGTCAGCGGGCATACCGTTCACGGTCACCGACCTGACGAGGCTCCTGTCGCGCACATGACCGCTCACCTCCACGAAAGCCTGTGAGCTGCCCACCTTGACACCATCGCCCGACCTGAACGGCTTCACCACCGTGATGGACGGGGCATCCTGTTCGCGGTTCATCTCGAAGATCCGCCCTGCGATGCGCGTACGGCTGGCCTCGAAACCGCTCCGCTGTTCGGAGGAGAGCCTTCCATCCGCTTCGAGCACCTTCTGGGCCGCGTTGATGTCCTTGAGCGCCCCTTCCAGGTCAATATCAGTTTCACGGCATTCCGCACGCATCAGCAACGCCTCCACATCCCGTGCATCGGACAGAAGCACCTTGTTCAGGTCACTGATCGCATTCTGGCATTGGCCGAAGCCTTTGTAATGAGCCGCGCGAAGAAGGTATACCGATCGATCCTCCCGGCCCAGGGCGATGCAACGGCTCACATCCTCTATGGCCCTGGGATAATCCTTCTGAAGGCCCTGCGCCCTGCTGCGTACGAACAGGGCATCGATGCTCTGCGGATTGAGCTCCAAGGCACGCGTGCACCGGGCGATCGCCTTTTCGAGCGCGCGCACCTGCATCGCCCCTCCGGTGTAACGCTCATGAAGGGCAAGCTGGACCTCAGCGGAGGCTACGTAAGCAGGCTCGTACAGGTAGTTCCACTCGATGACCTTGTCCAGGTCGAATTCGGCGGTGGCGAGGTCCCTGGTGGCGAAGCGGACCAGGCCATGCAGGTGGTAGGTATCCGTTGTGGCCTTGACGGACAATGCCTTGTCACTTGCTGCCGTGGCCAGGTCAAGGTCGTTGGCCGCCAGTGCCGCACGCACCTGCACCTGGAGCGCGCCCATGTGCTTGCCATTGATCCGCAGTGCACGGTCGCACATTTCAAGGGCCGCCCCCACGCTGTCTATATCAAGGTATGCGGCAGCCGCCTGCGCTGCGTGGTCCGGCTCGGAAGGATCGAGCCCTGCCACATGTGCGAGATCGCTTGCCACACCTGCAAGATCCCCCTCAAGACGCGCCACTTCCGCACGGCCCTGGTAGGCCTTGACCGACTTGGGTTCCACCTCGATGGCAAGCGTGTACCGCTCACGGGCGCGGGCCAGGTCGTTCACCCTCAATGCGGCTTCGGCCTCCTTCACGAAGGTCCGGCCTCCCTGGGCGAAGGTCAGCAGCGGCAAGGCGAGCGCAGTTGCCAGCAGGGTGCACCGGATGCGAATGGCAGGCATGGCCGTTGAGGTGAGGCGCACCGGCTCAGGCGGGCTTCATGAACCGCGCCATGACTTCCGGGGTGACACCGGTATTGCTGAAGCCCCCGTCGTGGAACAGGTTCTGCATGGTGACGTAGCGGGTGAGGTCGCTGAAGAGCGTGATGCAGTAGTTGGCGCAATCCTCGGCCGGTGCGTTGCCCAGCGGGCTCATTTCCTGCGCGAAGCCGAAGAACCCGTCAAAGCCCTTGACCCCGGAACCGGCGGTGGTCCAGGTGGGACTCTGGCTCACCGTGTTCACGCGGATGCGTTTCTCCTTGCCCAACCAGTATCCCCAGCTGCGGGTGATGGACTCGAGCAGTGCCTTGGCGTCGGCCATGTCACCGTAATCGGGGAACACCCGTTGGGCTGCGATGTAGCTCAGCGCCACCACCGAAGCGCCGTCCGCGAGGGCATTGCCCTTGTGCGCCGCCTGAAGCATCCGGTGCAGGCTCATGGCGCTCACGTCGAGCGTCTGCTTGTACCATTCATGGTTCAGGTCGGCATAGCTGCGCCCCTTCCTGACGTTCGGGCTCATGCCGATGCTGTGGAGGAGCAGGTCAACGGGTCCCCCCAGGGCCTCGGTGGCTTCGGCGAAGAGCTTCTCGAGATCGGCATCGTTCGTGGCATCCGCCGCGATGATGGGCGCGTTGATGGCTTCCGCCAGCCTGTTGATCTCACCCATCCGCATGGCCACGGGCGCATTCGTAAGGACGATGCGCGCGCCTTCCGCATGGGCCAGTTCCGCCACCTTCCAGGCAATGCTCTGATCGTTCAACGCACCGGAAATGATACCGGTCTTCCCCTTCAACAGTCCGTGTGACATGGCCTCCGTGGTGATTAAGTGAAGGCGAATATACCAACCGGCCGTTCGCTCAGGCTTGGCGGTCCGATCCGTACGGACTACATTCACCACCCTGCACAAGGATCATGCTGCGAACCATACCCCTCCTAATGCTGATGACCATTTGCGTGGTCAGGCTTCACGGACAGTGCGTCACCGCGTTCCCGTCGAATGAACCCTTCACCAGCTTCACCACAGGCACCCCGGGCACGCTGGCGAACAACTGGACCAACCTGGGCGGGGATGACCTGGAGTGGTTCGTGGACAACAACGGCACACCCACGGCGAACACGGGTCCCATCGTGGACCGGACGCTCAGCAACACGACTGCGAACGCCAGGTACATGTACGTGGAGGCTTCCGGTGCGGCGAACAGCCCCGCCAAGGTGGCCATCCTGCGCTCCCCCTGCTACAACATCAGCACACTGACCTCCCCCTACCTGGTGTTCTGGTATCACATGCGCGGAAGCCAGATGGGGTCGCTCCGGGTGGACGTCAACGCAGCCGGAATGGTCACACAGAACCAGCTGGTCATCTCCGGCGATCAGGGCCTGTACTGGAAGCAAGGCCATCTGGACCTTTCACCATGGATGGGACAGGCCAACCTGAGGATCGAGTTCCGCGCCATCACCGGCAGCGGTGAACTCAGCGACATCGCCATTGATGATGTGTTCGTGGGCAACCTGACCCCGGTCCTTGGCTGCAATGAGGCCACCGCCAACAATTACAGCAGTGCCGTGAACCTGAACAACGGCACCTGCGATTACAGCTGCCCCGCGGGCCAGAAGCGCGTGCGGATCGACATCATGAACGACAGCTACCAGAGCGAGACCAGCTGGACGCTGAAGAACGGCAGCACAGGGGCAACGCTCGCCAGCGGCAACGCCACCACCAACCGCACGGGCACCACACTCTGCGTGCCGGAGAACACATGCCTCGTGTTCCGCATCAATGACACCGCCGGTGATGGCATCTACCACAACAGCTATGGGTTCGGTGCCTACTATGTCTGGCTGGACGGCGTGCTCATCAAACAGGGCGGCCAGTTCGGCAGTTTCGAGGAGACCAGCTTCAACTGTGCGCCCGGCTTCAGCTGCAGCACGGCGCTCCCACTTACCCTGGCGCCCCTGACCGGAACCTATCCGCAAACGATCGCCACCTTCACCACCACCAATGTGGAGGAGTGGTACGATCTCACGCCTCCCGCCACCGGCGCCTACACCATCACCACCTGCGGCACCAACAGCTGCGATACCCGGTTGTGGTTGTATGACATGGCCTGTGGCAGCGTGGTGCTCAGCGACGGTATCGAAGGCGCCACCTTCGGGGATGACAACGATGGTGGGTGCGGGCTCCAAGCCAACGTGAGTGCGAACATGCCGGGAGGCGTGCTCCATCACCTCCGCGTCGGCGACAATGCCGGATCCTGCGGCGAAGCGGTCACTGTGTCCATCATATACAATGGTCCCGTGGTGGGCTGCATGAACGCCCAAAGCTGCAACTACAACCCGTTGGCCACCATCGCCTGCACCGATTGCTGCATCGCGTTCGGCGATCCGGACTGCCCCGACGGGCCCGACCTCATCATGAGCTCCTCAGCGCTCACCAGCAGCCTCTCCCTGAGCACGGTGAACATCACCGACCCATGCGCACCGCAGGAAGGCTGCGTAGGCGCATTGGGCCAGCGATACGTGCTGCGCTTCACCACCCGCATCGAGAACATCGGCACCACCGACTACTACATCGGCAGCCCCAGCTCCCAACCTCAGATGTTCAACACGAACAACTGTCACGGCCACGCGCACTATGCGGGGTACGCGGATTACATCCTCTTCGACCAATCGGGAAATGCCATCCCCGTGGGATTCAAGAACGGCTTCTGTGTGATCGATGTGGGGTGCAACCCCGGCAACACCGGCCAATATGGCTGCAGCAACATGGGCATCTCA
>JBIJDX010000123.1:0-8650 GCA_044343855.1 Flavobacteriales bacterium
GGCCACCAGTCCTTGTTGCGTCGGCCGCGACCGGCCACGGGCAGGGCCTGGGCGCCGTGCATGACGGGGCACTTGCCAGTGGATTGCGGAGTAACGCCCTCGAGCGGGGCGCCATGATGATGTTCGTGTGCCATGGGCGATCGTTGATTGGACGCTACAAACTTAGATGCCCCGGCTTGAACAGCGTCTATACCGCCATAGACGTGGTCTATCGGCTGAACCATTTCTCATCGGACATCCCAATCGCTGTAGAGCAGGTCGAACCGGACGATCTCGCGCTTGGCGAACGGGATGTCCCAATCCCCCTCATAGGTCACGGACACGGGTACAGGCTGACCGTCGAGCACCTGGTTCTCCACCGCGATCCGAATGTCGAAATCAAGTACAAGCGAGCGATGGGCGATGCGGTAGGTGCGCGCCATCACCATTCCGCTCTCCCGATCGAACCACGTGTCCATCTCCTTGATGACGGTATCGTCAGGGTCGGCATCAGGCAGGGCATCCGAGCTGAACACCCAGCAGGATCCGCCGCTGCGTTCATCGCTCCATATCCGATGCGTATAGAACGGCGCCATCGAGACCTCGTACAACGCGAGCTTGTCCCCGATGAAGGGCACACTGGCGATCTCCGATCCCGGATCGAACATGAACTTCTTCAGTTCGCTTTTGTAGCGCTCGATGCGCCCTCCCCGCTCCAGTTCCAGCCTTCGACCGGCCACGGTGTTGTCCGCCTTGTACGTACCCGTGGGAAAGAACACTTCCTCGTACATCTCTGCGGTGAGGTACCTGTGGCGGCCGCGGCGATCGCGCAGGCGACCCGACTCGGAAACCGAATCCAGGACCAGCGTGGCATGGGCAGCGCTGCGCACCAGACGACCCCGAATGAAGGACCGCGCCACCTCACGCTCCTCCTTCCCGCGAACCGCCAACCGGCTGACAACGCGATGCGGGTGGTAACGGGTGTTCAGGAAGGCCTTGTGGAAACTGGTGTCGGTGCGCACCTGCCGAACGAACGAGGGCACATCGAAGCCGGAGGACTGGGCCCGGATCACCACCTCGTCGAGCGTGATATGACCGATGAGCGTATCCGGTTGCGCGAACCCCTGCGGCCCGGCTGACAGCAATGCAAGCCAGAGGCAATGCCATCGGCAACGCTCAACGGCGGCGCGAGGGACCCAGGCTGCTGTACAGCTCATACTTCTTCTTCACGTAGAGGAGGAACTCATACTGCGTCAGGCCCTTGATCACCGCATCCGGTACGGCGCAGAAGTCGATGAAGTCATCGAAGGCCTCATCGTTCAGGTTGATGATGTCGTACTCCACATATTTCTGCAACAGCTCCTTGAGCAGTTCACGCTTGCGGTCCTCATTCTCCAGCTGGGCAACGAGACGCCTGCTCCGCTCACGCCTGCTGAACTCCTGGTACAGGAACGTGATGGGGCTTTGCAATGCGTCCACCTGGCTGATGCGATAGTCGCTGTCCCTGTATCCGAGCTTCTCGATGTCCCTCTGGATCTGCTGAAGGGTGCGCTCGCTCAGGATCTCCACCTCGCGCAACTGCACCTGCAAAGGCCGCAGGCGGACGGTCACACGGTAACTCGGCGCAGGAACGCTGTCGCGCATGGTGATGTAGCTGGTGGCATGTCCCACCGATCCGATCAACAGGGTATCGCTGCGCAGCGCCCGCACGGTGAAGGTGCCATCGCCATTGCCGAAGGTGCCGCTGCGGGTACGCTTGTTCACGATCATCAGGTCGTAATAGGTGCGCTCCTGAAGCGTGGAAACCACCCGGCCGTGGATGGTGACCTCCTCCTGGCCGCTGGCGGCAGTACCGAGCAGCATGGAGAGCGGCAGGAACAGGAGGCGGCGCATGGGCGGTACAAAAGTACCGGGGAGCATCCCAAGATCCGTTCCAAAGGCACCCAAGGAATGTGAAAGGGCCCGCAACCATTGGTCGCGGGCCCCAAAAAAGGCCTGTGCATCTGTAAGCCGGGTCCTGTATCCACCTTGCGGCGGACCTCCATCATCTATCTGGCCGACGCGTCACCACGCCGGTCTAGCGACCTACCCTCCGACCCCCTCCAGCTTCGGGGGGACGGGCTTTCCCTGTCCCTGCATTTCGGGACGGCCGGTATACATGGTCTTTCAGCGCGTGGGGTTTACCAAGCTGCCCTGTTCACACAAGGCACTGGTGAGCTCTTACCTCACCTTTTCACCCTTGCCGCCATCCTGCGATGGCTCGGCGGTCTCCCTTTCTGCGGCACTTTCCGTGGCCGTACCGTTCCCGGCACGACCCCTTCCCGTTAGGAAGCACGCTGCCCTTTGCTGCCCGGACTTTCCTCCCCCCGCCGGAAGCGGGGAGCGATGGAGCGATGCACAGGATGTCAATGAACCTTCAACGAACCGACCGCCTCACGCCTTGCGGTGGATGATCACCTCCGTGGCGCCCACCCCGTAGCGCCGCATATCGGCATCGTGGAACTGCACGGTATCATAATACTGCAGCATCCGTCGAACCTCCTCACGGAGTACGCCCTCCCCCACACCATGGATGACGATGAGCTTGCGCTTGCCATCGCGGATGGCGCTCTCAAGGGCGCGTTCGAAATACCGCAACTGGAACTCCAACTTCTCCCCATCGCTCAACATCCGCTCATCATCCAACAGCTCATGCAGGTGCAGGTCCACCTCCGCCACTCCCTGGTCCTCGGGTTTCTTCGGCGTCTTGCCCGGCCGTGTGGCACGCTGCTTGCGACGCCGCTCCTCCAGTACATCGTTCGCAGCGATCAGGTTCGCCTGGTGGTCGCTCACCCTGGACAACCCTTCGCGCAGCGCCTGATCCACCTTCACCAGCCCATGCACCACGCGGTCCAGCTCAAAGCCATCATCCGTGCGCACACGCACCACACCATGCCCCACGACACGCAGCACAACGCCACCTCCCACCTCATCAACGAAGGAAACCCGGTCACCGGCCTGAAGCGAAGTGCGCGACATGCTGCAAATTTACGGACCCAACGCCCCGCCCCCATGCGCCATCATCTCGCCTCAGCAGCTTTTCTCCTTGCCTCGCACCTCGCCGCCCAAGGCTTCGAAACATGGGTGCCTCAGGGCGGCCAGCGCGCAGCGGACCTGTTCTTTGAGCAGGAACTGCGCTATCCGGTGGCGGCGTACGAGGCGGGCATCGGTGGCGATGTGATGCTTGGCATCCAGGTCGGTGCCGATGGAACACCCGATACCATTCGCGTGCTGCGATCGCTGACACCCGAATGCGACTTGGAGGCGGCACGATTGGTGCGCGCCATCCGTTGGGAGGTGGCGAAGGGTGTGGAGGAACGGCGTGCCGAGGAACGCCAGTTCAAGGTGACCTTCGACCCCAAGCGCTACAAACGGTGGTTGAAGGAACGGCACGCGCGCACGGACTCCATCTTCACCCTGCCCACCACTGGCAGCATGGAGGTTCTCGGGCAGCGACAGGTCACCACCATGGCGCGCCCCTTGATCAAGGGGGGCATGAAGGGACTCCCCGCGCACCTGGCGCTGGAATTGAAGTACCCGGAACAGGCGCTGCGCTACAGCCTGGAAGGTGAGGTGATGGTGGACTTCGTGGTGGAACCCAGCGGCAGCCTCAGCAACCTGCATGCGGTGAAGGACGTGGGCGGCGGGTGCACCGATGAGGCCCTGCGACTGCTTCACCGCACACCATGGGCTCCCGCCGTGCTCAACGGCGAACGCGTGCGCAGCAGCATGCAGGTGAGCATCCAGTTCAAACTACCCCGGGAGACGCGTCCATGAGCGGGCAACAGGAATCCCTTGAGGTGCGTGGCCCCTGGCGCACGCTCTCCATCGAGGAGCGGTACGCCACCCCTTGGATCAGTGTGAGCCACCATGAAGTGGTCGACCCATCGGGAGGGCGTGGGATCTACGGCGTGATCCACTTCAAGAACGTGGCGGTTGGCATCATCCCGCTCGATGCCGAGCTCAATACGTGGATCGTGGGGCAGTACCGGTACCCCATCAAGCAGTACAGCTGGGAGATCCCGGAAGGAGGCGGCAGGCGCGACGTTCCACCCATCGACAGCGCCCGGCGCGAACTCCGCGAGGAGGTGGGCATCGAGGCGGCCCGTTGGACCGAGGTGCTGCGCATGGACCTGAGCAATTCGGCCAGCGATGAAGAGGCGATCATCTTCGTGGCCCAGGGCCTCACCTTCCACCAACCGGAACCGGAGGCCACCGAGGATCTTGCCATGCGCAGACTACCCTTCCGTGAGCTGTTCGAAGCAGTGATGCGCGGTGAGATGCGCGACAGCCTCACCGTGGCGGCGGTCCTCAAGGTGCAACGCATGCTTGAGGACGGCACCCTGCGCCCGTGACCGACCGTCAGAAGTGCAGCCAATGGCCCTTCACACCTCCGCTGCCGGTGACCTCCAGGGCCGGAGCGGGCAGCTTGATGCTGTTGAGCACCGCGAGCACGGAGCGCAGCCAGGGCTTCCGCACCGGCAGGCGCGACAGGTCAATGTCAGGTGACAGGTAGAACTGCCGATACCGGCCATCCCCGGGCAGGGGTCCTGCGGTGACCATCCCCTCCGCACCGTAGCCCGCAGCCAGGTTCAACCATCGCGGGATGCGCCATTCGGGGTGAAAGGCACTCAGGTTGGCGCTCATCCAGATGGTCTGTCCGTTGTAATCCTTCAGCATCCGCTCCGCCAGCCCTTCCCCAAGGAGTTCCGGCCGTTGCGCAGCGAACGATGTCGGCACGGCGGACAGCTTGAGCCGCATCCGTTGTTCGTTCCACAGCAGCTCCTGACCGATGTAGAGCCCTGTGCCGCTGGCATTGGCCGCCATGTCCCACCACGAGAACCCCCACGCCGCGGACGTGCCATCGAGCAGCTCGACGGTGGTCAGGAAAAGCAGGCCGGCACCTCCACCCACCCACAGGGGCCAACGCTTTCCCGGGGCGCACCGCCTGAATGCACCATGCCCCCAGGAACTGAGCGTGTAGGCGCTGAACACATGTCCCGCCTTGTCCATCTGCAACCACTCGCCGCCATCGTTGAACCCATGCAGGGGACCTCGTTCGAAATCGGCATACCAGGCCCTGTCAAGCGCGATCAACGTACCCGTGACCACGCCCCCGATCAGCAGCGATGTGCGACGCACACAGGAACGGTCCGTAAGCGTGTCGGCAGACACCACGGCATCGTGATACTGGCCGCGCAACACGGTCATGGCACACAGGCAGCATACCGCCACCAGGATCGACCGCTTGAGCTTCTGCATTCAGGGTGAGGATGCGCGCGGTGCACGAGACCGCATACCGCTACCGCCAAGGTAACGCGAACAACCACCGGAACCCGCCCGGTCAGCGCTCCAGCGTTGCATTCACATCACGCCCCGATGGCCTGCCGACAGGCCTCCAGGATGGCCTTTGTGCCTGCCATGCTGTCAGCCTCGGCGTAGCAGCGCAACACCGGCTCCGTGCCGCTTGCGCGGATCATCAGCCATTGCTCCCCATCGAAGTGGAACTTGAAGCCATCGATGGTCTCCACCCGGCGAACCTCGTAAGGACCGAAGGAGGTGAACGAACCGCTCATGCACTTCTGCAACACCTCCTGCTTGAGCGCTTCGCTGATGTGCAGGTCGTTGCGGTCGTAACTGAAGGGCCCCACGATGGCATAGACCTCGGCGATGAGGTCGTCCAGGCTCTTGCCGCTCTTGGCCATGAACTCCCAGATGGTGAGCCCCATCCAGATGCCGTCGCGCTCGGGGATGTGACCCTTTATGGCGATGCCGCCACTTTCCTCGCCCCCCAGCAGCACGTCCTCGGTGATCATGATCTCAGCGATGTACTTGAACCCGATCCGCGTCACCTGGTACTCCAGCCCGTAATGCTCGCACATCTTCCTCACCTTGGGCGTGGCGCTGAAGGCCACCACCACCTTGCCGCTGAACTTCTTGTACTTCACCAGGTAGTGGATCAGCAGCAGGATGATGTGGTGGCTGTCCACGAACTCACCCCGACCATTGTAAAGACCGATGCGGTCGGCATCCCCGTCCGTGGCGAGGCCGCACGCGATGTCACCCTGCCTGATCAGTTCGCTGAACTCCTGCAGGTTCTTGTGGATGGGCTCGGGTGCCTGGCCGTTGAACGATGGGTTGTACTCGCAGTGCAGCAGCTGCACTTCGGGCAGGATCCTGGGCATCACACGCTGGCCGGCTCCGTACATCGCATCATACCCGAGCTTCAAGCCACTGGTGCGGATGGCCGCAAGGTCGAAGTTGGCCTCCACATGCTTGACGTACATGGTCTCCAGGTCGATGTACTCCAGCAGGCCCTCCTGTTCCGCCCTGCCCAGATCGATGGAGGCAAGGTCCAGGCCATGGCTGCCGGGGATCATGTCCTCCACCTCCTGCACCTCACCGGGGATCAGCGGACCGCCGTGGATGCCTTTCAACTTGTACCCATTGTAACTGGGCGGATTGTGGCTTGCCGTGAGGATCACGCCCATGGCACTCCTGTAATGCGCCGCGCCGAGGGACACCATGGGGGTGCTGACGATGCCGCGGGCCATCCGCACCTTGATGCCTGCATGGACGAACACCCTGGCGGCCGTGTTCGCGAACAATTCGCCACCAAAGCGGCAATCGTGCCCCAATACGATGCTGGGTCCGGAGGGCTGTGTCCGCTTCACCCAGTTCGCCACGGCCACACTCACGCGCGCCACATTGTCCACGGTGAAATCATCCGCGATGATGGCGCGCCATCCGTCGGTGCCGAACTTGATCTTGCTCATACGAACTGCCGTTTTTGCATTCTTCAGGCGCGAAAATAGCAAGCCACACCGTGCCGGGATGAACGCACGCCCCTACCGGTAAATGCCCCGTTGGTCCAATGCGCGCTGGTAACGGCGGGCATTCACCAGGTGCTGCTCATAGGTCCGGGCGAATTCCGAATACCCGCTCAGGTCGGACCGGGCGCAGAAATACAGGTGATCATGCTGTGCAGGTTCCAGCACGGCCGTCAGGTACCTGCGCTCCGGCATGTTGATGGGGCCCGGGGGTAGCCCGGTGTGCAGGTACGTGTTGTAGGGCGAATCGACCAGCTTGTCCCTGTCCAGCACCCGCGCGATGCTGTCGGCACCAAGCGCGAATTTGAGGGTGGGATCCGCCTGTAGTGGCATCCCGATGCGCAGGCGATTGAGATACACCCCGGCGATCATCGGCGCGTCCTCCCGTTTACCGGTCTCCGCCTGCACGATGCTCGCCAGAACGGCCACCCCCACCGGATCCAGGCCCAGGGCACGGGCCTGCTCCAGCCGCGCCGCATTCCAGTACCGCGCATGCTCGTTGCGCATGCGTTCAAGGAAACCATCCGGCGTGGTGTTCCACCAGAACTCATAGGTGTCCGGGATGAACATGCTGATGAAGGTCTCCGGCGAGTAGCCGTACCGCGCTGCCACGGCGGGATCCTCCAGAACGGCAAGCAGTCCCCGCTCCCCGCATTCCAGCCGTGGACCGACCTTGCCGGCCAGGTCCTTCAACCGGCGCACATTGTTGAACGTGATCCGGACGGCTTCCTGGTCACCGCTTCTCAACCGGTTCACAAGGTCGGATATGCTCATATCGGGATCGATGCGGTAACGACCAGGGCGGATCCGCGCAGGATACCGCTTCCGCAAGGCCGTCCACCGGAACGCCGCGGTATCGCGCACCAGACCGTTCTTCACGATGCTGTCCATCACCTGTGCGAAGTGTGCACCACTGGGCACCAGCAGGTGCCGCTGGGCGTCAAAGGCCGCGATCGGTGCATGGATGCGCCTCCACAGGTAGGCGCCCACCACGACCGCCGAGGCAACGAGCAGCACGAGCAGCATCGCACCGATCCTCCATGCCCGTCGTTTCATGGCAACAGCATGTCTCCGTTGAACACCTCACGCGCAGGACCACAGAGCCAGGCCTCCCTCGTGGTCCCCGAACCATGCAGCTCAACCACCAGGTCGCCGCCGCGCGTTCGGACCTCCACCCGTTCACCTGACACATGGCCCCGTTCCCAGGCGCTCCAAGCCGCAGCGGTCACTCCGGTCCCACAGCTGAGCGTCTCATCCTCCACCCCACGTTCATAGGTGCGCATGTGCAATACGCCATTTTCAATGGCAACGAAGTTGACGTTCACCCCACCGGGTGCGAACCGCTCATCCTGACGAACGGCGCGGCCCATGCCCACCACATCCACCACTTCAGGGTCGGGAACCCATTGGACCACGTGCGGAGACCCCGTATGCCAGTGGTCGGCCGATCCACTGATGCGCTCACCCTGGACCGGAGGGCGCATCGCCACCGCCACCCATCCATCCGGCAGGCTCTTTGCCATGTGGGCGCCATCCACGGCCGTGAAGCCGATGCGTTCATCCGCACCGATGGAACGGCCGCTCACCTGCAACCAGAAGGCGAACGCACAGCGACTGCCATTCCCGCAAAAGCTCTGCGAACCGTCCGGGTTGTGGAAATCCATGTGGAACGCCATGCCGGGACCCTGCGGCGGGCGAACGAGGATCAACCCATCCGCACCGATCCCGAAGTGCCTGTCGCACAGAACGCGTGCAGCCTGCGCGCCAACACCCGCGTATTGCCCGTCCCGATCGTCCACGAG
>JBIJDX010000124.1:0-8647 GCA_044343855.1 Flavobacteriales bacterium
TTCACCGAGATCACGGCGGAGAGCTTGCGCGTGATGTCGTGGCCCACTGAGGCGTCCATTCCGTATTGGGCCAGCGTGCGTCCCTGTGGCTGGATATCAGGGCTCTCATACTCCCCGTTCAGCTGCGCGTTCCAGTTGCCCTTGCCGCCGAAACGATAGGCCAGCAGCAGTTTCGTGTCCCAGTTGAAGCCCTCATTGCGGGTGCCCCCATTGGCGCTGGACAGTGCGATGTTCGTGTAGCGTACCGAACCGCTCAACGTCACTTGGAACTTCGCGAAGGGCTCCACCTTCACCACATGCTCCCAACCCGCGGTCGAGCTGAAACTGCCGTTCACGAAGGTGTTCAGCAGGATCGTGCTGTCCCCTTCCAGTGGTGAACTGAACCCGGTGATCACATCCTCGGTGAAGCGCCCGTAAAGGCTGGTGAACCAGCTGGCCTTGCCCTTTAGGAAGGGGAGGAGGTGATTGACCTCGGCGATGTTGCTGAACTCGGGCGCGATGGCCGGGTTGCCGATCCGCAGGTTACGCGCATCGCTGAACATGATGAACGGCATGATCTGCCAGAACCGTGGACGTTCGATCTTGCGCGAGAAGTTTATCTGCAGCTCACGCATGCTGCCATCCCACTTGCGGCTCAGGTACAGCCCGGGGAAGAAGGCCTTCACAAGGTCATCGCCGCCGTTGGGATACTTGTAGCTGAAGGTCTGTTCCTTTCCACGCAGTTCGGTCACGAACCATGTCTGCTCAAAACGCACACCCGCCTGCATGTACCACCGTTCGGTGAGCTTGTGCGACCAGTTCACATAGGCTGCGTTCACGATGTCGGTGATGTCGTAGTCGTTGCTCAATGCGCTGTCGGGCACTGCTGCCGTGGCCGGAGGGGTAAGCACGGATACATACAGCCACGTATGGTCCAGCTTGTAGCTGCCCTTGAGGCCCCATTCCAGCTTGCTGTTACCCATGGGGCGTATCACATCGAGCTGCCCTCCCAGCTGGTTCAGGTCCGACCCGCCGATGTTCTCCTGCGCACGTTGCAGCCCATCGATACCGCCACCGTAGCCGAACAGCTCGAACAGGCTGCTGCTGTTGCGGTCCCAGCGATTGTAATTCACGTCCGCGGTCCACTCCCTCCCTCCCGGACCTTGGTGGCGCCACGCCAGCTGCGTGGTGTAGCTGCCGTTCCGCATGTCGCTGGTATTCACCTGGGCACCATATCCGATCAACTCGCTGTTGAAGTCCTCATTGCTGTAACGCTGCTCGTCGCTGCCCTCCCGGTCACGGAAACGCATGTTCTGCGACAGGGTGACCGTATTCCTGTTGTTCACCTGGTAGTCAACACCGAAACGCCCGCCCTGCATGGTGCCGAGGTCGATGCTGCTGCTGTTCTGCTCGAAGGTTGCGATCACATCACCGTCCAGCAGGTCCTCCCGGAGCGTCCTCCCATCGGTCACGTTCGTGCTGGTGTTGTAATTGTAGGACAGGTTCAGGCCAAGCCTGCCTTCACGCATGTTGAGGTTCAGCCCCCCCTGGTAACGGTCGTTGGTGCCTGCGCCGGCCTGCAACTGCCCGCTGTAGCCCGGCCTGGTGTTCTTCTTCAATACCACGTTGATGATGCCTCCGGTGGTGCTCGCATCGAACGCCACGGAAGGGTTGGTGATCACTTCCACGCGCTCGATCTCCTCGGCAGGCAGCTGGTCAAGGGTGATCGTCGTCGGCCGACCGTCAATGAGCACCTGGGGGTTCGAGCCCCGCATCTCCACGTTGCCATCAAGGTCCACACTGAGCCCGGGGATGTTCTTCATGACATCCACTCCGCTGCCACCCTGGGTGGTGAGGTCCTTGTCCACGTTGAACACGCGTCGGTCCACCTGCATGACCATGGTGTTCCGGTCACCCACCACCTCCACCTCCTTCAGCAATTTCCGGTCTGCCTGTAACGCCATGTTACCCATGTCCAGCTCGCTGCGCTCGCGGTTAAGGACCACCTGCTGTTCGAGCGGCATGTAGCCAATGAAACTGACCACCACGCGCAGCGGACCAAGCGGCAGCTTCTCCACACTGAAATCCCCGTTCGAGCGAACGATCGAGCCGCTCAATAGACTGTCCCTGCGGTAAATGGTCACCGTTGCGAATTCCGCCGGCTTACGTGTGTCGGCATCGAGTACCTTCCCATAGACCCTTCCGATCGGAGGGCCCGCCTGGCCTCGTCCACCAGGCCCTTGTGCCTGTGCCGGACCGGTGGCCAACATCAGTGCGAACAACAGGTGCAATGTCAACTGGAACGGGTCGGGGCGAAGGAACGACATGAGGGTTGCAAAGTTACCGGGTATGGCGCGTAACCGACCTCCTGCGTTGCATCGGACCTGGCTGGAGCCAAGGAGCTGCCTCGGAATTGTTCTCGTCCCGGGGCCTCGGGAGCGAGCCGCACGGATCATTCAGGCACACTGGGCGTGGGAACTGCGTACCGGAGGGAAGGCATGCGCATGGCTGGACGCTCTGCATGGGAGCGTAACGACCGATGCCTGACAATGCCCCGGGCACCACTGATCTTGAGATGGCTCATGGACATTGCCGGCATGCTGCAACATCCGGCATGCCCGTAAATGAAAGAACCCCCCGGATGTCCGGAGGGTCCTTCTGGGAGTGCTGATGTTCAATATTCTTCGTCGCGGAACCGGTCGCTGCGGTCGCTGCGTTCACCACGGAAACCGCCGCGGTCACCACCACGATCACCACCGCGATCTCCGCCGCGATAGCCGCCGCGGTCACCGCCACCGAAGCCACGGTCGCCACCACCGAAGCCACGACCACCACCATATCCACCACCACCGCGGGGGCCTCCCTCGGTGCGCGGACGTGCCTCGTTCACCACGAGGTCGCGGCCGTGGAAGTTCTTGCCATTGGTCGCTTCAATGGCTGCGCGGCCGGCTTCATCATTGGCCATTTCCACGAACCCGAAACCACGGCTGCGGTTGGTGGCCCTGTCCATGATGATCTTCGCCGAGGTCACTTCCCCGTAGGGAGCGAACAGCTCGTGAAGGTCCTGGTCCTTGACAGAGTAAGGAACGTTGGCGACGTAAATGTTCATGAGTTCTACTGACTGTGTTTGTTTGATCTTGCCTGTGCCGCGGAGGTCTCGCCAAAGAACGCCCCGGCCGTTGGGCGCAACGAATGTAGGTGGAAAACCGATCGGGTCAAGCATTTGGTTGCCCATATGCCCGAATTGGCATAGTCCCATGGAGTACCTTTGGGGTCCCAAGCAGGTACGCCCGCGACCATGTCCAGCCCCTCATTCGCCAAGACTCCGCCCGTTTTTTTCCAGCGCCTGCGCGAGGTCACCGAGGCCTATTTCCGCGAGAACGATATCAGGAAGACCGGCGATCGTCGTCTTTACTGGAAGACCGCCATCCTGCTGACCGCCCTCGTGTGTCTTTATGTGGTCCTTGTTTTCTTCACACCGTCCAGCACCTGGTTCGCACTTCTCCTCTGCGCCCTCTTGGGCCTCGTGGTGGCGAGCATCGGCTTCAACGTCATGCACGATGGTGCCCATGGTTCATACAGCAGCCGCAAATGGGTCAATGAGCTCATGGGTCATTCCCTGAACCTGCTGGGAGGCAGTGTGCAATTCTGGAAGATGAAGCACAACGAGAACCACCACACGTTCACCAACATCGAGGGGTTGGACGATGACATCGACATTAAACCGTGGGTGCGCGTGCACGAAGGCCAGCCGCGTTATTGGTTCCACCGGTTCCAGCACATCTACGGCCTGCTCCTTTACGGGCTCACCTACCTGTTCTGGATCTTCTTCAATGACATGAAGAAGTACTTTACGGGGAGGATCGCGGACAATACCCGTATGAGGCCCCTGAGCCTGAAGGACCACCTTGTCTTTTGGGCCACCAAGGTCGGATACGTGACCACCTTCCTGGTACTTCCAATGGTGTATGCGGGCGTGGTGCCCACCCTGGTCGGGTATGGTGTCATGGTGTTCGTCACCGGACTGTTCATCGCGGTGGTCTTCCAGCTGGCCCACGTGGTGGAGCACACCGATTTCGTGGATCCCTCCACCGATGGTTCCCGGATCGAGAACGAATGGGCTGTTCACCAGGTGAACACGACCGTGAACTTCGCGACGCACAACAAGGTTTGGAACTGGCTTTTCGGAGGACTTAATTTCCAGGTGGAGCACCATCTGTTCCCCAGGATCAGCCATGTGCATTATCCGGAGATCAACAAGCGTCTCAAGCAGGTGTGTGCCGAATACAATGTGCAGTACCGGGAGTTCCCCTCGCTCCGGAGCGCGCTTTGGAGCCATTTGACCCATCTGCGCCAGGTGGGAGCCGCGTGACGATGCGGTGATCGCCCAGCAGCGGTCGCGCCGGGTTGTGCAGTGGGTATCGGCTCCCCTATTCCAAAACCACCGGCAACTCCTTCGGGTGCTTCACCTCGTAGCTGAAGCCGAGTTTGCGCGTGGCCCTGGGTTCAAGCCTCAGGGTCCACGCAAGGATGCCCCGCTCCGTATCCACGCTCGCACCGCCATCCTCCTTCAACCTCACCTCCACCTCGCTCTGGGGGCTCAGCGGGAACTGGTCGTGCAGCACAAGGTCAACGGCGGTGCCCTTGGTGTTCCGGACCGTGATGTCCCAGCCGACCGTCACCGTGCGCCTGCCTCCCACGACGGCCTTCTCGTTCGTTGACTTGCGCTTCACCCGCTCCACAACCACGCCCTGGTCGCGGCCCAATGAGATGTCCAACGTGTCCTTCGGCTGGTCCAGTTGCAGGAAGCTCTTGCCTACGAAGGTGCCCTCGAAGAACACATTGGCCTCGCCGGGCAACAGGTTCAACTCCTCCCAACCCGTTGTACGCGCGTACAGGAAGGCATCCCGGTCCAACTTGGGCGTGGCATAATGCGTGTAGCTGGCGCCCATCGTGTGGTTCTGCACGGCCACCAGATGGGGCGCTCCATCACTGGGTACGCTGAAGCTGCGGTCGATGCGGAACTCCGCCGTGGTCGCCCGCTGTTGCACCGTTGTTGGAAGCAGGACCTCCGCATCGGGCTCTGCGGCGCGCGCAGCCCCCGCCATCTCCATCATGGCAGGAGCATCGGCCTTGCCCCTTTGGCGGGTGTCCAGCATCATGGGCCGATGAATGGGACGGAAGGTGTAAAGTGTCCAGGGTTGCAGCTCCGGCATCACACCGCCGAGGGTGGGGTTGCCGCTGCTCAGGCTCAAGGCCACCTTGTCCCAGTCCTCGCCCGAGTTGTTCACCACCTGGGCTTTCATGAGCAGATCGATCGGTTGACCCACCGCTTGGGCACGCAGGTCATAGGCTGGCGTCCAGCCGGCTGAGCCTACGAAGTAGCTCAGGGTGAAGGTGGCCGCGACCTCCGCCCGTGCTTCGATGTCCACCACCACCTCGCTGGTGGGACGGGGGGCCTGCGCCTGGTATTGTTGCAACTGCTGCTGCAACCGGCCTTTCTCCTCCTGCAGCGCAGTGAGCTTCTCCTGCTGCACCAGCCAGTTGCTTTTGGTCACCTTCAACCGCTCGCGCACATAGTCGTTCACCGCTGTGAGCTGAGCCGCGGTTAGCCCGTTCTGCTGCCCGCCGATGGTGCTGTTCTTGCCCAACAATTCTTCCTCGTTCACCAGGATGTCCTGCATGGCCTTCTCCTGGGCCCAATCCCTGTCGATCTTCCGCATCCGCTCCTGCAGTGCTTCGATCTCCTTCTTCTTCGGACTCTCGGTCAGGTAGTTCATGCGGTGGTTGACGCTCAGTATGGCATAACCACCCTTGCCTGTCACCTGGATGCTTTGAGGGTCGAGGTCCTGGGCCAGACCAGTGAACACCAATGTGGTGCTTCCGGCAGGCAGTGTGGCGCTGGCAGCCCGTGTCACCTGCGCTCCGGCCAGGAATACCCGTGCTTCGGTGATGCGGCTGGCAACGGTGCGTTCACCTTCGGCGGCATACAGCGTGGTTGTGAGGAAGGAACCGGCCAGGAAAAGGGTTGGGCGAACCATGGTGGGGTGCTTGTATGGCAAAGTTGTGAAAGGCGGTACACGCAACGCATGACAAGGTTCATGCCATGACCAACGAGAACGCAACAGGCCCCGGTCGAAGGACCGGGGCCTGCCCATTCATTGGGGGAAGCGGTGATGCTTACATCATGCCACCCATGTCGCCCATGCCGCCGCCGTGGCCGTGCATGGGTGCCTTCTCCTCCTTCTCCTCGCTGATCACGCACTCGGTGGTTAGGAGCATGCTGGCGATGCTGGCGGCGTTCTCAAGGGCCACACGGGTCACCTTGGTGGGGTCGATCACGCCGGCTGCAAGCATGTTCTCATACTCCTCGGTGCGCGCGTTGAAGCCGAAGTCGGCCTTGCCTTCGCGCACCTTCTGCACCACGATGCTGCCCTCGAGACCGGCGTTGGCCACGATCTGGCGCAGGGGCTCCTCGATGGCGCGGCGCACGATGCCGATGCCGGTGGTCTCGTCATTGTTCACACCCTCCATCTTCTCCAGCACCTTCTGGGCCCGGATGTAGGCCACCCCGCCACCGGGCACGATGCCTTCCTCCACAGCAGCGCGGGTGGCATGGAGCGCATCGTCCACGCGGTCCTTCTTCTCCTTCATCTCCACCTCGGTCGCAGCTCCGATGTAAAGGACCGCCACACCGCCGGCCAGTTTGGCCAGGCGTTCCTGCAGCTTCTCCTTGTCATAGTCGCTGGTGGTGGTCTCGATCTGGGCCTTGATCTGGTTCACACGGGCCTTGATGTCCTCCTTCTTGCCGGAACCGTTCACGACCGTGGTGTTGTCCTTGTCGATGGTGATCTTCTCGGCCTTGCCCAGGTAGCTCAGGTCGGCATTCTCCAGCTTGTACCCGCGCTCCTCACTGATGACCGTACCACCGGTGAGGATGGCGATGTCCTCCAGCATGGCCTTGCGGCGGTCGCCGAAGCCCGGAGCCTTCACGGCGGCCACCTTGAGTGCGCCGCGGATCTTGTTCACCACCAGGGTGGCGAGCGCCTCACCATCCACGTCCTCGGCGATGATCAGCAGGGGCTTGCCCGTCTGCACGGCCTTCTCCAGGATGGGCAGCAACTCCTTCATGTTGCTGATCTTCTTGTCGTAGATCAGGATGTAGGCGTTGTCCAGGTCGGCCTCCATCTTGTCCGCGTTGGTCACGAAGTAGGGGCTCAGGTAGCCGCGGTCGAACTGCATGCCCTCCACCACCTCCACGGTGGTCTCGGTGCCTTTCGCCTCCTCCACGGTGATCACACCCTCCTTCTTCACCTTGGCCATGGCCTCGGCGATCAGGCTGCCGATGGTCTCATCGTTGTTCGCGCTGATGGTGGCCACCTGCTTGATCTTGGCGTTGTCCTCGCCCACGGTCTTGCTCATCTTCCTGAGCTCGTCCACCACGGACACCACGGCCTTGTCGATGCCGCGCTTCAGGTCCATGGGGTTTGCACCGGCGGCCACGTTCTTCAGTCCGGCGGTCACGATGGCCTGCGCCAGCACGGTGGCGGTGGTGGTGCCGTCACCGGCGATGTCGGCGGTCTTGCTGGCCACCTCCTTGAGCATTTGGGCGCCCATGTTCTCCACGGCGTCCTTCAGCTCGATCTCCTTGGCCACGGTGACCCCGTCCTTGGTCACCTGGGGGGCGCCGAATTTCTTGTCGATGATCACGTTGCGGCCCTTGGGACCGAGGGTCACCTTCACCGCGTTGGCCAGATGGTCTACGCCACGCTTCAACCGGTCGCGGGCATCGATCTCGAATTGGATGTTCTTGGCTGCCATTGTTCCTTCTTGTTTTTGCTTAGTTCAACACAGCGTAGATGTCGCTCTCACGCATGATGAGATAGTCCCTGCCCTCGTAGCTGAGCTCCGTGCCGCTGTACTTGCCGTACAGGATCTCGTCGCCCACTTTGACGCTCAGGGGGGTCACCTTGCCATCGTCCGCAACGCGACCGGAACCCACGGCGATGATCTTGCCGCGCTGGGGCTTTTCCTTGGCCGTGTCGGGAATGATGATGCCACCCTTGGTGGTCTCTTCAGCGGCTGCGGCCTCTACCAGGACGCGGTCCGCCAACGGTTTTACGTGTGCCATGTGAATGGTTGATGATGGGTTGATCGTTCGGTGAAGGTGTTCTGCCTTCGCGCGCTCACTTGGCAAGCCCCGTGCCATTGGGCCATGCGACATCGAATGCTGACAACATTTCCCATCCCTGGCCCGATCGTCATAAGCGCCTGACAAGCTGTCAAGCCGGTTGGTCTGTCACGCCAAATGGAAAAGAGGGCGCGAAGCCCTCTTCCATTTTCGTTCATCCGGCGCTTACTGCGCTGCAGGTACAGCTTCCGCGGGTGGGGGCGCTTCGCCTCCCTCCTCCGGAGCGCCCTCAGCGCCCTCAGCTCCTTCGGCGCCTTCGACAGCCTCCACGCTCTCGCTGGCCGCATCCAGTTCATCCTGGAGCACCACGTTCGAGTTGTTGTCCTGCAACCCGGCCGATACCAAGCAGAGGACCATGAGGGCCGTCGCCAGGGTCCAGGTGCCCTTCTCAAGGAAGTCGGCCGTGCGCTGCACCCCGCCGATCTGTTGCGCTCCCGTGAAACCTGCCGCCAGACCGCCTCCCTTGGGGTTCTGGGC
>JBIJDX010000296.1:0-2572 GCA_044343855.1 Flavobacteriales bacterium
ATACCTCGGCGACGGGTTCACCGTGCTGAGCAGCTATGGGCACGTCCGCGACCTGCACGAGCGTGATATGAGCGTGGATGTGGAGAAAGGCTTCGAACCCACCTACATCATTCCCGATGACAAGAAGGCCCGCCTGCAGGAGTTGCGCAAAGCCAGCGCCAAGGCCGGGACCGTCTGGCTCGCAACTGATGAGGACCGCGAAGGGGAGGCCATCAGTTGGCACCTCAAGGAGGCGCTCGACCTCCCGGACAGCAAGGTGAAGCGCATCACCTTCAACGAGATCACCAAGCAGGCCGTGCTCAAGGCCATCGAGAATCCGCGCGGCATCGACATCCACCTGGTCGATGCACAGCAGGCTCGCCGCGTGCTCGATCGCCTCGTTGGTTATGAGCTCAGTCCCGTGCTCTGGCGCAAGGTGAAGCCGAGCCTCAGCGCAGGCCGGGTGCAGAGCGTGGCCGTGCGACTGATCGTGGAGCGGGAGCGCGAGATACTCGACTTCACCAGCAGGAGCGCCTACCGCATCACCGCGCTCTTCACCACCGGCAGCGGGGCCACCGTCAAGGCCGAACTGCCCGCCCGCTTCGCCACCGCCGCCGAGGCCCTTGCCTTCGTGAAGAGCTGTGTGGACGCCAGCTTCACCGTGCAGGCCGTGGAGAAGAAGCCCGGCAAGCGGACCCCTGCCGCGCCCTTCACCACCTCCACCCTGCAGCAGGAGGCCAGCCGCAAGCTCGGCTATGGAGTGGATCGCACCATGCGCATCGCCCAGGGGCTGTACGAGCAGGGGCACATCACCTATATGCGTACCGATTCGGTGAACCTGAGCGACACTGCCGTGGCCGCCGCCGCCGAGCAGATCACCGCACAGTACGGCGCACGCTACAGCAAAAGCCGCCGCTACACCAGCAAGAGCAAGGGCGCACAGGAGGCCCACGAAGCCATCCGACCCGCCGACATGAAGGTGCGCACCGCCGGCAACGACCGCGATGCGGAACGCCTTTACGACCTCATCTGGAAGCGCACCATCGCCAGCCAGATGGCCGATGCCGAACTGGAGAAGACCGTGGTGGACATCGCCATCAGCACCCGTCCCGGCGAGCCGCTGAAGGCCCAGGGCGAGGTGATCGTGTTCGATGGCTTCCTGAAGGTGTACCTCGAAGGCAGGGACGATGAGGAAGGCGAGGAGCAGGAGGGCCTGCTGCCCGAGATGCGTCAGGGGGAACTGCTGAACCTGCAACAACTGCAGGCCACCGAACGCTTCGACCGCCCCGCCCCGCGCTACACCGAGGCCAGCCTGGTGAAGAAGCTCGAGGAGCTCGGCATCGGTCGCCCAAGCACCTATGCGGCCACCATCAGCACGGTCCAGAAGAAGGGCTACGTGGTGAAGGAGGACCGCGAAGGCACCAAGCGCAACTACGGCATCATCACACTGGCCGGCGGCGCCATCGAACAGTCCGTGGGCAGTGAGAACGTGGGCGCCGAGAAGCAGAAGCTCTTCCCCACCGACATCGGCATGGTGGTGAACGACTTCCTGGTGGAGCACTTCCCCACGGTGGTGGACCTGCACTTCACGGCCAAGGTGGAGGAGGAGTTCGACGTGATCGCGGAAGGCAAGGAGAAATGGCGCGAGATGATCGCCCGCTTCTACGAGCCCTTCCATGCCACCATTGTCAAGGTTGGCGAGACCGCCGGGCGTGCCACCGGCGCCCGCGAGCTTGGCGTGGACCCTGCCAGCGGCAAGAAGGTCTACGCCCGCATTGGCCGCTTCGGCGCCATGATCCAGATCGGTGAGGCCGAGGATGCCGACAAGCCCCGCTTCGCCAGCCTGCGCAAGGACCAGAGCATCGCATCCATCACCTTGCAGGAAGCGCTGGACCTCTTCAAACTGCCCCGCACCCTGGGCGAGCACGAAGGTGATGTCGTTTCGGTGGGCATCGGCCGCTATGGCCCCTATGTGCGTCTGGGCAGCACCTATGCCAGCCTCACCCCGGAGGATGACCCGCTGGAGATCGACCTGCGCCGCGCCTTGGAACTGGTGGACCTCAAGCGCATCGCCAACGCCACCCGCGAATTGGGTGAGTACAAGGGCGGTGCCATCGTTCAGGGTCGCGGTCGCTTCGGTCCCTTCGTGAAGCATGGCTCGGTCTATGCCAATGTGCCCCGCACCGAGGACCCCGCCACCGTCACCTTGGAGCGCGCCATCGATCTCATCGAAGCCAAGCTGGCCGGTGCCCGCCAGAACGTGCTGAAGGAGTTCGAGGGCTCCGAGGTGCAGGTGCTGGACGGCCGCTACGGTCCCTACATCACCGACGGCAGCAGGAACGCCAACCTGCCCAAGGACACCAAGGCCGAGGACCTCACCCTGGAGCGTGCGCTGGCCCTGCTCGCAGAGGCCCCCGAGCGCAAAGGCAAGTCCAAGGGACGTCGCGCCGCCGCCGCATCGGCCGTCCCGAGGAAGGCTGCTGCGAAGAAGGCGGCGCCGAAGAAGGCCACTGCGAAGAAGGCCGCTCCAAGGAAGGCTGGGCGAAAGGGCTGAAGGTTGCCAACAGCGGCCTGTGGGCATCGCTGGCGTGGA
>JBIJDX010000297.1:0-2569 GCA_044343855.1 Flavobacteriales bacterium
CGGCAGCACGGGGGTGGTGCCGCACATGCTCACCGTCAGTGTCTGGAGGCACTCCGTGAGGGTCACCGAGTGCCACACAGCGGCGACGGGGGTGGTACCGGCGGTGAGGCCTTCGTTGGCCGTGGCACCGTAGGTGAAGCCGCTGGAGGTGGCCGTGGTGCCTGCGCTCACGGTGGAGGCTGTTGCACTTGCGCACACATCGTTGGCCGGGTTTGCAGCGAACAGACGGGGACCTACCCAGCTGCTGGTGCCGTTACCGCCGCAGTTGGCGCGCACGTAGTACTCGTACAGCTGGCCTTGGGCGAGGCCCGTGGCGGAGAAGCTGGTGCTGGTAAGACCAGGGTTGGAGGGGGTGGTGGGGGTGCCACCGCCTGCGTTTTGGATGTGCAGGTCCCATACCGTTTCGGCGCAGCCGAGGGTCCAGCTCAGGTCGGCACTGTTGGCGGTGCTGTTGCCTGCGGTGAGGTTGACCGGTGCGGGGCAGGGGTCTGCTGCGGAGATGGTCACCACGTAGTCCTCGGTCTCGCCATAGCCTGCAGCGTTGCATGGGGTGATGGCGGAACCGGCCGTGTTATAGATGCATCGAACGCGCAGGCGGTGCGTACCCAGCGGGGGGTTGCAGGCGAGGGTGATGGGGAAGGTGGCGGAACCACCAAGCTGGCCCACCACACCGCTGCCGGGTACGGTAGCCAAGGTGAAGCCGATGCGCTCGGTCAGGTTATCAAAGGTGCCGTCGTCGTTGTAGTCGATCCACGCGGCGTAGCCCTGGCCGTACTGGCCGGCAGAGACGGTGCATCCATAGGATGCGCCTGCCTGCAGGGTAGTGGTCAGTGCGGGGTTGGTGGTGTAGTTGCTGTAGCCCAGCGTGCCACTGGGGCATCCGGTACCGGTAACGTTGTCCAGCGTGTTCAGCTGCACACGCGCGATCACGTCACCGTCGGTGCAACCCGCGGGAACCGAGGGTACGCAATAAGCCCCACATACGGCAACGCCGCTCAATGTGGTGACCGTTGCAGGGTTGCTGGTGCCGCTAAGACCGCTGTTGGCGCAGGTCACCACGCAGCGATACTGGGAGGTGGCCGCCTGCGTAACACCGGTCTGCGTGGGAGCGCTGGTGCCGAAGGCGATCCAGTTGGCGCCGCCATCGGTGCTGCGCTGCCAAGCGTAGCTGATGCCCGAACCCGAGATGGAGTTCTGGAGGGAGAGGTTGAATGCGGTGGCCGAGCAGGCAGAGGCTGCGCTGCGCTGCGTGTTGCCGGGCGCAGGCGTGCCGGTGCAGGCGGAGGCTGCGGCCTGTGTGATGACCACGTTGTCGAAGTTCAGGTAGTAGTCACCAGACTGCCACTGGGCGCTCCAACGGATGAACAGTGCACCCACCGGTGGGGTGAACGTGTGCGTCTTGCTGATGCACGGGTTGCCCAACTGGGTCTCGTTCACTACCGTGGCGATGGCCGTCCAAGGGCCGGTGGCGCTGGCGCCGTACTGTACTTGGAAGCTACCCCAGTTGGCTTGTGGGGCCGTGTTGGCGCTCCAAACTGCCGCCTTGTACGAGTAAGTGATGGTGGCCAGCGCGCCGCTCGATGTACCGGTGCTGGGTGAGATCAACTGACCAGTTGAAGCGCCGCTGTAAAGGTTGCGGCGCATGGCACCGCCAGCACCTCCGCAGGCGGTGGTACCTGTGAACCGGGCGAAGTTTCCGCTCCAACCGGTGGACGCCACATCGAAGTTCTGGGTGAAATTGACCTGTCCGAAAGAAGTGTCCGCAAGCAGCAGGATGAAGGCTGTCGCCAGCATCTTCCACCACAGACCGCCCATGTTGGGCCTTGGCGTAGTTCGACTATTCATGTTGATCGGGTTAGGGTTTCGGGTTTTGGTTTCGATGCTGTGGCCGGGCATCTCCGGTTGGTGCGGCCTGTGGCCGGGCGGCTGTAACCAACGGGTGTTGGTTTGCGTATGATGGTTCGACGGCCTCAATATTATTCGATCGTGACGTAGGAAGCAAGAAAAAAAATCTTTTCAACAGGAGGCAACTCATTTTGGGTTGCTGCGTACCGCTTCCCCAATACAAGGGCAACGTGCCGGTAAGGTAGGTGATCAGGGCATTGCTGTCAAGTGGTTCCGTTGGAACGCCTCTCATGCACCGATAACTCCAATGCGCATGGCCTGTGGCTGCGCGCGCCATTCCTGGCTCATGGTAGCCACAGGCTGCCTTGTTGTATCCGGGTGAAGCGAAGCCACAGGCTACGCTCAGAAGGGGGCTCAGCATGGGTGGGCCGTGTTGCCTTACGTTGCACTGAACGACAAAGCCCCCGCCGGGGTGGCGGGGGCTTCGGTCGTCAAGTGCGTATGCTCCGGCCTTACGGCTGGATCATCAGGCGCTCGTTGTAGGACCTGGTACCGGCGATGATGTTCACCGTGTACATGCCTGCGGCGAGCCCGCCGTTGAGGTCGATGGTGGTGTTCACCTTACCGCCGGCCACGGGGATCACGCGGGTCATCACGCGCTTGCCGGTGAGGTCGTAGACATCCATTGCCACGGTGTTCACACCCTCCTCCACAGCGCTGAGGC
>JBIJDX010000125.1:0-8573 GCA_044343855.1 Flavobacteriales bacterium
AACCAAACATCGCACCCACGTCCACCTGTCCGACCTCCATTTCGAGCACACCACCTGGTTGAACGCGTTGATGTTCTACAAGGATGAGATCGGCATCTTCGAGCGCAGGCTGGAGGAGATCGCAGCCCGCTACACCGCTGCCGATGTGCTGGCCCGGTTGGAGCATTTCCAGAACCGGTACATCCGTGAACGGGAGGTCATGGACGAACTGCGCCACGACATCAAGGCCCATGAGAACAGCCTGGTGAAGGAAGCACTTGACCATCCGGTGGCGATCGAACACCGTCTCTTCACGGACCATTCCGGCCTGCGTGACCGCATGACCACCTTTGAAAAGCTCCATCGCGAACTGAAGGAGGAGTTCCATCGGTGGGTTGCGGCGTGGATGTAGGCACGGCATGGAGGTGCCGCCGTGAGGCCCGATGGGGGATCCCTCCCGCCGGTCACCCCAACGACCAAGGATGATGAATGTCAGCCATCCATCCCCATCGACGCGATAGGTTCGCGCCCCCGGACACCCATGCCGCAGCGCCCTGCCCCCATCACCACCGTGGACCAGCTGGTCACCTCCCTGAAAGAGGCACCCGGCAGGCGTGGCTACCTCGAGGTATTGGAGCGGATCCGGATACCGGAGGAGGAGTTCATCCCCTTCTGCCGATGGAACGACAAGCATTACACGCGGAACTGCATCACCCGAACGCCCGAGTTCGAGTTGCTGCTTATGTGCTATGAACCCGGCCAGCGCACCAGCATCCACGACCACTCCACCGAGGAGGCATGGGTCCATCCCATCAGTGGTGCCGTCATCGAGGAACGGTTCGAAGCGGTCGCGGATGGACCGCTGCGGAAAGTGAGCAGTGCGAAATTGGACCCCGGCTCATTCTCCTACCTGCATAACGGACACAGCATACACAGGTACCTGAACCCCGCAACCGGCCGTTCCATCACCCTGAACCTGTATGCGCGCCCCCTGCAGAGCTGGAAGGTCTACGATGAGCGCTCCGGCGCACCGCGCTCCGAACGGTTCGAGGGAGAGGATGGATAGTGGCAACGTGTGCGGTGGACCGGGATGCGACCGTGCTGCGTACGGTCACCGGGGTAGGGCGTGTCCGAATGAAACGCGCTCCCCAATGGAGGGATCGACCTTGCCGAAACCCTGTGCCTTGGCCGCCCGGCACGGAAGGGATGGCGATGGTGGTCTAACCGCTTACCTTGCAGCATGACGCACAACCGGTTCACCGCCGAGCAGCTCTCCTCCATTTACGGCATGCTCTTCAGCAGTGCGGCGGAAGGGTTGGTGGTGGTTGATGGCAGGGGCGTCATCTGCCTGTGCAATCCCCGCCTTGCGGACATGTTCGGTTACGGAACGACCGACCTCATCGGACGGCCGGTGGAGCTCCTTATCCCGCTGGAAGCCAGGACCAGCCACACAGAACGGCGCAGCGCATACCAACGCGACCCCCGCCAACGACCCATGGGCAGCGGGCTCGACCTGAACGGCCGGCGCAGCGATGGCACCACCTTCGCCGTGGAGGTTGGCCTGAACCACTTCGATGTGGATGGCGAACGTTTCGTGATGGGTCTGGTCAGCGATGTCTCCGGACGGCGGCGTGCGGAACAGGCCCTGATGCGCAGCAACTCCGAGTTGGAACAGCGGGTGGAGCAGCGCACGGCCGACCTCAAGCGGGCGGAGCAGAGCGTGCGGGAAGCATTGGAGGCGGAACGTGAACTGAACAGCCTCAAATCGCGCTTCGTGAGCATGGCCTCGCACGAGTTCCGGACACCGTTGAGCACCATCATGAGCTCAGTGGACCTGATCGCCCGGTATGCGGAAGGACCGCAGCGGGACAAGGTGGAGCGGCATGTGTCCAAGATCCGGGGGAAGGTGCGTGAACTGACCACGATGCTCAACGACTTCCTGTCGCTCGACAAACTGGAGCAGGGCATGGTGCGCTGCAATCCGCAGGAAGTGGATGTGGTGCATCTCTGCATTGAGCTGGTGGAGGAACTGCGGAGCCTGTGCAAGCCGGGCCAGGAGATCGATTACGATCACGAAGGGCCCGAGCGTGCAATGGTCCAGGATAAACAGATGCTGGCACACGTTCTCAGCAACCTGTTGAGCAACGCCATCAAGTACAGCCCCGAGAACGAGCGCGTGAACCTGCGTACGCACATCACCGATGGGCGTCTCCATATCGCGGTGGTGGACAGGGGCATGGGCATACCGCTGGAGGACCAGCAGCATCTCTTCGAGCGCTTCTTCCGGGCGAGCAATGCCTTCACCGTTCAGGGTACCGGGTTGGGATTGAACATCGTGCGCAAGTACCTTGACCTCATGGGCGGATGGATCGGCTTCGCAAGCGAACCGGGGAAAGGCAGCACCTTTACAGCGTGGATACCACAACAATTCGACCATGAAGCACATACTGCTGATCGAGGATGACCATGACATGCGGGAGAATACCGCGGAGATACTGGAACTCGCCAACTATCGTGTAACGAAGGCGGAGAACGGGCGCCGCGGGGTTGAAATGGCCCGCAAGGACATCCCGGACCTCATCCTTTGTGACATCATGATGCCCGAATTGGACGGATACGGGGTGCTTCACCTGCTGAACCGGGACCAGCACACGGCTGAGGTGCCATTCATCTTCCTCAGTGCCAAGGCGGAACGCAGTGATGTACGCAAGGGCATGGAGCTCGGTGCGGATGACTACCTCACCAAGCCCTTCGAGGAGGGTGAACTGCTCAACGCTATTGAAGGCCGGCTGAGGAGAAGCGACCTGTTCCGGAAGGGATTCGACCACAGCATCGATGGGCTCAACGCGTTCCTGGACAGTGCACGCGGCCTTTCCGCCCTGCAGGACATCGCACGCGACCGGAAAGCAAGGCAGGTGCCCCGCAAGGAAATGATCTTCCACGAAGGCGACGAGCTTCGGTCCATCTACTTCATCATCAAGGGCAAGGTGCGATGTTTCAAGATGAACAACGATGGCAAGGAACTGGTGACCTCCCTGCATGGCCCCGGCGAGTTCCTGGGCTACATGAGCGTGCTCGAAGGCGGCCATGTGAATGAATCCGCCGAAGCCCTGGAGGATACCGAGCTGGCCGTGATACCGCGCGAAGAGCTGCAGGCACTTCTCTACAAGGACAGGGATGTGAGCATGCGTTTCATCAAGATGCTCTCGCGTGAGGTGAAGGAAAAGGAACAGCTCCTGCTCGACCTGGCCTATGCGAGCGTCCGCCAGCGGGTGGCACAGGCCATGTTGCGGCTGCACGAGACGTACAGCCCGGAGGAGGCCGGATCGTTGGGGGTGCACATGAGCCGAGAGGACCTTGCCACCATCGTGGGCACGGCCACTGAATCGCTTATCCGGGCGCTCACCGACCTGAAGGAGGATGGTCTGGTGGAGGTCAAGGGACGGGAGATCCGCATCAAGGACAAGCGACGGCTGGAGCGCCTTGCGCACGCCTGACAAGGGTCATTCGCCGCTCGTTCACGTGTGCCTATCTTTCGCCACCAACCGACGTTCGCACCATGAAGAAGTACATCGGCCTTGCCTTCTGGATCGCCGCCCTGCTCATTCCCTTCCGCTATTCCATCCTGGACACCGACCTGATCCTTGATGAGCAAGGACAGGCCAACAACATGGTGGGGCTCATAAGCTTCGTTGCCGTGCTGGCCTTCTTCTTCATCGGCTACTGGCTCGTGGACAGCGCCAGGAAACCGGCGGACCACGGCCATTGAACAGTTCCCTCCATGGCCCACATCCTCCTGCCCACGGATTTCAGCACGAACGCCCTGAACGCGGCGAAATACGCCATCAACCTGTTCGGCACGGAGGGGAACACGTTCACCGTGCTTCACAGCTACATGCTGCCACACAGCAGTGCCAGCACCATGTGGAGCATCGATGACATGATGGCCCGTGACTCGCGGGAGTCCATGGACCTTTTCATTGCGCGCATGCGGACGGAGCTGGGCCACCTGAAACCCGCGTTGACCGGGGTCTGTGAACATGGAGACCTGCCCAACGTGGTGCAGCGGTTCGCCTCACAGGCCGCCTCTCCCGATGCCGTGGTGATGGGTACCCAGGGCGCCAGTGGCTTGAAGGAGGTGCTGCTGGGCAGCAATACCGCGGATGTGGTGCGCCATGGGCACCTGCCCGTTATCGCCGTACCGGAGAACAACACCTATCGCACCCCCAAGCGCATCATACTGGCGGACGATGGTGGTCCGGTGAACAAGGCGACCGTGAAACTCCTGCTGGACATTGCGCGCTGGTCCCAGGCCGAGGTGCTCATCGTGCGGGTGGTGAACGAGGACACCGCTGTGGAGGAAGGTGGGAACACGGTCTACGACACCCTGTTGGGAGCCATTCCGCACAGTTATCACTACCTGAGCAGCGATGACGTGAGCAAGGCACTGCACGACATGGCTGACCAGAACGATGCGGACCTGGTGGTGCTTGTTCACCGGCAGCGGGGGCTGTTCGACCAGTTGTTCCATCGCAGCACGGCTTCGCGCCTGGCCATGCACACGCACATTCCCATGTTGGTGCTGCAACAACCCGCCGACTGATGGCGGCCCGTCTTCGCGGACGTCTCCCTCTCTTCTCGTTCAAAGGCATCCAGGTGCTGGTGCACTGGTCGTTCCTGCTCCTGCCCGCATTCGTGGCCTATACGGGGTACAGTGAGGGGCTTACCTGGCGGGGTATCCTCGACCAGGTGGGCCTGGTGCTT
Organism: Flavobacteriales bacterium; assembly: GCA_044343855.1. Classification (GTDB taxonomy): domain Bacteria; phylum Bacteroidota; class Bacteroidia; order Flavobacteriales_F; family PHOS-HE28; genus PHOS-HE28. Next base: position 4,744 of record JBIJDX010000125.1, read on the forward strand.
GTCGTCTTCGCCTGCGTGGTCCTGCACGAATACGGCCATGCGCTCACGGCCCTGCACTTCGGGGTGCGCACGCATGACATCACGCTTCTGCCCATCGGTGGCGTGGCAAGCCTTGAACGCATGCCAGAGGATCCCCGCCAGGAGTTCTGGATCACCGTGGCCGGTCCGTTGGTGAACCTTCTCATCGCCGGCCTTGCCTTCCTGGCCCTGTCGGTGATGGGACTCACGTGGCTGTTCAGTGAGGTTCGTCCAGGCCACGGGTGGACCGGGCTGCTCAGCTTCGTGCTCACGGCCAACCTGGGGCTCTTCCTGTTCAACCTGATTCCAGCCTTTCCGATGGACGGGGGACGTATCCTGCGCAGTGCCTTGAGCATGCGCATGCCCAGGCACAGGGCCACACGCATCGCTGCCATCGTGGCACGCGTGTTCGCCGTGGGATTCGTGGTGTACGGATCGATGAGCGGAGCCTACTTCACCGCCATGATCGGCGTGTTCGTGTACCTGGCTGCCGGGGCGGAAGCCCGCCAGGTGGACCAGTTGAAGGAACTTTCCGGAGTGTCGGTGCGCAATGCCATGCGACAGCGTTATTGGACCGTAAGCGGCCCCACCCCCGTGCATGAGGCTGTGAACGGCCTGATGGCCGTGGGCGACAAGGCGGCGGTGGTCACGGACGTGATGGGATACACCGGCGTGGTCGACCAACAGGAGTTGTGGAGCCTCGTCGGCAGGGGCATGAAGGATCTGACCGTGCGGCAGCTGACACTGCGCAGACCGGAGCCCATCGCCCCCGACACGGACCTACGCGCTGCGATCGTGCCGCTGCGTACCGGCGAAGTTCCCCTGATCCCCGTGGTGGAGGGATCGGATATCATCGGCGTGCTGGACATGGATGCCGTGAACGCCTTCCTTCAGTTGCGCATCGCTCAGCAGCGAGGCGGACAGGGCTGAACCCGCCCCGGGGAGGCCCGCTACTAAGGCACCGGCGGACACAATGGGGACCGGTGCCGGGATCGGCACCGCATATCGCCATCGGTCTGTAAGCTGCGGTTCGTTGGGGCGTGTGGATGGTGCATATCGGCCAGCAATTGGTTGCTTGTACAAGCAAATGGCAACATGATGCACCTTTCTCCGGAAAGTCGCTCCAGCTGAGGCTCACAGGGTGAGAGGACCAACGACCGACCGGAACAGGCAAGGATTTAATTCATTGAATATCAACATCTTAATTTTTTCATTGATTGCTTGTACAAGCAACTAAAATGGAACCACACGATCACAGCCATCGTGTCCCTTCCCACCCGCGCTCAACCAGCAGCCCAACACCCAACGGCAAGGCGTTGCCGAAGGGCAAGGGATCGCCCACAGGAGGACACGCTGCAGTTGATGGAGCGTGTGTTCAGATGGGCTTCTTCTTCGGCTCGTGCACGGTGAAGACCCGGGAGATGTTGAAGCCGAAGTGGAAACCGGCACCATTTGCCGGATCGTCGAATGACCGCGCCCAATCACCTGTGGTCTCAGTGATATAGGCGCGCTCGAACATGCCGGCGCTGTTGGTGAAGTGCAGCTGGAACACGTGGCCGCCGGTCTCGATGTCGAAGCCGATGGACAACGAGTTATGGAAGTCCGGTTGAACATCGCGGAGCACATGGAAGTACTCGGCATTCAAGGCCACGCGCTTGCTTAACTTGACGCGTCCAGCACCACTCACATGGAACACATCGTTCGCATCGGATGAACGCTCCACAAGGTTGCGGTGCACCAAACCGGGATTCAGTTGAAGGGAAATGCTCTCACTGAACTTGCGACCCACGATCAGGGTCCATGCATAGGAAAGCCGGTGGGAGAAGAAGTCCTCGCGACCGGGCGCGAACCAGGGCACCTGATCGGCTTGCAGCGTGGTGACGCTCGAGGCCCCCACCACGGCCAGGGTCACGGGCATGCCGCAACCTTCGTCGCACTGGCGCAGGAACTTGTATTTCACGAAGCCGTCAATGGTCTTCTCGAAACTGCTGCGCCCGATGCCGATCATGAGCCTGTCGGTAACGCCGTAGTCCAATCCCAGACGCACGGTGGCACCGTCAAGGCCGTAGGCTTCGCGGGCACCGCCATTGGCAGGTCCGAAGCGGTGACCGATCTTGAAGTCGAGCACGCCGTGCGCAGTGTTCTCCAGGCTGTGGCCATTGATCACCCGGGTGGTCTTGAAGGCTGCATTCGTGTATACAGGTCCGGTCTCCTCCTCCCCCAGCAGCTTCAAGAGGTCATCGTCCTGGGCGTGAACAGGGGCCGTCAATACGAACACAGCCAGCAACAGGAGGGAACGCAACATGGGCGGATGGGTTGGGTCTGGGAAAGGATCGGACGACTTACATCTTCTCGTAGTTGAGGCGCACCTTCACGGTGATCTCCTCTGCGATGTTCTTGCGCACCATGCCTGGGATCTTGATGCCATGGTCCTCGGGCCTCACAATGAAGTCGCTTGCCGCGCTGATGGCACCGGAGGCATCCACGATGACCTTGCCCTTGGCGGTGACGGGCTTCGCAACACCATGGATGGTGAGGTCGCCGCTCACGGTCACCTCATACGTACCGGGCTTCTTCAGCTGCTCGGCGGTCACACCGGCCAGCTTGCCTTTGAACTCGGCCTTCGGAAAGGTGTTGCTCTCCATGTAGTTCTCATTGAAGTGCTCCTGCATCAGCGCCTTCTCGAACTCGAAGGCCTTGATGAGCACGGCGAACTGCATGGCACCGGCGGTGGCATCCCACACGCTGGTCACCTTGTGGTTGTTGGCCTCGATGTTCTCCATGGGGGTGGCGGAAAAGAAGGCGACGTGACCATTGCGGGTCATGTAGCGCTCCTGGGCCCGGGTGGTCAGGGGCAGCAGGGCAAGGACGATGGCGAAGGTCTTCAGGTTGTTCATGGTTCCGGTCGATATTGGGCGCAACATGCAGGTGGATGCTGCGCGGTTCGTTCGTTGATGTCCGGTATTCTTCAGGCAAGCATCATACCACGGCCGTGCAGCGCACCAGCACCACGTCGATCAGGACACCCGTGCAGATGCCCTTCACCGTAACGGCAGCGCCGGCACGCCAGTCCACAGGCACATCGGCCTCGGCGAATTCACAGGCGATACCCGCCAGCGCATCGCCGGTCTCCAGCACCACGGTCACCTTGCCGTCGCCGGTGGGGCCCATGCTGCGGATGGTACCGCTCACCTGCACGGCCTGCTCGACGGTTCCCACGTAGGTGGCGGTCGCTGAGGCTTCATCGGCCGTAAAATCATCCAGAAGCTGTTCGGCGCTCACGGTGGCGGCCACGTCAAGGTCGTCGGCGCGGTTCACGCCGCGGCCGTATTCCAAAGCGACATAGCCACCGGCCACCGCGGCCAGGGTGAGCCCAACATAAAGCATGGTGCGCGGTTGCATGGCGATGATCAATTGTTGGGGGCCCCTGCATCAAGCCATGTATCGAGTGCAGCAATGTCACATGCAGGCAGCTTCCCAGAGGCGGGCATGAACGAGGGAACTCCATTGATCGCGCGAGCGCGGAGCCGGCCGTTATCCGCTTGGGCCTTCACCGCGCTATAACCGGTGAGGTTGGGTGAAACAGTGCCGTTGGCGTGACAACCGGCTGTCGCACACTTCGCATTGATCAATGGCTCGATGTCGTTGGTCCAGGTGACCGCGGTCGTATCACAGAAGTTGCTCGGATAGAGCAGTTCCTCCTTGTCGTAGTAGCAACCGTTGGTGGCAAGTACCAACAAGGCACCGAGGACGAAGGGAATGGGAGCGCGCATGATCATGGGTCAATTATCGGGTGCACCGGCCTCGATCCA
>JBIJDX010000126.1:0-8567 GCA_044343855.1 Flavobacteriales bacterium
ACCTCGATGGTGTGCTGGTACAGACCAGTGGCATCGTCACCGGTGTGGTGAGCAACACGGGCGGCACTGTCACCAGCTATTTCATCCAGGACGGCACTGGTGCGCACAGCGGCATCTACGTGTTCGGTACGCCCCCCACGGCCGTGGCCATGGGCGATGATGTGACCCTGATCGGTCGCGTGGACGAGTTCAATGACCTCACGGAGATCGTGGGGGTGACGAGCCTGACGGTGAACTCCTCGGGCAACACCCTGCCCGCTGCGGAGAACCTCTCCGCCACAGACGCCGCCACCGAACCATGGGAAGGTGTGCTGGTGCGTGTGGTGGACCTGCGTTGCAACAACCTACCCGATGTTGCCAACAACTTCCAATGGCTGGGCAGCAACTGGCAGGGCTCCATCCTCGTCGACGACCTGATCTACGATACCACGCCCGCCGTAGGAAGCTACTACAGCGTGACCGGCATCGTCACCTACACCTTCAGCGAATGGAAGCTGGAGCCACGCATGGAAAGCGACCTGGAAGCCAGCAGCAGCATTGGGATCAACGAGGTGGACGGCACCACCCTGCGCACCTACCCGAACCCCGCCACCACCGCCCTCTTCGTGGATCTTTCCGCGTTGGAAGGCTTCAGCGAGGTGGAATTGGTGGATGCCACCGGTCGGGTGGCCCTCCGAACCTCCGGCGGCGCCAGCCTCCTTCAAGTGGAGGTGAACGGCATTGCCACGGGCATGTATACCCTCAACGTGCGCAGCAATGGCCGGGTGCTCAGCCGCCGGGTGAGCGTACACCACTGAGCGAAACGATCCGCCTGGCGAGGCCCGTCACCATAGCGGTGGCGGGCCTTGTTGCGTTTGGCAAAGTGTTCTGATCGCCCGGATGAAGCCGATCAACTCCGAAGGTCAACACGCATACCTGCACACCGTGATGGCGCACGATCACAACGACCATGGCCGGTGCGTGTCGCACAGGTGCAGCACCCGGATACGAACACAAGGATCACCGCTTCGCCTCCGCCTCGCGCACGAGCACCAAGTACACCGGGAAGTGGTCACTGTAGCCATCCTGGTAGGTATCTCCCACGAACGTGCGCTTGGGATAGCCGGTGAAGTTGCCCTCGTCCTGCCGGAGATAGGGCTCATTGAAGACGCGGGCGCCGTAGTACCTGTAGCGGCCACCATCACCGTTCAGGAGTGCTGGCGACACGATGATCTGGTCGAAGAGGTTCCATGAGTCGCGCCAGGCGAGCGAACCGATGCCCTTCTTGAAAGGAGCGTACATGGGATTGAAAAAGGTGCCGCCCTGAACCAAGGCCTGGTCTCCGGTTGCGCGGAGACCGATGGTGATGCTCTTGTTCACCGGGTCGTCGTTGAGATCGCCCATGTACAGGATGCGTGCATTGCGGTTGATGGCAAGCAGTGAATCGACGATGTGGCGACCGAGCACACCGGCTGCCATGCGATTGGGCATGGAGCGCTTCTCACCGCCGCGGCGCGAAGGCCAGTGCGCCACGATCACGTGCAGCGTGTCGCCATCCATCACGCCGCTCACCAGCAGCTGATCGCGGGTGCGGAACGCCGTGTCCGGCATGTACAGACGATAGCTCTTGTGGGCGTACACCGCGTAGCGCGTGGGGTCGTGGATAAGGGCCACGTCCACACCACGGCGGTCCGGTGAATCCTCGTGCACCACCTGATAGCCGCGGTCCTTAAGCGCAGCCGAGCGGCAGAGGTCCTCCACCACGTTGCGGTTCTCCACCTCGGCCAACCCCAGCAGAACCACACCGCGTGGGTCGAGGTCCCTGCCGAGCGCGGCGATCACCTCGCCCATCTTGTCCACCTTGCGTTGGTAGCGTTGGGTGTTCCACTGCTTGGGTGCGTCGGGTAGGAACTCCCGGTCGTCGGTGTTCGGCGAATCAAGCGTGTCGTACAGGTTCTCGATGTTCCAGAAGCCGACCAGGCCGGGTACGAACTGCTTGTCGGTCTGCGCGTGGGCCGCACCGGTGAAGAGGACACCAGACAGTACAAGGGCGAACAGGGAACGGCACATGGCAGCAGGGATGGACGGCGAATGTAGCCCGCGCCGACGGGACGTTGGATGATCCTTACGTGAACGCCATGCGAAGTCCATGCCGATCACTCGGGCAGCAGCAGCGGGTTGCGCTCGTTGTGCAGGTGCAGGAAGCGGAAGAGGGCCGCCTCCTTGTTCCGTTCACGGGGGCTCAAGGCCATGAACTCCTCCAGCAGTACCCGATCGCCTTGCAGTGCCTGTGCCATGCCCCCTGAGGTGAAGGGCAGGAAGGCGCCCGTTCGCATGTCCAACAGCTGGTGAACCAGTGCGGTGCGCGTAATGGGGAAGGGCTGCATGTACGGGTCCCAGTCGCGGTAGCTGACCTCCACCACCAGGTGCGCGATGGAACCCATCAGCCCGATGCGGTAGAAGCCGTTGCCGGCCGCCACGTAGATCACATCGTTCTGGCAGAAGCCCCACATGCGGTCCGGCCGGATGGCCTGCCGAGCACCCGTATCCGGCTGCCAGTAGAGGCGGCTCATCACCTTGCGTAGGTCGCGCACGGGGAGACCCTGGTCGTCGCGCAGGCGGTCCATGGGCACACCCGGCGCGTTCAGCCTGAACTCGCGGAACGAGCGGTACAGCCCATCGCGCAGGTCCATGCCGGCGCTATAGGGCACCCATACCGTATCCATCTGCGCACGCCCGGCCACAGGGGACAGCAGCAGGGAGCACAGCAGCATAAGGCGCCTCATGTCAGGGTGGAACGGATCAGTGCGATGACCTCATCGGGGGCCTGCGCATGCACCCAGTGACCCGCATAGGGAACGGTCTCCACGCGGCTGTTGGGGAACTGCTCCTTGATGGCGGGCAGGTCCTCGCGCAGGATGTAGTCGCTCTGTCCGCCGCGGATGAAGAGCGTGGGGGTGCGTACGGTCTCGGGTCCGATGGCGGCCAGGATGGCGGGCAGTTCGCGGGCCAGCAGGGGTGCGTTCACCCGCCAGGCGAGCTGCTCCTCCGTGGCCCAGTAGAGGTTCTTCATCAGGAACTGCACCACGCCGGGCTCCTTCACCCGCGCGGCGATGTGCGCCTCCACCTCCCTGCGTGTGCGGCCGGGCGCCAGATCCGCCGTGAGGATGGCTTGGATGATGTGGCCGTGGTTGTTGGCGTGCTCCTTCGGACTGATGTCCACGACCACGAGCTGGCGGAGCAGTTGCGGCCATTGTTGCGCGAAGACCATGGCCGTCTTGCCGCCCATGCTGTGCCCCACGAGCACCACATCGCGGAGGCCGAGGCGCTCGACCAGGGCGTGCACATCGGCGGCCATGAGCGGATAGGACGTGGCTGTGGTGTGGGGAGAACGACCGTGGTCACGCAGGTCCACAAGCAGCACGTCGCAGGGGGGCGTGGCGCTGTCCGAGGGATCGGCCAGCTCCTTGCCGATGCTGCCCCAGTTGTCCGATGTGCCGAACAGGCCATGGAGTATCACTACCGGGTGGGCTCCTTCAGGTCCGAGCCGTCTGTAGTGCAGGTCAACGGTCATCGCAATTCACGCAGGTAAAGCTGAACCGTGTTCTCCAGACCGAACAACAGGGCATCACAGATGAGCGCATGACCGATGGAAACCTCCAGCAGGCCGGGTACCTGCTGCGCGAAGAAGCGCAGGTTGGTGCGGTCCAGGTCGTGTCCGGCATTGAGCCCCAGCCCCACGGCAGCAGCCACCCGTGCCGCACGCACGAAGGGCGCCACGGCCGTGTCGCGGTCCACGGAATAGCGGGCGGCGTAGGGTTCGGTGTAGAGCTCGATGCGGTCCACACCGGTGGTGGCGGCCGCTTCCACAAGGCCAGGCTCCGTACCCAGGAAGATCGAGGTGCGGATGCCCTGTGCCTTCAATCGGGCCACCACCTCACGCAGCTGCTGCTGATGGGCGATCGTGTCCCATCCCGCATTGCTCGTGAGCACGCCGGGCGGATCGGGCACGAGGGTCACCTGTGCGGGCCTCACCTCCTCGACCAACGCCAGGAAGTCCGCGCTGGGGTAACCCTCGATGTTGAACTCCGTAGTGAGGCGGGGCGCGAGGGCACGCACGTCACTGCGGCGGATGTGGCGCTCATCGGGCCGCGGATGCACGGTGATACCCTGTGCACCCCAGCGTTCAAGCTGCAGGGCCAGCGCGAGCACATCGGGGTTGTTGCCGCCCCGTGCGTTGCGCAGCGTGGCAAGCTTGTTGATGTTGACGCTCAGACGGGTCACCTTGCGGATGCGTTACTTTGCCACCACGGGGGCGCACAAAAGTAGGACCCCCGCGTTCCTTCGCAGGAGCCCTTGACCATGCACGCCATCGATCTCATCACCAACGACATCCCCCCGCTCCGTCCACAGGATGCAGCTGGACGCGCCCTGGACTGGATGGAGGAGTTCAAGGTATCGCACCTGCCCGTGGTGGACCAGGGGCGCCTGGTGGGGTTGGTGAAGGAACGCGAGCTGGAGGATCGCAACGACCCGCATGGCACGGTGGCCGAGTTCATGGAGCGTGTTGAAGTGCCCTATGTACGAGGCGGGCAGCACATATACGAGGTCATGAAGCTCTTCAGCGAGCGCGGGCTCAGCGTGGTGCCGGTGCTGGACGACATGGGACTTTACCTGGGCAGCATCACCGAGCATGATGCGCTGATGAAGCTTTCGCAGGTGGTGAACATCGCAGAGGTTGGCAGCATCGTGGTGCTGGAGATGAACCAGGTGGATTACAGCCTGCACGAGATCGCCCGCATCGTGGAAGGCAATGGTGCCCGCGTGCTCAGCGTATACACCCACAGCGTGCCGGACAGCGTGCGGGTGGAGGTGACCCTGAAGATCAACCGGGAGGACATCAGCGACATCCTGCAGTCCTTCGATCGTTATGAGTACTTCGTGAAGTCCACCTACCAGGGCTCGCGCTTCCACGACGACCTGCGCAACCGCTACGACGAGCTGATGCGCCTGATGAACCTGTGATGTGCAACACCGGCCGGCATTGGTTGCGCCGTTCCCTGGCCTCCCTCCTGCTGCTGTTCGTGATGCTGCCGTTGTGTGCCCAGCGCGACAGCACCACCTCGGCCGTGCGCGTATACGGGGTCACCATCACCGGCAACAAGGTCACGCGCGAGCCCATCATCCTGCGTGAACTGCTGCTGCTGGAAGGCGACACGGTGGGGCTGGCCGACTTCTACGCGCGCGCCGAACGCAGCCGGCAGAACCTGCTGAACACGGGCCTCTTCAACACGGTCACCGTGCTGCCCCTCTTCCTGGACCAGCGTTCGGTGATCGTGGAGGTGGTGGTTAACGAGCGTTGGTACTGGTGGCCCGGCTTCATCTTCCAGCTGGCCGACCCCAACTTCAACACCTGGTGGCTAACGCGGGATCCGGACCGGGTCAATTACGGCGTCACCCTCAACCGCTACAACTTCCGCGGCCGCAACGAGACCATCCATGCCATGGCCCAGTTCGGCTACACCCGGCAGTTCGCCCTGCAATACCGCGTGCCCTATGTGGACCGCAGGCAGCGCTGGGGCATCGCGGTGGGCGGGGGAGTTGAGCAACAGGCCGAAGTGACGGCGGGCACGGTGAACAACGAACGTATCCTGTTGCGCAACCCCGATGGTCCCAACCGCACCGAACGCTGGGGGGCGTTGGAAGTGACCCTGCGGCGGGCGCACGACATCCGGCACCATTGGCGGGCGGGCTACATGGATGCCAACGTCACGGACACCGTTGTGCAGCGGGCAGCTGACTACTTCAATGGAGCGGCCCGCACCACACGGTATTTCAGCCTCGGTTATGGCATCGTGTGGGACCGCCGCGACAACCGGGCCTTCCCACGGAAGGGACACTTCGCCGAACTGCGCATCGACCGGCTGGGACTGGGCGTGGGCGGCGAGGCCGAGCCCGATATCACCACTGCTTACGCCACCGTGAAGCGCTGGTGGCCCTTGGGCGAACGCTGGACCGCAGCCTTGTCATTACGTGGCCGGGTGACCCAGGGCACCCCGCCCTATTACGTGCAGGAGGGCCTCGGCTACAGTGCGCAGGTGCGCGGCTACGAGTACTATGTAGCCGATGGCGAGCACTACACCATGGGTCGCGCCAACGTGTTGTTCGCCCTCTTCAGGCCCCGCACCTACCGCGTGGAGGCCATCCCCATCGAATCGTTCCGCACCCTGCATCTGGCGCTGTACCTGAACCTCTACACCGACATGGGTCGTGTGTGGGACAGCCGGTACGCAACGCAGAACTTCCTCAACGACCAATGGCAGCGGGGCCATGGCCTGGGCCTTGACCTTGTGACCAGCTACGATCAGGTGGTGCGGGGCGAGTACAGCATCAACGCCTTGGGTGAGCACGGTTTCTTCCTACATTTCACACAACCTTTCTGACAGGATGCGCATCGGACTGATGGCCAGGGACATGAGCCGGGAGAACCTGGAGCTGGCACGGGCCGTGCTGGCCCGGATGCGCACTGCAGGGCTTGAGACGCTGACCGCCGCCGGACTGTCCGACCAATTGGGCTCCGATGCCGCCCCGGATGCCGGCAGCATGGAGGACGTTGATGTCTGGGTGGGGCTGGGCGGTGATGGCACCCTGCTGGATATGGTGGCACAAGTGGGCCGTGGCGGAGTGCCGGTGCTGGGCATCAACCTTGGCCGCCTGGGCTTTCTTTCATCCGTCCGCTTCGAGGACCTTGATGGTGCGCTGGCGGCCTTGAAGGCGGGACGCTACGCCATCCAGGAGCGGAGCCTGCTTGAGGTCACCGACCACCAGGACTTACTGGGTGCGGTGAACTTCGCCCTCAATGAGGTCAGCATCAGCAAACGGGATAGCGCCAGCATGGTCGCCCTGCATGTACATCTGGACAACGACTTCCTGAACACCTATTGGGCGGACGGGCTCATCGTGGCCACACCCACCGGATCGACCGCCTACTCACTGAGCTGTGGTGGCCCCATCCTGCATCCCACCAGCAACGCGTTGGTGATCAACCCCATCTCGCCGCACAACCTCAACGTCAGGCCCTATGTCATTCCGGACCATTTCACCGTCCGGGTTCGGTTGGAGGCCCGCGCAGACAAATGCCTGCTGAACCTCGATGCGCGCAGCGTGGCGGTGGATGGCGATGCCAGCATCACCATCCGCAGGGCACCATTCGACCTCAAACTGGTTCAGCTGGAAGGCCAGGACCCCTTGGATACACTGCGCAACAAGCTCAGCTGGGGACTCGACCACCGGAGCGCCTCCCGATGATGTTGACCGTATCCACCCCGGAAAGAGTCATTCTTCCCTAATTTTGTTCCCCGGTGAACGCCCTGTTCACGAATCTTCATCATCGTGATGATGCTGTTCACCCATATCGGTGGAACATGCTCGTTCAGGTCGCTGTTGCTGGCCTTGATGACCGGCCTGCCTGCACTGGTTCAGGGTCAACCGGCTCCGTTCCAGCATGAACTGGTGGCCGATGGTTTCGGCCTTCCTTCCTCCGGCGTGTTCCTGCCCGACGGCCGCATGCTCATCACCACCCTGCAGGGCCGCATCCTCATCACCACACCCCTCGACCAGCGACCGGTCCAGTCATCGGTCTACATGGACATCCCCAACGTGAACAACACCGGGGAACACGGGCTCATCGAGATCATGCTCGACCCCCAGTTCAGCACGAACAACCACTTCTACGTCTTCTACAGCACACAAGCCAACAGGAACCGCGTGTCACGCTTCACCCATGGCGGCGGCATTGCATCTCCTGCCAGTGAACTGGTCATCTTCGAGACCATCACGCCGTTCAACAGCTGCTGCCACATCGGGGGCGGGATGGCGTTCACGGACAACAACACCATCCTCTTGTGCGTGGGGGATGATTTCACCCCGGCCCTGGCTCAGAACATGGCATCACCTTACGGCAAGGTGCACAGGATCCGCAAGGACGGCACCCTGCCAGCGGACAACCCGTACATCGATGCAACCCCCGGGAACTTCAATGCAAGCGGTGTGCTGAAGAGCATTTTCTGTGCGGGATTGCGGAATCCGTTCCGTGCATCGGTGAACCCGGCGAACGGGCAATTCCTCATTGGCGAAGTGGGGGGCAATGACCATGCGGTTGCCTGGGAGGACCTGCACGTGGCAAGCCCTGCTGCGAACTTCGGCTGGCCCTTCTGCGGCGATGGAGGGCGCACACCCACGGGTGCCTGCCTGGACCCGCTCTATTCGGATCCGCTCTTCACGTACCCCCACGCCGGATCCGGAGCCTCCATCACAGGCGGGATCGTATACACCGGCAGCATGTTCCCCCCCGAATGGCAGGGTCGTTACATCTATGGTGATTATGCCCGAAACGAACTGCGCTACCTCACGATGGCCCCGGATGGCTCGGTCACCGGGGTTGTACCGTTCCTCGGCCCGGGTGTGGGTGGCACCTTCCCCCTGAGCGTGGTGAAACTGATCCAAGGACCCGACGGATCACTTTACTACATCGACCTGGTGAGCGATTTCATGACCTACACGGGTGCCCTTCACCGCATCTTCTATTC
>JBIJDX010000127.1:0-8543 GCA_044343855.1 Flavobacteriales bacterium
CTCGCTGGACCCACTGCGTACGTCCACGGTGACAGCGTAGTGGACATGGAGCCGGACCCGCCCCGAAGCCGGCAGCTCCGCCAGTGTGCGGGGCCCCACACCCACAAGGTAGCCCACGCCTCCGCAGTCCAGCACCACATGGTCCTGGCCACGCTCCAATACATCACCGTTCAGGCTGTCGATCATCCTGTCCCTTCGTTGGTTTCCGTAGGTTGTAGAAGGGGGTAACGTGCGCTTATGGGACCGGGCGTTGGTTCGCGAAGGGCACGAAAATAACGGAATGCCCGGAACGGCGACGGAACATCGCAAGACCCACCCTTCGACCGACCGGGACCGATGCGCAGAAGGCCGCCCGCGATATGCCGGACCCGCAACTATCTTCGACGGCATGGAACGCACACGCATCGCGCTGCTTTCGGGCGCCGGCGTCAGTGCCGAGAGCGGCATCCGCACCTTTCGCGCCGCCGACGGCCTGTGGGAGGAGCACCGCATCGAGGAGGTGGCCACACCCGAAGCCTGGCAGCGCGACCCGGAACTGGTGCTGCGCTTCTACAACGCACGCCGGGCACAGCTCAACGAGGTGCAACCCAACGCCGCCCATCGCACCATCGCCGCCCTTGAGGAACACTTCACCGTGGATGTGGTGACACAGAACGTGGACGACCTGCACGAACGCGCTGGCAGCACGCGCGTGCTGCACCTGCACGGTGAGTTGCGCAAAGCGCGCAGCACACGGGATGCGGACCTGGTGCTGCCCTGGACGCACGACCTGTACGTGGGCGATCGCTGTCCGTTGGAATCCCAATTACGGCCGCACATCGTATGGTTCGGCGAACAGGTGCCCCTGCTGCCAGCCGCTGCGGCCATCGTGCGGGCGGCCGATGTGCTCATCGTGGTGGGAACCTCCCTGCAGGTGTACCCGGCCGCCGGCCTCGTGCACGAAATGGCACCGCACGCGGAACTGTATGCGGTGGACCCCTCCCCGCTTGAACTCCCGGCACGCACCAAGGAACACATCAAGGAAAAAGCCAGCATCGGCATCCCGATGCTGGCTTCACGATTGATCGAACGGTTCAGCGCCCGCTGACAACGAAACGCTGTGTGGCAAGGGTGGTGCCTCCCCGCACAATGCTCGCGAAATAAAGGCCGTTCGACAGGGCGTCAGAGCCAAGACGAACGTTCAACTGGTCCGGCCGAACGGTGATGGTGCGCACCCGCTCACCCAACGCGTTGAACACGACGAGGTCCAGCGCCTGGTCCACGTTGCGCAGCTCCAGGGAGAATTGCACATCGCCACCACGGCTTGGATTGGGGAACACACCGAGGGTGGCAGCGGGTCGGAGCTCCTCAACACCCACATTATCGATGGCGCGGAACTGGATGTCGCACCAAGCGGAATCAGTGGGCAACCCCGTATCGAACCATACATAGCGATAGGTGCTGTTGCCCACAAGGCTGCTCGGCATGTGGTACGCGCTGAAGTTGTTGGCCGTCACGCCCGGCTCCAACAGCAGGGCGTCCTGCGCGGCCCCGGTCCAAATGGCCGTCTGACCTGCTTCCCGGGGCGCATAGCACTGCCCCCAGCAGAAGTAGTTGTAGGTGCCCGGCTGAACATCCACCTCATAGCGGCGCACGTTCACCACGCGGGGCTCGCCACCCACCAGCGTGGCCGACACCGCTTTGTACAGGGAGAACTCATCATAACTCCCGATGACCGTGAGGAACTGACCGTTCACAAGGGATCCGTCACTGGCACGCAGTTCGAGGAACGGTTGTGATTGCGCCTGCACGTGGAGGCCGGCGAGCGCAAAAAGGAAAACGGCGTAGGGTTTCAGCATGGTTGCAGCGCAACGATCGGACGTGTCACGCACAACAAAGATAACGGAATGGCTCCAGCGGACCGAAGACCAACCGGCCTTTACAGCGCCAATAGGATCCCAAGGAGACCACGACAAACCATCCCCTCCCATTGGGCCGCGATGACTACATTTGTTCGTGGCCGAGATCGAACCGTTCGATGTACGCCCCTGACCCAAACCCAAGTATACATGAAGAAGTCCTTACTCTCGATGGCCACCTTCGGCTTGCTCGCCGCCCAGGCCACTGCACAATGCCCGGCGGGCGAGACCCAGGTCACGATCCAGATCAACCTGGACCGTTACGGATCCGAGACCACGTGGGAGGCCACGGGCCCTGGTGGCGCGCCGGTCTATGCCAGCGGCGGCCCCTACACCGATGCCACCGCCAATGGTGTTCGCCCGCAGACACCCGTCCTCATCTGTGTGCCGAACAACACCCAGATGATCTTCACCGTGGACGATTCCTACGGCGATGGCCTGTGCTGCGCATACGGTGCCGGCGGATACCAGATCCTGGTGGGTGGCAATGAGGTGGCCAGCGGCGGCGAGTTCACCACCACCCAATCGTCCTCCGTGTTCATCGGTTCCGACCTTGGCCTGGGCACTCTGGGCCTGGAGTCGGTCATCGCCCAGGGCAGCATCACGATCAGCGGCACCGTGCTCAACACCGGTATCCTGCCGGTGACGGGGTTCACCCTGAGCTACGCTGTTGATGGCGGTGCCCCCAACAGCACGCAGATCAACGCCACCCTGCAGCCGGGGGATTCCTACACCTACAACCACCCCACCCCGTGGAACGCAACGGTGGGCAACCACACGCTGAACATCACCATCAGCGGAATGGCCAGCGACGGGGTGAGCTCCAACAACAGCTACAACGGCACCATCGGAGTGGCCAGCCAGAGCGTGGACCGCATCACCCTCATCGAGCAGTTCACCAGTTCCACCTGCCCCCCCTGCGCCAACCTCAACACCACCTTCGGTCCAACGCTCAGCGGGCTCAACACCAATGACCTGGGCAGCAATGTGTCCGCGGTGAAGTACCACTTGAACTTCCCCAGCCCCGGCAACGACCCCAGCTACAACCCCGATGCCAATACCCGCCGGTCCTATTATGGCGTTACCGGGATCCCCGACCTGTTCATCGATGGCAAGCCGATGACGGCAACCTCCTCCACCTACATCCAGCAGCAGGCAGCCCGCGATGCCTTCGTGGACCTGGGCCTGAGCTACACGCTCAACGGCAACCAGATCAACGTGACCGCCAACGTGACGCCCTATGCAGCGTTCACCGGTGCACACAAGCTGCACGTGGCCGTGGTGGAGAACACCTACAACTATGCAGCCTCAACCACTTCGCAGGACGTGTTCACCTACGTGCAGCGCAAGATGATGCCGAGTGCCAGCGGCACGAACCTCGCCAGCCTCGCAGCAGACCAGACCCAGACCTTCAACCTGTCACACACCATGGTGTTGGGCGGTGCGGCACAGGGCAACTCCAACACCTGGGTGCAGGACCTGGAGAACCTGACCATCGTGGCCTTCGTACAGAACACAAGCACGAAGTCCATCCTGCAGGCCAACTTCCTGCCGGTGCTGCTTAACGTGGGCGTGGAGGAGAACGTAGCGGACCAGACCCTGCGGGTGTTCCCCAACCCCACCGAGGGCATCCTGAACGTGCAGTACGAGGCTCCCGCCACGGGCACCGCGCTCATCGAGGTGTTCAACGTGCTCGGCGAGCGCGTGTACCAGGCGAACCGCACCATGGGTGGTGGCACCCAGCGTGAGGTGATCGACCTCAGCGGCAGCACCAACGGCATCTATTTCGTGAACATCACCGCCGACGGCGTGCGCGCCAGCCGCAAGGTGACCCTCAACAAGTAAGCTGCCAGGGGCAGGAAAATGAAAAGGTCGGCGATCCGGTACGATGTTCGCATCTCCGGTCGCCGACCTTCCATTTCCAACCCGCACTGAACCATGAAAAAGCTCCTGCTCACACTCGCTCCCGCCCTGTTCGCCCTGGCCCTCCATGCGCAATCAAAGCTGCCCTCCGTGACGGTGCAGACCATGGACGGCAAGAAGGTGAACACCAGCACGTGGACCAACAACGGCAAACCGATCATCGTGAACTTCTGGGCCACCTGGTGCGCCCCCTGCAAACGGGAGCTCGGTGCCATTGCCGAGAAGTACGACGGCTGGCAGAAGGAGACCGGGGTGAAGCTCATCGCCGTATCCATCGATGACGCACGCAGCATGGCCCGCGTGGCGCCCTATGTGAACGGCCAGGACTGGGACTACGACGTGGTGCTGGACCCCAATGGCGACCTGAAGCGCGCCCTCAATGTGAACAACGTGCCCCACACGTTCCTGTTGAACGGCAAGGGCGAGATCGTCTGGCAGCACAACAACTATGAACCCGGCGACGAGAACGAGCTTTACCACAAGGTGAAGGAGCTCGTCGGCAAGAAGTGATCATCATCCGCATGCTGTTACCACCGGTCGCCAGGCACGGCCTGCTGCTGCTGCTGTCCGCCATCTGCCTCACACACCTCACCCATGCGCAGGATGGTGGGCAGGTGCATGGCAACTTCAGCACCGACATCCAGTACTACAACGAGGACTCGGCCATTGGCGCGGTGGTGCTGCCCCAGCGGATGGGGGCCAACGGATGGGGGAACATCATCTACACCAACGGCGCCTTCGAGGCCGGGGTGCGCTTCGAGAGCTACACGCCCCCGCTGGCGGGCTATCCCGCCGGCCTGCCCTACTCCGGCAGCGGCATCGGCTACCGTTATGCACGCTACACCATGAGCGACCTGGAGGTCACCGTGGGCAACTTCTTCGAACAGTTCGGGCAGGGCATGATCCTCCGCAGCTACGAAGAGCGCTACCTCGGCGTGGACAATGCCATGGACGGCCTGCGCGTGAAGTACCGCCCCGTGCCGGGCATCAACCTCAAGGGCTTCGTGGGCCAGCAGCGCCTGAACTTCGCGAACCAGGCGGTGAAGGGCCCGGGAACCGTGCGCGGATTCGATGCGGAGATCAGCCTCAGCGAGTTCTTCGACAGCACGTGGACCAGCGCCAACAACCTCATTGTGGGCGGCAGCTTCGTGAGCAAGTACCAGGAGGATCGCGACCCCCTGCTGGTGCTGCCCGAGAACGTGGGGGCCTACGCGCTCCGCGCCAACTTCACCACGCCGAAGTGGAACCTGTACGCCGAATATGCCTACAAGATCAACGACCCCAACAACAAGAACGGGTTCATCTACAAGGACGGACAGGGCCTGCTGCTGAACGCCACCTACTCCGTGAAGGGCTTCGGGCTCTCCGTGGGCGCACATTCCTTCGACAACATGTTCTACCAGAGCGACCGCAGCGCGGCCACGCCCTTCGACCTGAACATCAACTTCCTGCCCCCGCTGGCCAAACAGCACACCTACAACCTGCCCGCCACCCTATACCCCTACGCCACCCAGCCCAACAGCGAATGGGCGGCCCAGGGCGAGCTCTTCTACAAATGGAAGAAGGGCACCGCGCTCGGTGGCAGGTACGGGACCAAGATCGCCCTTAATGCGTCCGTGGCCTACAGCCAGGACACCACCCGCTTGGGGGCCGTGGACGATACCACCGCGCGCAGGGGATACACCAGCCGCTTCTTCACCCCGGGCGACCGGCGCTACTTCCAGGACATCAATGTGGAGGTCCGCAAGAAGGTGAGCGACGATTGGGAGTTCGCGCTCACCTACCTGAACATGGCCTACGACATCGACATCATCCAGGGCAAGCCCGGCAAGCCGGTGATCTATGCCGACATGGTGATCCTCGAAGGCCTGCACAATTTCAGCGACCGCACCTCGCTGCGCTTCGAACTGCAGCACCTGAGCACCCGGCAGGACCAGGGCAATTGGGCCACGGCGCTCGCCGAGCTCACCTTCAGCCCCCACTGGTTCATCGCCGCCATGGACCAATACAACTACATCGGCAGCCCGGACCTGGAGGCCAAGGGCCAGGAGCCGCTCCACTACCCCATCGGCTCGGTGGGCTACATCCGCGGCGGCAACCGATTCCAGATGAACTACGGACGGCAACGGGCCGGCATCTTCTGCGTGGGTGGCGTGTGCCGCCAGGTGCCCGCCGCGAACGGCCTCAGCCTTTCCATCACCAGCACCTTCTGAGCCATGCGTAGTACCACCCTTGTCCTCCTCGCCTTCACCCTGGGCCTGGCAGCCTGCGACTACGTGGAAGACCCCACCCCCCCTTCCAGCCCCGACAACGGGGGAGGCGGCAATGGCGGCGGTGGCGGCGATGATACCATCGTGGCCACCCGCAAGGTGCTGCTGGAGGACCTCACCGGCCATCGTTGCCCAAACTGCCCCCGCGCCGCACGCGTGGCCCAGGACCTGAAGGACGATGTGTACGGCGATGACCTGGTGCTGGTGGCCATCCACGCCGGTTTCTTCAGCAACCCCGTGCCCCCGATAGGCGATGGGCAGTACGACACCGACCACCGCACGGAGGCCGGCAACGCCTACAACACCGCCTACGGGCCGCAGTCCTATCCCATCGGCCTCATCAGCCGCAAGCCCTACAACGGCAGCATCCTGGTGAACGACGGCAGCTGGGGTTCGGCCGTGGCGGACCTCATCGGTACACCCACCCCCTTCAAACTTCGGGTGGACACCATCATCACCAACGGCACATCGGTCTCCACGGAGATCTCCCTGGAACTGCAGCAGGACGTGACAGGCGACTACAACCTCGTGGTGTACCTCGTGGAGGACCGCGTGATCGACTGGCAGTACGACTCCGAATCCACACCGCCCGACATCCCCGGCTACGAGCACCGGCACATCCTGCGCGGCAACCTCAACGGCACCTGGGGAGCATCCGCCATCGCGGGTGGCGGCGCCGCCGGCCAGTCGTTCTCATTCCCCTACACCTACACCATCCCGGGCAATGTGGTGAACGTGGACAACTGCTACCTGGTGGCCTGGATCTACGATGTGGCCACCGACGAGGTGATGCAGGTGGAGGAACGCAAGTTCGCACCCTGAGGAGCCCACGGATTTTTTTTGCGGGCGGCATCCGCATCGTCATCATCCGGCAGTATCTTCACCCTTCCACAAAGACCCCCTTACCATGAAGGAGACCGGCGTGAAGATGATCGAGTTCAGCAAGGAGGTGTTGCAGAAGGTGAGCTTTGACAAGCTGCTCTTCAGGAAGGAACTGATCAAGGCCCGCAAATGGGTGGGCCAGCACGACCAGCTGGTGCTGAAAGCCTGGTGCCTGGCCACGTTCGGGCACATGTACAAGGATGTGATCCTGGAGGTGTTCCGCACCACCACGCGCAGCTGACCCGCTCACCGGAGCAGGAAGTCCAGGTTGCGGCGCAGCCCGGCGTACTTGGTGCGCTTTACGGCGCTCCCCTCGAAGATCCGTTCGAAGACCACTTCGGTCATGCCGTGCCACTCATCGGCGGAAAGCCCCGTCAATTCAGCCTTTGGCGCGAACTCCGGTTCTGCGTGGGGCGTGCTGAAACGATTCCATGGGCATACCTGCTGGCAGATGTCGCACCCGAAGGCCCAGCCGGCCATCCTCCCGGCGAACTCCTCCGGTATGGCGCCCTTCAGCTCGATGGTGAGGTGGCTGATGCACCGGCTTCCGTCAACCCCATAGGGGGTGATGGCCTCCGTGGGACAGGCGTCTATGCAGCGCCGGCAGGTGCCGCAATGGTCCGTGGCCGGTGCATCGGGCTCCAGCTCCAGGTCGGTGATCAGCTCACACAGGAAGAAGAAGGAGCCCGCCCCCTGGCGGATGACGTTGGTGTGCTTGCCGCGCCAACCGATGCCTGCGCGTTCGGCCCAGGCCTTCTCCAGCACGGGTGCACTGTCCACGAAGGCGCGCAGCTCCACCGCACCGAACTGTTCCGTGATGAAGGCGATCAAGGGCTTGAGGCGCTTCTTCACCACCTTGTGGTAGTCGCGGCCGTAGGCGTAGGTGCTCAGCTTGGGCGCGTCGGGATCCACCTGCTGGGGCTGGGTGAAGTAGTTGTAGGCGAGGCTGATCACGCTCCTGGCGCCGGGCACCAGCCTGGTGGGATCGAGCCGCAGGTCGAAATGGCGCTCCATGTAGGCCATGGTGCCGTGCTTCCCCTGCCGCAGCCATTGCTCCAGTCGGGGGGCCTCCTGTGCCAGAAATCCCGCCTTCGCCACACCACAGGCCAGAAAACCCAGTTCGTGGGCCTTGGCCTTGATGAGGGCCGCGCGCTGGCGGGGATCGGTCATGCGGGGAAGTTAGGGGCGGGTGTTCGAACGGCCCTTCGCTGTGGCCGTGTAGAGCGTGGTGCGGCCATCGCCTGCGCGCTTCAACCATCCCACGGACACGGCGTCGCGCAGATCGCGGCTGGCCGTAGCGGTGCTAAGTTCGGGGAAGGCCTGCAGGTAATCCTTGCGTGCGAAGGGCCGATGACCGATGTCCATCAGGAAGCGGCCCATCCGGTCAACGGCCTCCAGCACGGGCCGCGGACCCTCAAGCAGGTCCTTCAGTGCCTCCACGATCAGCTCGAGCATGTAGGTCACGAACGGCGTGCAATTCCCTCCTGCATCACTTTCAGCCAAGGCCCGGTAATAGTCCGCTTGGGCATCGCGCACCAAACCCTCCACCGGGAGAAAACCAAAGACAGGC
>JBIJDX010000298.1:0-2536 GCA_044343855.1 Flavobacteriales bacterium
CGGCGATACGCTCCACGGTATGGATGAGCCCTGCACCACGGCGCACCAGCCGTCGCTGCAGCAACACCACCATCAGCAGGAACAAGGCAAGCAGCGCGGCACTGGTCAGCAGCAGGCCGAAGAGCATGCGGGATGCGCGCGCGTTGAGCAGTGCCAGTTCGGCGCGTGTCCGCTCATCCACCGCATCGGTGAACCGGCCGATGGGGTCCATGATGGAGGCCTTGGCCTCATTGTATTCCTGTCCATGCAGCATGGCTATTGCCATCGCCCGCTCCTGTACGGCAATGCCGGAGTCCGGTCCGGAGGAGGGTGCGCGCATGAGGTCGAACATGGCCCGATGCTCCAATTCGACGAGTTTGTCCGACCGGTATTGGGCCTCCTTCAGCAGGGCGAATTCCTCCAGCGTAATGCCGGCGCCGAGCATGCGTTTCTCCAATGCCAGGCTGCCATCCGCACTGTCCACGGGTGCCGGGAGCCGGCCCGCTAGCACCAACGCCCAATACACCTCGCTCCGTTCGCGTGGCAGTGCCAGACCCCCGTTGCGCAGGTCGAGCACCTGTTGGAAGTGGTCACGGTAACGGGGTTCGCCAGTGACCACATAGCTCCGGGCGAACGCGGTCAGTTTCTCACTGGACGAGAGCAGTTCCTGCGCCAATTGATGGGACAGGTGCCTGCGTTCCTGCGCAGCCTCCGCAGCCTCCAGTTCGCGCCCCAGCATCCATGCCAATGCGGGAACCAGCATGGACAGTGGTACTGCGACGATCACCAGGCTCAGAAGCAGGTTGCGGATGGTCATGGATCCCGCCAAGATAGCCTTGTGTTCCCATCTCTTCCTGTTGCTTGCTCCCGGTTGTATGCATAACCCCTTCAGACTGTGGTCGCAGCATGGCTTGGGGGCATGTATCACTTGGATACCAGCACTCCTGTCAAATGCTGGGAGCAGGCCTCCGATAGTGGAAGCCGTCGCAATTCAGCTTTTGCCCCGTGACCCCTTTAGCTGTCCGGGAGGGGAGCTGGAGGCGGTAGCTCTAGACCGGCTTCCCGGCCAGGCAGGCCCGCGCAGCGCCGGTAGCTCTGCAAGGCTTGATCGACGGCGGTTGACCAGGAAAGGCCCTGGCGCGGCTCCAAGGATCATTTCGAGAAGGTAGCCCGCATGCGCGTTGATCCGGTGGTCACCTCCATGAGCCCATGTCACAGGGCGATCCCTGTTGGTTCGGGTGCTTCGTTATCCACTCTCACCTCATCCCAATGCTTACGCACCATGGGGGCCGCAGGATAGGTCCACTACGCCCGGTTCAGGGAAGTTGCATCGGCACATCCTGCAGCAGGATCTCCGCGCCGTTGGGGCCCACTTCTACGTTCAGCGCTTCGGTGTCCCATACGCCCAACGCATCACGCTTGCCAAGGGCCTGGCCGTTGATGGTGGCGCTGCCCTCGATCACGAAGGCGTACACGCCGTTGCCTTTCCGCTTCACGGTGTAGGTGGGTTTCCTGCCTGCATCGAACCTGCCGATGTGGAACCAGGCGTCCTGGTGGATCCACACGCCGGCATCATCGGGGTTGGGGCTGAGCACCTGCTGCCAGTTGTTGATGCGGTCCTTCGGGTCCAGCGTCAGTTGCTGATAGCGCGGCGTCACCTGGCGCTTCCTGGGGAAGAGCCAGATCTGCAGCGTGTTCGCATCCTTGTCGGGGTAGGGATTGAACTCGCTGTGCAGGATGCCCGTGCCGGCGCTCATCACCTGCACGTCGCCGGCATTGATGATGCTGGTGTTGCCCATGCTGTCCTTGTGCTGCAGTGCGCCTTTCAGGGGGATCGTGATGATCTCCATGTTGTCATGCGGGTGCGTGCCGAAGCCCTTCCCCGCGGCGATGATGTCGTCGTTCATCACGCGCAGCACACCGAAGTGCATGCGGGTGGGGTCGTACCAGTTGGCGAAGCTGAAGCTGAAGTTGGCCTTGAGCCAGCCGTGGTCGGCGGTGCCGCGCTCGGTGGCGCGATGCAATACCATGTTGCCCATGCGTTCAGGGGGTGTTGGGGGTAGGTGATCGAAGCCTACCGGCTCCAGGGGTTTCAGTTCGTCGATGTCGTTGGTCAACAGGCTCGCGGCGGCCGTGCCACCGACCAGCATGCCGGTGCCCAGGAGGCTTTTGCGGAGAAAGTCCTTGCGGTCCATCGGGTGCTTCGTGTTGGGTTCGACAAGGCAACGATGCCAGGCACGGATCGTTCGTTGACGGCACAAAGATATGTTCCATGGAAAATAAATGAACGATGACCGTTCGGATGCCTGCACAGCCAACACCATGAAGCCCTGGCGGGGCTGTCCGTGCCCGTGGGCCGGGTGGAACTGATCCTTGTTACCCGGTGTTCATCGCATACCGTCCCACCTTTGCGCCCATGTCCTCCCTCCCGTGGATGTCCGCCGCCGAGGCCGTGCGCTTGGTGAACAGTGGTGACCGTGTCTTCATCCACGGCAGTGCAGCCACTCCGGTGCGCTTGGTGCACGCCCTGCTCGACCGTCATGCCGAACTGCGTGAT
>JBIJDX010000299.1:0-2526 GCA_044343855.1 Flavobacteriales bacterium
CTTCGAGCGTGTATACCTGGCAGCGCGAGAGGAGTGCCCCGATGACCTCGAAGCTTGGGTTCTCCGTGGTGGCTCCGATAAGGGTGATGGTGCCCTTCTCCACTGCTCCCAGCAGGCTGTCCTGTTGGGCCTTGCTGAACCGGTGGATCTCGTCGATGAACAGTACGGCGCTCCGGGAAAAGAGGCCACTTCCGCCGGCCTTTTCGATGACCTCCCGCACATCCTTCACACCACTGCTGATGGCACTGAGGGTATGGAAGGGGCGGCCGAGCTCCTGTGCGATGAGCCGCGCAAGGGTGGTCTTGCCTACACCGGGCGGACCCCAGAGGATCATGCTCGGCAACATGCCGCCGGCGAGGGCTTTTCGCAATACGCCCTGAGGGCCTACAAGGTGCTGCTGCCCCACGACCTCGCTCAACGAGGTGGGACGCATCCGTTCGGCAAGGGGCTGATGGTCGGACATTGCGCGTGTTGCCGGTACGAAGGTAGCCCAGCCCCAAAGGAAGAGCCCCCACCATGTGGCAGGGGCTCCTCCGTGCGAAGCAATGGACGCTTAAGGCTGGTACATCAGGCGCCCCTGGGTGGCCTCTCCGTCCAGTATCACGCGGTAGAGGTACACGGCACCGTCACGCTCCTGGGGGTCGAACGTCAGTCGCACCGGAACACCCGCCTCCACCATTCCCGTGAACAGCTCGGTGACCTTGCGGCCCTGAAGGTCGGTGATCTCCACCAGTGCCTTTCCGCGGACCGTGGGTGTGAGGGTGATCGCACACTCCAGGCGGAACGGGTTGGGTGCCACTTCGGTGGTGACCTTGGACTTGGCGGTTGCGTTGGCCTGGTCGGGGACCTTCTTGTCGCAGACGGTGATCGTCTGCTGTACCGATGCCGCATTCCCGCACTCGTCCGCGGTGGACCATGTGCGGATGACCGTAAGGCCACCCTTGCAGTCCTCCGAAACATAAGCGTGTTCGGTGAAGTACACATAGACCTCGCCGCCACAGTTGTCGAACGCCTTGCAATCCTCCGGCTCGGGAAGCTCGTCCAGCGTGGCAATTTCAAGGTCCGCCAGCGTGCAGGTGAATTCGGGTGCCTCCATGTCCATCACGGAAATGGTCCAGTGTGCCTGGCCGACATTACCGCATTGGTCCACAGCGGTCCAGGTGTGCAGCAGCGTGTAGGTGCCGGGGCATTCGCCGGGCAGATAGGTCATTTCGTGCTCCACGTTCACCTGTGTCTTGGTGCATTCGTCATAGCCCCACACAGCAGGCAATGCAATGTCGTCGATGTTCTCCTCGCACGAGAGCACGAGGTCCGCGGGAACATCCATGAAGATCGGCGCCACCTCATCGATCACCGTGATCGTATGGCTGCAGGTGCCTTGGCTGCCGGCAGCATCCTCCGCCCAGAAGGTGCGGCGGATCACGAACGGACAGTTGCTCAGGATCTCATCGTTCCAGCCAAGGCTGGTGATCTCCGGACAGGTCTCCTTCTTCCTCCATACCGGCTCGCCACCGATGCCGAAGGGTGAGAAATCATCGACGCAGGATACCGTGATGTCCGGAGGACAGCTGATGATGACAGGCGGACAATCGTCACCGCAGTTCGGGTCCACCACGACATCGGCGGTGTAGCTGTTGCTGCAGCCGTTGGCAGCCGTCAGCAGCAGAGTGTAGGTGCCAGGAGCGTCAGCCAACGCGGTTGCGCCATCCGAGATCACCGAGCCGCCGGGCGAGGACCAGGTGGTGGTCACGATGTCGTCAGCACTGGTGAAGGAGAGTGTTGCCGCCTCGCCAGCGCATCCGATGAAAGTGGCGGAAACCACTGCTAGCGGCAGGTCGGTATCCTGGCTCACTTCAGCCGTCGCGGTGCTGGTGCAGCCATTGGTGCCGGTCACCGTGAGGGTGTAGGTACCTGCGGTGCTCACCAGGGGGCTCTGCGCGTTGCTGGAGAAGCCATCAGGACCGCTCCATGCGAAGCTGCCGTTGCCGGTGCCACTGAGGGCGATGCCGGTGGTGGTGCAGGTGAGGGTACCTCCGTTGGCGGTGGCACCGGGTGCATCCACATCGGCGTTCACTTCAGCCGTTGCGGTGCTGGTGCAGCCATTGGTGCCGGTCACCGTGAGGGTGTAGGTACCTGCGGTGCTCACCAGGGGGCTCTGCTCGTTGCTGGAGAATCCATCAGGACCGCTCCATGCGAAGCTGCCGTTGCCGGTGCCACTGAGGGCGATGCCGGTGGCGGTGCAGGTGAGGGTACCACCGTTGGCCGTGGCACCTGGTGCATCCACATCGGCGTTCACTACAGCCGTAGCGGTGCTGGTGCAGCCATTGGTGCCGGTCACCGTGAGGGTGTAGGTACCTGCGGTGCTCACCAGGGGGCTCTGCTCGTTGCTGGAGAATCCGCCGGGACCGCTCCATGCGAAGCTGCCGTTGCCGGTGCCGGACAATGCGATGCTGGTGGTGTTGCAGGTGAGGGTACCGCCGTTGGCGGTGGCACCGGGTGCATCCACATCGGCGTTCACTTCAGCCG
>JBIJDX010000300.1:0-2520 GCA_044343855.1 Flavobacteriales bacterium
CGGGAACGCAACGCAGTCTGAATGGGTCACACGCGAGCAACCAGGTCTTCCAGTGAATTGAACGTCGCGCATCCGTTGCGCCGCCGCGTCGTCGCGGTTTATCGCATTCGTGTTTCATGAGCATCCCCACCTACTCCGGCCTTGAGCCGCTTCGCATTTTCCCCGGCAGCAACTTCGTCAACATCGGCGAGCGCACCAACGTCACGGGCAGTGCGGCCTTCCGCAAGCTGATCAAGAACGGCCAGTACGACGAGGCCGTGAGCGTGGCCCGCCAGCAGGTGGAGAACGGCGCGCAGGTGATCGACGTGAACATGGACGAGGGCATGATCGATGGCGAGCAGGCCATGACCAAGCTGCTCAACCTCATCGCCGCTGAGCCCGACATCGCCCGCGTGCCGGTGATGGTGGACTCCTCGAAGTTCAGCGTGATCGAAGCGGGACTGAAATGCCTGCAAGGCAAGGGCATCGCCAACAGCATCAGCCTGAAGGAAGGGGAGGCCGAGTTCCTGCGGCAGGCGAAGATCATCCACCGCCTCGGCGCCGCCACCGTGGTGATGTGCTTCGATGAGCAGGGCCAGGCCGACACCTACGAGCGCCGCATCGCCATCGCGCAGCGCAGCTACGACCTGCTCACGCAGCAGGCTGGCTTCGCGCCGCACGACATCATCATCGACGCCAACATCCTCACCGTGGCCACCGGCATGGCCGAGCACGACCGCTACGCCATCGACTTCATCGAGGCCGTGCGCTGGATAAAGGCCAACCTGCCCGGTGCGCTCACCAGCGGCGGTGTCAGCAACGTCAGCTTCAGCTTCCGCGGCAACGAACCCGTGCGCGAGGCCATC
Organism: Flavobacteriales bacterium; assembly: GCA_044343855.1. GTDB lineage: Bacteria > Bacteroidota > Bacteroidia > Flavobacteriales_F > PHOS-HE28 > PHOS-HE28. The sequence goes on from JBIJDX010000300.1 coordinate 846, forward strand.
CACACCGCCTTCCTCTACCACGCCATCAAGGCCGGCCTCGACATGGGCATCGTCAACGCCGGGCAGATAGGGGTCTACGACGACATTCCGAAGGACCTGCTCGAACACGTGGAGGATGTGCTGCTCGCGCGTCGCCCCGATGCCACCGAGCGCATGGTGGCCTTCGCGGAGCGCTACAAGAAGGAGCCTTCAGCCGAGGACAAGGCCCAGCAGGCGGCCTGGCGCAGCGGTACGGTGGAGGAGCGTCTGAAGCACGCGCTGGTGCACGGCATCACGGAGTTCATCGACACCGATGTGGAGGAGGCCCGCGTGCAGTACGTGGACCCCGTGCTCGTGATCGAAGGTCCGCTGATGGCCGGCATGAACGTGGTGGGCGACCTCTTCGGCAGTGGGAAGATGTTCCTGCCCCAGGTGGTGAAGAGCGCCCGCGTGATGAAACGCGCCGTGGCCTACCTGGAGCCCTTCCTACAGGAGAAAAAGGCCACTCAGGTGATCGGTACGCAGAAGGAGGGCGCGAAGAAGGTGCTGCTCGCCACCGTGAAGGGCGACGTGCACGACATCGGCAAGAACATCGTCGGCGTGATCCTCGCCTGCAACGGTTGGCAGGTGATCGACCTGGGCGTGATGGTGCAGAGCGCCACCATCCTGAAGACCGCCCGCGAGATGCAGGTGGACATCATCGGCCTCAGCGGCCTGATCACGCCCTCGCTGGACGAGATGGTGCACGTGGCGAAGGAGATGGAGCGCGAGGGTTTCGAGACCCCGCTCCTGATCGGCGGCGCCACCACCAGCCGCGTGCACACCGCGGTGAAGATCGCCCCGCACTACAGCAAGCCCGTGGTGCACGTGATCGACGCCAGTCGCAGCGTGCCCGTGGTGAGCAACCTGCTCAGCGACAATGAGCGCGACCGCTTCGCTGCCGAGGTGCTGGAGGAGTACGCCAAGGTGCGTTCGCAGTACGAGGGCAGCCAGCGCGAAAAGGAGTACGTGCCGCTGGAGGAGGCCCGCGCGAAGAAATTCGCCATCGACTTCACCGCCGAGCCGCCCGTGGTGCCCAAGAGCACCGGCGTCTTCACCTACCGCAACTACCCGCTGGCCGAGCTGGTGCCCTACATCGACTGGACACCCTTCTTCATGGCGTGGGAGCTGGCTGGGAAGTTCCCGCGCATCCTGGAGGACGAAGTGGTGGGCAAGCAGGCGACGCAGCTCTATGCCGATGCGCAGAAGATGCTCGATCGCATCGTGAAGGAGCAGTGGATCCAGGCGCATGGGGTGGCCGCGATCTGGCCGGCGAACGCGGTGGGGGAGGATGACATCGAGCTTTACGGGGATGGGGCCCGCACCAAGGTCATCGGCCGCTTCCACACCCTCCGCCAGCAGAGCAAGAAGGCGCCGGGCGTGCCCTACCTCGCCCTTGCCGACTTCATCGCCCCGGTCGGCACACCCGATTTCCTCGGCGCCTTCGCCGTAAGCGCGGGCCACGGCGTGGACGAGCGCGTGAAACGCTTCGAGGCCGCGCACGACGACTACAGCGCCATCCTGCTGAAAGCCCTGGCCGATCGCCTGGCCGAGGCCTTCGCGGAGAAGCTCCACGAGGTGGTGCGCCAGGAGCTCTGGGGCTACGAGTCCAGCCGCCTTACCAACGAACAGCTCATCAAGGAGGATTACCAGGGCA
>JBIJDX010000301.1:0-2512 GCA_044343855.1 Flavobacteriales bacterium
GGCCCGTGGCCACGAACGATACCGAAGAGGGTAGGGCGCAGAACAGGCGGACGGAGGTGACGGTGCTGTAACGCGAGCTACCGCCGCACTGGAGCCATGCTGGAACTGTTCGGGAAGTGCATGGCCTTGCGGTGGGGCAGCACCGGTTCCGGTTCACCGCTGCCACGCCGGGGGTGCATGTGCTCACGGTTTCGCAGGGTGCCGAGCGCGCAACGCACCGCCTGGTGGCAACTGCCGGTGAGCCATCCGCGACGGGTCTGGCCTATGCGGGAGGTACCCGTATCGACGGTACGCCCAAGTCTGACCGCTCCTTGTTCATGTGGACCCCGGAGGATGAGTTGCGCTACATCGGCTATGCAACGGATGCTGGTGTGGTGCACAGCGCGGCCATCGATGAGGTGCCCGTGGCTACAGCCACTCGTACCTTCGAGTTGTTCGCAGGGCTGGTCTGTGCGGAGTCGCCCACTGTAACGGATCTTGACGGCAACATTTACCGCACAGTGCAGATCGGTGGGCAGTGCTGGATGGCGGAGAACCTGCGCAACAGCGCTTACGCCAATGGGGACCCCATCCCGAACGTGACGGGAAATACCGCCTGGACGCAACTGACCACCGGCGCGTGGGCGCATTATCAGAACAATGTCGGCTACGAGAACCCTTACGGCAAGCTCTACAACTGGTATGCGGTGGCGGACCCGCGCAACGTGTGCCCAACGGGCTGGCATGTACCCACGGATGCGGAGTGGAGCGCCTTGGTGGGCTATTGGGACCCTGGCTATGATCCCGGAGCCAATGGGTCTCAAAGCCCAACGGCTGGCGGGAAGGTGAAGAGCACGGGCACGCAGTACTGGAATGCCCCCAACACCGGCGCCACCAACGAGAGCGGTTTCTCAGGCCTTCCGGGCGGCTACCGCTACAACGCCGATGGCGTCTCCTACTTCCTTCGCGACAACGGCTGCTGGTGGAGTGCCTCGGAGAGTGGTGCGGAGCTCGCTTGGGGCCGCTACCTGGACTACACCATTGCAGGCGTCCTCCGGTACGGCAACTACAAGAGGGACGGGTTTTCGGTGCGGTGTCTCAGGGATTGATGCTTCGACAGGCTCAGCGTGCCACGCTTCGAGCGCCTCAGTGTTGCACCATCATTAGGCCTGTTGAAGGTTGAGCGTGTTGGGGTACGCTAAGAGAGCAGACCAATGCAGTGTTCGAACAAGCGCTTGGTTTCACATCGCCGCGGTACCTGCGGGGAGTAGCGATCAACTCACCACCTTCAAACCCACGATGGAGGCGATGAGCGTGAAGAGGAAGAGCAGCCGCCAGGCCGTGGCCGGTTCCTTGAAGAGCACGATGCCCAGCACCGCCGTACCCGCCGCACCGATGCCCGTCCACACCGCGTAGGCCGTGCCCACCGGCAGCCCTTGCACCGCGCGGTAGAGGAGGAGCATGCTCAGTGTGAGGCACACGAGGAAGCCCGCGAGCCACGCCGCACGTGCGTTCCCGCCCGCCTCGCGCGCCATGCCCAGACACGTCGCGAAGCCCACTTCAAAGAGCCCGGCGATGATCAGGAGGAGCCAGTTCATGCATCAGGGGTCATAGCGCCACCTGAATGGCCAGCAAGGCCCCCAGCCCGCGTGTGCGCCCACCTGCGAAACCGATGAGCTGCGGTACGGACGCTTCCACCGTGATGCGCCGCGCCAACCGATATCGGCCACCGGCACCCACCAGGAAGCCACCATGGCCACCAAGGCTCACGCTCGCACCCCACGAAAAGTGTTCGCCTGTGTTCCGTCCCACGCTGGCTGTCACCTGTGGCAGGTAGGAGGGGAGGTGCTGGTATTGGGCGGCCAATGCGAAGTGCCAGCCGCCGCGTCCTTCGATCCGGTAGGCCACCTGCGCGCGGAACGGCAGTAGGCGCGTGCGGGCCCCGGTCCGGTAACGCAAGCCAAGGGTGTCCAGCAGCTGGTCCTCGCCGATGAGGATGGCGTCGAGGTCGAGCACGTTGTCCACTGCCAGCCCCTCGAAGCTGACCACCGTGTCCCTGTCCAGTCGCACGCTGTTGTCGTTCCAGCGCACGAAGCCGAGGTCCTCCACGGCCACGCTGAGGTGGGTGGGCCGCGCTGCCGCGCGGATGGGTGTCTCCCACCGTCCGCTCAATGCTGCCCCCAGACCATTGTTTCGGGCCCGGTCATTCCCTGCGGTATCGCTGTTGAGGTAGCTGGCCAGCACGGCAGAGCGCAGCACACGACCGTCCACGCCGGTGTAGAGGTCGGCCCATTCCACTTCCACCGCGGTGAGCGAAGCGCCCTGCACAAGGTCCAGCCGCAGGTACGACCGGCTGTGTTGGTCGACCAGGCCGATGCCGAGCGTATTGTACCGCGTCTGCTCATATGCCGCAGGGGCCAGCGCTGCGGTGCGTGCCTCGAAGCGTGCATTGCCGAAGAAGACCAGGTCGTAGAGGTCGGGGGTGATGCGCGCGCCGGCGTATTCATGCAATGCGAAGGATGCCGTCGGCCGC
>JBIJDX010000302.1:0-2503 GCA_044343855.1 Flavobacteriales bacterium
GTCCGGGTCGGCTGTTGGAAGGAGGCGGTGGCTGCCCCGGCGGCAGCGGCGGCAATTCCGCATCGAGCATGACATCCAGGTCGGGAACGATGGCCCGCAACGTGTCCGGACCGTCCTCGAAGGGTGCCATCCACCAGGCGCGTTGTTCAAGCCGTGGTGCATGAAGTGCCGGCGTGCTTTGAATGAACGCGCGGGGTCGTTCGCCGGGCAGGCGGAAGGCTGCGAACACGAGGTCGCCCGCAACAAGGGAATTGATGCGTTCCGCGAGGCTCACCGCCGCTCGATCACCAGATTGGTCAGCCGGCACACGGCCACTGCGCGCTGCTCCTCATCGTACACCCGGATGTCCCAGACATGTGTGCTCCGGCCGTGGTGCACCAATTCGCCGATGGCGGTGACGGAACCATCGCGCACGCCGCGCAGGTGGTTGGCGCTCACCTCGATGCCAACCACGGAGCGGATGGTCGTGTCGATGAGCAGTGCCGAGCCCATGCTGCCAAGGGATTCCGCAAGCGCTGCGGTGGCCCCGCCGTGCAGCAGTCCCATGGGCTGGTGCGTGCGCGCTTCCACCGGCATGGTGGCACAGAATCTGCCCTCCCCGTCCACATGATAGGCGATGCCGAGGTGCTCCACCAGCGTATTGCGGCGCCATTCATTGGCCTGCACGGCCTGTTCCTGGGTGAAACGCATTGTGACAAAGGTAACCTGCCCATCTTTGCGCCCATGGAGCAGTCCGATGGCCCCAGGCGCATCCTTCTTGTCGAGGACGAGGAGTCCCTGCGCTCCGCGTTGAAGCTCAACCTGGAGTTGGAGGGGTATGCCGTGACCACGGCGATCACGGGGCCCGATGCCCTGGACCGGCTGCGTGGTGCGCGTTTCGACCTGGCCGTGATGGATGTGATGCTGCCCGGGCTGGACGGCTATTCCGTTGTGGAGACGGTGCGGCTGGAGGGGAACAGCGTTCCCGTGCTGTTCCTGACGGCGAGGACCGCACCATCGGACAGGATCAGGGGGCTGCGTGTGGGGGACGATCACCTGGGCAAGCCGTTCGAACTTGAGGAACTCCTGCTGCGCATCCGCAACCTGCTGGCCCGTTCCACACAGGCCGTGGCTCCGGCGCTCATCACGCGGTTCGAGTTCGATGGCAACACGATCGATTTCCAGGCGTTCTCGGCCCGGACCTGGGAGGGTCATGAACATGCCCTCAGCCAGCGGGAGGCCATGCTGTTGCGGCTGCTGATCGATCGCGCCGGCGAGGTTGTATCGCGGGAGGAGATCCTGCAGAAGGTCTGGGGATACAATGTCTTTCCCACCACCCGCACCGTGGATAATTTCATCGTCGCCTTCAGGAAGTATTTTGAACGGGACCCCCGTGAACCGGCACATTTCCGTTCAGTGCGCGGGGTCGGTTACCGCTTCACCCCCTGAACCGCCATACTTCGAGGCAACCCTTTCCGCACCTCAACGTCTTATGGTCGGTAAGGCCTTCTTCCGGGCCTTGACCGGTTCCGATTTCTTCCTTGCAGGTTACCGCGCAGGGGTCCCGTCCGGGGCCCCTGTTCGGTTTTAGGACCCTCGCATCGTGGCGCTTGCATTCCGGCCCCGATCTTCATACCTTGCACCTTCGACGGTCCAGTGCGACCGTACAAACGAATACCATGAAAACCCTTATCGCTTCCTTCCTGCTCGCCGCCTCCCTCCCAGTCAGCCTGTTGGCGCAGAGCCCGGTGGATATCGGCATGTACCGCAACGGGGACCAGCTCGATGTGTACCTGCGGCCCTCTGCGGATTTCGACGGGATAGTTTCGTCGCTCGTGTTCGCTGTTCGTTGGGACGGCAGCACCGGTGCCACTCTGGGAGCCATGGTGCAGGAAGGTGCCGCAGCGCAGTATCTGCCAACCATGCGGTCCGGTGCGGTCAGGGAGGTGGGTCCGCAGCGGTATCAGGTTTACGCGGGGTTCGGCATGAACCCCATCTCCAGTTCGGGTGCGCGCTGGGAGGCCGGCAGGGAGTACCTGGTGGCCAGCATCCCGGTGAGCGGCAAGGCTGATTTTGAGATCGCGAACGATGCCTGGACCGCCGAGGCCAGGAACAATGCGGACTTCTACCTGGCGCTGGGTGGTGCGGACAGGTCGGGCAACATCTACAAGTCCCTCGCCAGTGCCGAGGAGGATGGGGGCGTACTCGTTCAACCCAATCCCAACAATGGTCTTTTTGCTTTCGGATTCACCACCCGCACAGCGACCGATATCACTGTGGAGGTCGTGAACTCACTTGGTCAGGCCGTGTTCACGGAAATGTTGAAGGGCTTTGAGGGGACCTACCGCAAGGAGATGGACCTCACCACCCAGAGCACGGGTGTCTACTATCTCCGGCTGAAGCGGGGAGAGAGCACCAGCACCCACAAGATCGTGTACAAGTGATGCTGTGAATACACCCTGCGGCGGGGGGGGCGCCACGGGGGGCGCCCCCCCGGGGGGGGGGGGTGTGGCCCGCCGCGCGG
>JBIJDX010000128.1:0-8326 GCA_044343855.1 Flavobacteriales bacterium
ATGTCCGTGCGGTATCCGAACTCGTCCAGGACACCCAGCCAGCTCGACCATCGCACCGGCAGGAAGGGGTTCGATGGCACATACAACAATGAAACCCCGTCGCAACCGTTCCTGCCGAAGGCACCGGCACCAGCGGTCCATATCTCCTCGATCACGTGTTCCGTGAACACGTTCCATGCGCCACCCTCACCGACCCCGTTCTCTGCCCAATGCACGGCACCGGGTTTGGCCTCCACCAGGTCAGGGTCGCCATCCCCATCCACATCCATCACCTCGGGTGCGGTATACGCATACCCCGCCGTTGGCAGCAGGATGGCCGGTGACCACTCGGTTGCGTCGCCGTTGTTGCGCAGCACCATGAGGTCCCCGGATACAGTGCGCACGACCAGGTCGTTGCCACCAACCAGGTCGAGGTCCGCTGCCACGAGCACCTCGCCCGAAATGCCGTCCACCGGGTCCGGGGTGAATGCAGGTTCGGAAAAGGCGCCGCCGTTGTTGACCATCACGGCGAGGCCGGGCTGCAGCTCGTCCGTATCGATGTAAATGATATCGGGCACCGCATCCCCGCTCACATCGTGCAACAGCAGGGCACCTGTTTCATGCGGCAGTTCACCGATCTGCAGTGCGCTGCTCCAGGAACCATCCCCTTCATTGCGTACCCATTCCACGTCGTCGCCAGCCCTGATGAGCACGTCCATATCACCGTCATCGTCGATGTCGCCCGCGTGGAATCCGGAGCACCCGTTGCTCCCGTCGAACAAGTTCACCGGGGGGGCGAACAGGCCCTGTCCGTCGCTGTTCTCCAACAGGACGATGCCTCCCTCCGCCAGCAGCAGCAGGATGTCGATGTCACCGTCACCCTCGATGTCAGTCGCGATGCGCTGCTGGATGGAAACACCGGATACGACCGCAACCGGTACATCGAACTGGGCATTCGCTATCAGCGGCAGCGCGCTGAGCGTCATATGGATGATCGTGCGGCGTAGCAGGGTCATGTGCTCGGGGAACCCGGTGGTCCGGATGCTCCCTTTACGCAAAATTAACGGGATCGCGAGCGGAATTCCTAACGGACGTCAGTGAGGGCGCTGACGGAGCGAGCGGTGCATCACGCGCTCAGTACCGGTATCCCGGGTTCATTCGTGAGCATGCGTTCCTTTTCCGCGTCCGCAAGGTAGCGGAGCTCATCGCTGGCGTGGGCCATGATGGCGATGCAGCCGGCATCGATCCTTTGGGCGTAGCGGATGGTCGGTTCTGCGAATCCCACGCTGAACACAGTACTTGGTTCGTTCACCTCAAGGTGGCGCACGTGCTCCATGTTCAGCCGCTCGATCATGCGCAGCTTGTTCCGGAGCAGCTGCTCGGACGGTTGCTCGTTAACCCGCACCAGTTGGTAGATGTGCACCTCGGACGCGTGCAGTCGGGCCAGCATGCAGACCGCATCGAGCAACGGGGATATGTCGCTGTGCGCCGCCACCGGCAGAACGATCCGGTCGAACATGTTGTCCGTTCGGGTGTGTTCCTGAACGATGAGGGAGGGGGTGGCGAGGTTGCGGACCAATTTCAGGATGTCGGCGCCGAAAAGGTTCTGGCGCAAGCCCCTGGGTCCATGGGTGCCGAGGACGGTAAGGGCATGACCGCGGGTGCTCTCCTCCGGTATGCGCTCCAGGAAACGCCCTTCCAGCAACAATTTCCGGACACGTTCGGAACCGTTCATCCGCTTGACATGATCATCAAGCCGGCCTTTGTGGGCCATTCCCTCGGGGCCCGTGGCCTCCCCGTCCTTCACCACGTGCAGCAGGGTCACTTGGGAGGAGGCCCTGTCGGCTATGCGCAGCGCGTAATGCAGGGCGATATCGGCCGCTTGGCTGAGATCCGAGGCGCACAGGATGTCGCTCATGGGGATGCTGTTGATGCGGCCGAAGATAGCGGTATGCCCTCATCAGGACCGGTTGGGGCTGCGATGGGATGACCTCAGCTTTCCAAGGGAGCGAGGTCGCTGATGATGATCATGACCCGGCTTGGTCGCCATGACTCGGTACCTTGCACCTCAGAGCCATCAGCCACATGACCAGAATTGTTCCATTCCTCGCCGTTCTGATTCCCCTGTTCTCCAGCGCCCAACTGAACATGGAGCTCGTTGGGACGCTCAGTTACCAGGACCTGCGCGGCAGCAATTTGAGCAATCTGTGGGGGTATACGGATGAACTCGGGAACGAGTATGCCCTGGTGGGGGTGAATGGTGTCGGAACCCAACAGCCAGGCGGTATTTCCGTGGTTGACCTGAGCGTTCCCACCGATCCGCAGGAGGTGTTCTTTTATCCGGGGCCATCATCGATCTGGAGGGAGGTGAAGGTGTGGAACGATCACGCTTACATAACCACCGAAGCGGAGAGCGGAGGCATCACGATCGTGGACCTCAGCCCCCTGCCCCAGAGCAATTCCCTGAATGCGATCGTGTGGGATGCGCCGGACTGGAACACCTCGCATTCCCTGTTCATTGACGAGAACGGCCGTCTTTACATCCATGGGGCCGACAGGGGTAACGGAGGTGTCATCATGTACGACCTCACGCAGGACCCGATGGATCCGGTTGAGGTGGGCGCATTCGACAACTGGTACTGCCACGACAGCTTTGCACGCGGAGACACGCTTTATGCGGCCCACATCTATGACGGGTTCTTTTCCATCGTCGATGTCTCCGATCCGACGTCACCCGTGCTCCTCGGCACCCGGGTGACACCGAATGAATTCACGCACAATGTCTGGCTTGATGACAGCGGGACGCGCATTTTCACGACCGACGAACGGACCGATTCATATGTCGCCTCCTACGACATCTCCGATCCCACGGATATCGAGTTCCTTGACCAGTTGCAGAGTGATCCCGGATCGGGAACCATACCGCACAACACCTATTGGCTGAACGATTTCCTGGTAACGTCCTACTATACCTATGGTGTTGTTGTCTATGACGCTGCCCGACCGGATAACCTGGTGGAGGTTGGCCACTACGATACATCACCGTTCAGCGGCGATGGTTTCTTCGGGGCATGGGGCGTGTATCCCTTCTTCGGTTCGGAGCGGCTCATCGTTTCCGATATTGAGCAGGGCTTGGTGGTGCTGGACCCCACCTATGTGCGTGCCTGCTGGCTGGAGGGGCTCGTGACCGATGCGGTCAGCGGACTCCCTGTCAACGGTGCGGATATCGTGCTCAACGCCCCCTCATCCCCGGACGTGACGGGCTTTGACGGCCGATATGCCACGGGCAGCCATCTGGCTGGTACGCACACAGTGACCTTCAGCGCCGCGGGATACCAATCCCTGACCGCAACGGTGGTGCTTGTCAATGGTGAGCTCACGGTGCTCGATGTGGCGTTGCAGCCCCTCCAATTGATCACCCTTGATGGCACGGTGCTCGATGCCGGGACCGGGGACGGTATCGCGGGTGCGCGTGTCCAGTTCGCATCCGGCGACCTGGCCTACAGCGCCCTTACCGCCGGGGACGGGAGCTTTGACCTGCCAGCGGTCTTCACCGGCACCTATGGGGCCCGCGCTGGGCGGTGGGGTTGGCGCACCCGTTGTGACGAGGGCGTGGAGCTTAGCCCCGGCATGGGCACCTATGTTGTTGAGCTGACCGGGGGCTACATGGATGACATGGCCCTGGACCTGGGCTGGACCGTGAGCGGCACGGCCACAGCAGGTGCTTGGGAGCGCGGCATACCACAAGGCACATCATTGAACGGAGCGGTCGCGAATCCATCAGCGGACGCCGCGGGCGACTGCGGTGGTGAGGCTTTTGTGACCGGGCTCGCGGCTGGAAGTTCGTCTGGCGAGTTCGACGTGGATGGAGGTTTCACGGAACTACGGAGCCCTTCCTTCGACCTGACCGGAATGATAGCACCGGCCATCCGTTACCAGCGCTGGTTCCACAATGGCGGTGGACAGGGAGGGGCACCGAACGACCGGTTGCTCATCTCGCTATCCAACGGGACCACCACCACCGTAGTGGAGAACATCACCACATCCGCATCGACCTGGCAGGAGGTGACCTTCGCCGTCGAGGACTACATTCAGCCGACAGCCGACATGCGCTTTGTGGCGCGTGCGAGCGACGACGCACCGGGGCATGTGGTGGAGGCGGGCATCGACCGGTTCGAGGTGTTCGATCTCGCCACCGTTCAGGTTGCCGAGGTCGCCGCCACTTCGTTCCGTGTCTGGCCCAATCCATCCACGGGCACGGTGTTCATCGAGGCCCCCCCGGGTATCCATGACCTGCTCGTAAGCGATGTGGCTGGCCGCATCATCAGGCAGGGCAGGCTGGTCGTGGAGGAGGGGCGCACGGCTGGGATGCAGCTGGCACCGGGTGCATACATGGTCCGGTTGATGGTGGACGGTTCCGGTCCCCTGACAGCGAAGGTGCTGGTGCATTAAGCGGCAAATGCCCGTGTCACGGACGCGGTCATCGCTGCGGCGGCCCCCGCGAAGTCGTGGGACACCCGAACGGTTGCCCCTCGGCTGTGCGCAACGGCGAGACGGTCGGCCCCCGAGGCGGCCCTTTCAATGATCGCAGGCCGGTTCCCGTGATCGGAGCTGGCCCCTTGAGCGCTCCCGGCAGGTACTTCAGCGGCGCCTGCGCGCTTTCTCGGATGCGCAATGCTCCTTGACCAGGGAGTTCACCTCCTGCACATCACCCAAGGCCTTTGCAAGGGAAAGATCCTCGCATGCCTTCCCGCGTTCGCCCTTCTTGAGGCGCAGCAGCGCGCGGGTCCGGAGGGCATAGGGATTGGACGGATAGGAGCGCAGGCTCCGTTCCACATCCTGCCATGCTTCCTTGTCACGCCCCATCTTGAAATGGATGTAGGCCCTGTTGCTCAGGGCCACCGGTTCGTCCTTGTCCAGGGAGAGGGCGGTTTCCACTGCGGGCATGGCTTCCTGGTAGCGACCGAGCATGATGAGCTCGAAGCCCCGGTTCGTCCAATGGCCCACATCCGCCGGTTCCATTTCGCACAGGCGCTCCAACACCTTCAGGGATCCCTCGTGGCGACCGGAGAGGTCAAGGAGCCGGGCCAGCGTCCGGAGGGCCTCGGGTTCCGCATACGGGCCGGCCGATCCACGTTCAAGGTCCTCGATGGCCGGACCATACCGTTTCAGTTCGGCCCTGGCCTCGCCGCGCATCGTGTAGGCCTTGTCCCTCAGCATATCGGTGGTCGCGTAAGCGATGGCCTTGGTGCCGGCGGCTTCGGCCCGATCGTACTCGTTGTCACGCATGGCGTACACCCCCCGCTGGTAGTGGGCTTCCGCCAGGGTGCTGTCCAGGCGGAGCGACCATTCGATATCCAGCAACGAGCGGTCCATGCGGTCCATCTGTTGGTACGCCTTGCTGCGGATGAGCAATGCACGCGCATCGGGTCCGCCCGACAATGCCTTGTCCATCAACTCCAAAGCACGGTGGGGCTTGCCCAGCGCAAGCAGTGAATCGCCGCTGCCTATGAGCTGTTCCACCGTCTGGCCGCGTGTGGATGAAAGCACCAACAACGGGAGGAGAGCGGACAGGAGGCGGTATCGGGACATCATGACGCCGTCAAAGTTAGGCTGCACAGCGCCAAGCGGGAAGGCTCAGCCCTGTCGTGGAACCGGGGTGACGTTCAGGGGAGCGTGGATGCCACCGAGCAGCAGGTGGTGTCCGGCCATTGCGATCATGGCTGCATTGTCGGTGCAATAGGCCTGGGGAGGGATGAACACCTCCCAATGCTCCCGTGCCGCGAGCGCCCGAACCTGCTCGCGCAGCGCGCTGTTGGCGCTCACCCCGCCGGAGATGGCGATGCGTTCCACCCCGTGGTGCCTTCCCGCCTTTTGCAACTTGCGCAGGAGGATGGTGATGATCGCCTGCTGCAGGGATGCGCATAGGTGCGGCAACTCCTTCTCGCGCTCCCCGGCTGTCCGCCCCACCTTTTCCACCAGGCGATGGAACGCGGTCTTCAGGCCGCTGAAGCTCATGTCGAAACCCTGTATCGCCGGCAGGGGGAGGGGGTAACGGGCCGCATCACCCGTGGCCGCCATCCGATCTATCAAAGGTCCTCCCGGATAGGGCAGGCCGAGCATCTTGGCCCCCTTGTCGAAGGCCTCCCCGGCGGCATCGTCCAATGTGCCGCCGACCACCTCCATCGCAAGCGGGCCATGCACCATCATGAGCTGTGTGTGGCCACCGCTCACGGTGAGGTTGAGGAAGGGGAATTCCGGCACCGCACGATCACTGTCATCACGGATGAGATGGGCCAGCACATGGGCCTGCACATGGTCAACGGCGAGCAGGGGGATGTCCAGTGCCTGTGCCATCGACCGGGCGAAACAAGTGCCGACAAGCAGGGCGCCGATCAGCCCCGGTCCACGGGTGAACGCGATGGCATCGAGTTGGCTCGCATGCACTCCGGCCTCCACGAGCGCCTGATGCACCACCGGCACGATGTGTTCCTGGTGGGCGCGGCTGGCGAGTTCGGGAACCACCCCGCCCCAATGCTGGTGCACGGACTGCCCTGCGATGACATTTGACAGGACACGACCGCCCGCCAGGACCGCCGCTGCGGTCTCGTCGCAGGAACTCTCTATACCGAGGATGACCGGGGATCCTGGTCGGGGCATGGATACACCTGCTACTTTTGAAGGTCGATCAGGTCCGATGCGCGCATCGGGACGTGACAAAGCTAACCAGCACCGTGGCCACGGCCCCTCGTTCCCCCATGTTGCGCAGGTTGCTGCGCTGGACCGGTGCACTGTCGGCCCTGCTGCTGTTCATGGTGCTGGCCGTTTCTGCGCTGCTGCTCCTGCCTGGGGTGCAGACATGGGTTGCCCAGCGGCTCGCTGCCTGGGCCACTGAGCGCTCGGGTGTTGAAGTGCGCATCGGTCGATTCACCGCCGACCCGTTCGGGGCGGTGACCTTGTGGGATGTGCACGTGGGTGATCTGCGGCACGACACCCTGTTCCATGTCCATCGTATCCGGGTGGTGCGGCCACGGGTGAATACCGATGCCCGTTCCGTGCGGGTATCCTCCGTTGGGGTGGAGGGGCTGCGCTTCAAGCTGAGCATCGGTGAGGCTGATGCGCACAGCAATCTCACCACCCTTGTCGATCGGTTGTTTCCGCCGACCGGGCAGGATCCGGGCGCGGATTGGCATATCCGCTGCGGCCGCTTCGCCCTCACGGATGTCCATTTCTCCTACCACGATGACCGTGTGCCCAGGTTGCCTTGGGGCGTGGACGTGGACCACACCGATGTGAGGGATCTGGCGGTTGAAGGTCATGACCTGGATGTGATCGGTGATTCCATCACGACCCGGCTCGCACACCTGGCGTTCGCCGAGCAAAGCGGCCTGCGGCTGAACGATCTGGAAGGGCTGGTCCAGGTTGGGCCGACCGGCATCCGCATCAGCGGCATGGACCTGCACACCGAGCGCTCAAGAATGCACGGAGACCTTGCGATGGTGACCGGATCATGGGCCGACCATGCAGAGTTCATTGACAAGGTGCGGATGGACATCGCGCTTGACAGTTCGCACATCGAGTTCGCCGAGGTCGCATACTTCGCCACGGACCTGCAGGGCATCGAAATGCCTGTTACGGTCGCGGGAAGGGTCCGGGGCACGGTGGCCGATCTGAAGGGCCGCGACCTCCGTGTCGAATTGGGCGACGGCACGCGTTTCAAGGGGCGGGCCGACCTCATCGGCCTGCCTGATATCGACAACACCTTCATGGTGGTGGACATCGCGGAACTGCAGACGCACGTTCGGCATTTGTCCCAGCTGCCTGCGCCGCCGTTCATGGAGGGAGGGCGTGTGGTGCTCCCCACCGAGTTGGAACCCCTCGGTCAGGTGGCGTTCCGGGGGAACTTCACGGGCTTCATCCGCGCGTTCACCGCATTCGGCACCATGTACAGCGACCTTGGCGAGGTGCGTACGGACATCTCCTACCGGCGCGATACGCTTTCCGGCCAGCTCAACCTGACCGGCAGGCTGGCCACGCGCGGTTTCGAACTTGGCGCCATGGCGGGTACGTCCGTGGTGGGTGCCATCGCGGCGGACATCAGGCTGTCCGTGTCCGGTCGATCCTTTGCAGCGGCGCGCGCGGAGCTCCAGGGTGTGGTGCCCAGCATCCGGTTGAACGGCGCACTGATCGAGAACATAACAGCCAACGGTGTGCTGGAACGCAATTTGTTCAACGGTGCGCTGCAGGTCCAGGACGATGACCTTGTGCTCGACTTCAAGGGTCTTGCCGACCTCCGGGGCCGGTGGCCGCTGGTTGATTTCACCGCCGACCTGGAGCATGCGGACCT
>JBIJDX010000129.1:0-8304 GCA_044343855.1 Flavobacteriales bacterium
TGGCCATCCTGGCGGAACGGATGGGGGCACGGCACTGCGACGCGTTCGATATCGATCCCGGAGCGGTTGACAACGCCCGCTCCAACGTGGAACTCAACGGATGCACCCGCGTCCATTGTGCCATCGGTGTGGCGGATGCCCTCGTTGGTCGCAGCTATGACGTCATACTTGCCAACATCGAGCGCAACGTGCTGCTGGACGCCATGCCGTTGCTCAGTGCGGCCATGAAGCCGGGAGCGGCACTGTTGCTCAGTGGCTTCGTGGTCACCGACCGCCATATGCTGGCCAGCCGGGCTCGGGAGTGCGGCCTGGAACTTGCAGAACGCATGAACGAAGGTGACTGGGCCCTGCTCGGATGCCGAAAACCACGCAATACCGCATAGGCATGAGCCCATCCAACGGATGCCCCACCAGCAATGGCATCGTCATAGGCGTGCTGCTGTGCATGCTGTTGCACGGTCCCGCCCGCGGGCAGGCCAAGCCGTTCTCAACGGATGCGACACAGTTCCTGGAGGAGATGACCGCCTTCCTTGAGGAGGCCGACAAGAAGGAGGCCCGCGGTTTCATGACCGGCGTCTTCGCTCCGGTGTGGCAGGGAGGCTTCTACACCGATGCCCAGCGCACCCGCGTCGTGGAGGTGGCCAACTTCATGCTCAAGAAGCGCTTCGAGCCCTTCCCCTCGTTCCGTGACTACCTCGCATCGGTGGCCGCCTTCCCCAGTGGAGGGCGCGGTGGCGCAGAGTTCGACGCATGGATGAAGGGGTTGGGTGAGCTTGTGCAGGCCGGCCGCAAACAGAACGTGTCCGCCTTCATCACGACCTGTGCCGGATTGTTCAGGGACAATACCCTGTTGGGTTCATCCAGCACCACCTGGCGTTCACGTTCGGGGCGTTTCACGTTCGCCTTCGACAGTGTCCCGCTGGTCCGCTTCGGGCGCACCGACCTGGTCTGCCTGGCCAAGGGCGACAGCTCCGTTATCCTCGGTACGGAGGGCGTGTTCCTGCCAACCAGTGGGATCTGGCGCGGTGTGGGGGGCAAGGTCACCTGGGAGCGCGCCGGGCTCAAGCCCGAGGCCACCTTCGCCGAATGGGACCATGCGTATACCCTGCGCATGAAGACCTCGGCATTTGAGGTCGACTCGGTCCGCTTCAATGACCCCTACTTCCCCCGCACGCTCCTCGGTAAGGTGAGCGACAAGGTGCTTGCGAACGTGGACCCCGATGGTGCCAGCTATCCCCGTTTCGAAAGCTACGACCGGAGAATGGCCATCCGCGACATCGTGGAAGGCATCGATTTCGAAGGCGGCTTTTCCCTGCAGGGCTCCAAGCTCATCGGCTACGGCACCAAGGACCAACCAGCCTACCTCACCTTCTACCGGGACAAAAGGCCGTTCATCATCGCCCGCGGGTTGCGCTTCTCCATCGAAACGGAACGCATCACCACGGACAATGCCTCGGTGAACGTAAGACTTGAGGGTGATTCGCTCTACCATCCCAGCGTCAGCCTGCGCTTCCTGCGTGAAAAGCGTGTCCTGAGCCTCATCAGGAAGGAGGAGGGACTGAGCAAGGCACCCTTCTACAACACCTACCATGGTATCGACATGTATTTCGAGGTGCTCACCTGGAAACAGGGCGACCCGGTGGTACAGATGGGCAACCTACCGGGAAGCACCCTCACCCGGGCCAGTTTCGAGAGTTTTTCCTACTTCAAGGAAAAGCGGTACAACGCGCTCCTTGGGATCGATGCCGTACATCCGCTTGTGCGCCTCAACGACTTCAGCAAACAGAACGAGGGCCATTTCTACGCGCAGGAGTTCGCCGTCTTCAGCCGCATGCCAAAGGAGGAGGTGATACCGCTCCTGATCGACATGGCCAACAAGGGCTACCTCGACTACGACCCCGAGACCGAATGGGTGGATGTGCGTCCCCGCCTGCGCCAGCATATCCTCAACAGCGCCGGCAAACAGGACTATGACGTGCTCCAGTTCAATTCCAATGCGGAGGACGGTGTGAACGCAACGCTCAACCTGCTCAACCATGACCTTGCCATGAAAGGGGTTGCCCGCATCCAGATGAGCGACTCTCAGGACGTGCGCATCTTCCCGTCCGGCAAGGAGCTCATCATCAAGAAGGGGCGGGACCTCACCTTCGGGGGGCAGGTGCAGGCGGGCAAGCTCACCTTCCACGGGAAGGAATACTACTTCCACTACGACAACTTCACCATCGACCTGCTCAACGTGGATTCGGTCAGCTTCATGGCGGACAGCTTCGAGCGGAACGAGGAGGGAAGGACCACGCTCGTGAAGGTGAAGAACGTGCTGGAGCAGGTCTCCGGCACACTGGAGATCGACGCCCCCAGCAACAAGGGGGGGCTTCACCAGAAGGACTATCCCAGCTACCCGAAGTTCAACAGCACCAAGGAGAGCTATGTGTTCTACGACAAGGGCAACATCCAGCGCGGCGTGTACAAGCGCGACCGCTTCTATTACCGCAGCGACCCGTTCCAGCTCGATTCGCTCGACAACTTCACCAACAAGGGTCTCAACTTCAGCGGCACCCTGGTATCCGCCGGCATCTTCCCCGATATCAAGGAGCCATTGGCACTCCAGCCGGATTATGCGCTGGGCTTTGTCCGGGGCACTGGTGAAGCGGGCGCTCCGCTCTATGGGCGCAAGGCCACCTTCACCAGCACCGTCAAGCTCAACGGCCGGGGGCTGCAGGGCGATGGGGAGCTCACGTACCTGACAAGCACCGTGCGCTCCAAGGCACTGGTGTTCACGCCGGACAGCACCCTGGGCAGGGCTGATACGTTGTTCAATGAAATGGCAACAGCCCCCGCCAAGGTTCCGGAGGTACGGGCCTCGGATGTGTTCGTGCGGCTCGAGCCAGCGCGCGACCTGCTGCACACCGAGAAGCTGCGCAAGCCGCTGGTCATGTATGGGGACCAGGCCCTGCTGCACGGATCCACCGACCTCACCCCGAAGGGCATGACGGGCGGCGGCCTCATCGACTTCCGTAATGCCACCCTGCGGTCAGACCTGTTCGCCTTCCAGACCATGCAGCTGCATGCCGATACTTCGGACTTCCGCCTCACCGAGGGCGATACGGCGAGCATCGCGTTCCGGACGGACAATGTGAACGCCACGGTGAAGCTGGATGAGCGCATTGGGGAGTTCGTGTCCAATGGCACCGAGACAAAGGTGGAGTTCCCGGTCAACCAGTACATCTGCTTCATGGACCGCTTCAAGTGGTACATGGACCAGGGCGATATCCAGCTCGAAAGCGATCGCACTGCGGCTGCTGGAAGCGAGGACCTCCAGCTCTCGGGTTCCAACTTCGTGAGCATTCGGCCGGACCAGGACAGCCTTGCATTCATGGCACCCAAGGCGCGCTATGACCTGAAACGGCACCTGATCACGGCCAACGAGGTGCAGTACATACAGGTGGCCGATGCATTGGTGACACCGGATAGCATGCGGGTGCGGATACGCCGCAATGCGGAGATGGATCCCCTGCTGAACACCGTGATAACGGCCAACTATGTCACCAAGTACCACCGCATCTACAATGCCACGGCCAACATCAGGGCCAAGCGGAACTACACGGCCGAAGGCGTTCTTGATTATGTGGACGAGAACGGCAAGGCCTTCCCAATCGCGCTGAAGGATGTGCGTGTGGATACCGCCTACCAGACCATCGCCAGCGGGCGTATCGCACGCGAGGAGGATTTCCAGTTGAGCCCGGCCTTCGACTTCTTCGGTGATGTGCGGCTGGCCGCCAGTATCAAGGACCTCTCCTTCGATGGAAGCGCACGCATCCAGCATGGTTGCCAGGCACTGTCACGCAACTGGATGCGCTTCAGTGGCACCATCGATCCGAAGGAGGTGTACATCCCCGTTGCCGACACGCTGTATGATGACCAGTCGGTCATGCTCGGTGCTGGCATGTTCCTGTCCTCCGAGGATCCGTTCGGGGTGAACGGGGCCTTCCTCAGCGCCGTTGAGGACCGCCGGGACAGGCGCCTGGTGAACGCATCCGGCTGGCTCCATTATGACAAGGGACGCAAGGAATACATGATCTCCAGCAAGGAGAAGATCCGCCAGCGCAACCTGCCGGGCAACCTGGTGGCCCTTGCCCCCGACAACTGTGTGCTGATGGCCGATGGGCGGATGAACCATGGCGTTGACCTGGGGCGCATGCAGGTGAACACGGTGGGCGGCATGCGCTATGAGATCGACGGGCGCAAGGCAACGTCCGAAGGGGTGATGGTCGCCGACTTCCATTTCCACGACAATGCCCTTGAGCGCATGGCCGAGCAGATGCTCGCCTATCCGGACCTCAAGCCGCTTGACATCACCAAGACCTACTATGAGAAGTTGCTGCGCGAACTGCTCGGCCTGGAACGCTCGGACAAGTTCATCAGCGAGCTGAGCATCAAGGGAGAGATCAAGAAATTGCCGGATGAGGTGGTGAAGCCCATCGTTCTGGGCGATGTGAAATTGGCATGGAACGGTCCGGAGCAGAGCTGGCTGAGTGAAGGCCCCATCGGCATTGCCACCATCCTGAAAAAGCCGGTCTACCGTTACGTGAAAGGCAAGGTGCACCTGGAACGCAAGCGCAGCGGGGACATCCTCACCATCCTGCTGATGATGGATGACCAGACCTACTATTTCTTCCAGTACGCACGCAACTATCTTTATGCCTACAGCAGCGACGACCAGTTCAACACCGCGCTGGCTGACCTGAAGGACGACAAGCGGGTGCTGGAGGCGAAGAAGGACGAGGCAGCCTACCAGTTCATCCTCTCCACCAAGAAAAAGGTCGACGATTTCCGCGACCGCTTCGGCCTCTGAACCATGGACCACCCCTGGGGATACAGCATCCTGGCGATCGCCGCCGCCTACCTGGTCGGTAGCATCCCCTCCAGCGTCTGGTGGGGGCGCACCTTCCATGGCATCGATGTGCGCGATCATGGCAGCGGTAACGCCGGTGCCACCAATACCTTCCGCGTGCTGGGGTGGCGTTCCGGCCTCCCGGTGTTGCTCATCGATGTGGCCAAGGGATTCATCCCCGTGCGCCTCCTGCCCAATTTCAGTGGACTGGAACCCGACACCACGCCGTGGATGTGCCTGCGGCTGGCCCTTGTCATTGCCACCGTGGTGGGTCATCTGTACCCGGTGTTCGCCGGTTTCAAGGGCGGCAAGGGCGTGGCAACCTCGCTCGGCGGGGTGCTCGCTGTACATCCCGGAGCCGCAGCACTGTGCGTGGCTGTGTTCACCCTGGTATTCCTGCTCAGCCGGTATGTGTCCCTCGGATCCCTCGCTGCGGCCCTGTCATTCCCGCTTGCAATGCTCCTGGTCTTCCGGGAATCCGATCCGCTGAAGGTCGGGTTCGCCCTCATGCTCTGCCTCACCGTCTTCTACACTCACCGGGAGAACATCGGCCGCCTGTTGCGTGGCCAGGAGAACCGAACGGACATCGGCGCACGCGGACGACCCCGCCGCACATGAACCCCCGGGCCACATACCGCGATGCAGCGTTCCTTGCCGGGATGGTCATCCGCTTCACGGGCCTCCTGTCCACGTTGTTGTTGCCCTCCCTGCTTGCGGCCCAGGGCGATCAGCAGCTGAGGGCCAAGGCTGACGCGCTTTTCAACGAGCGCCGGTTCGCCGAGGCCATGACCATGTATTCCCAACTGGTAAGCCTTGCGCCGGCCGACCGCGAACTCAACTACCGCTTCGGCACATGCCTGCTCCATTCAGGTGACGACAAGGAAAAGGCCATTGGTTTCCTCAAATACGCCACCGCCGATCCCGCCGGCCCTTCCGCCGCTTGGTACTGGCTCGGCCGCGCCTACCACCTCAACTACCGCTTCAAGGAGGCCCAGCAGGCATACCAACGGTTCCGCGGAACCGGTGATAAAAAGGCCCTGGAGGAATGGCCGGTCGAAGGATTCGAGCAGCAGTGCCGCAATGGGGAGAAACTCCTGTCCAACCTCAAGGACGTAAGGGTGCGCAGCAAGGTCGAGTCCGCCGAGGATGATTTCTTCCGCTATTACGACCTCGGGGATATCGGCGGCCGCATCGTGGTGACACCCGAGGAGTTGCGCACCAACCTCGACAGGAAGCGAGGTCACCGTGGCCTTGTGTACCTGCCCGACCGCAGGGGCCCCATCCTCTTCAGCAGCCTGGGCAAGGATGGCACCACCGGTCGTGACATCTACCGCACCGAGCTGTTGCCCGATGGAAGCTTCGCAACACCCGTCAAGCTCGCCGGCTACATCAATACCGACCTTGATGAGGACTATCCCTTCCTGCATCCCGATGGACGAACGTTCTATTTCTGCAGCAAGGGACACAACAGCATGGGGGGGTACGATGTGTTCCGTGCGATCTACGATGCAGGCCTCAATGCGTTCGGGAGCCCTGAGAACCTGGACTTCGCGGTGAACACCCCCGACGACGATGTCTTCTATGTGGTGGATGGTGAGCACAAGGAGGCCTGTTTCGCCAGTGGCCGCAGCAGTGCGCAGGGCAGGCTCCATGTCTATCGCATCAGCACGGCCCGGATCCCCGTGGTCATCACCGTGCTGAAGGGGACCTTCGCCAACCAGTTCGACAAGGCCGACCGCAGGGCCCGCATCGTGGTCGAGGATGCCCTCACCCAGGAGACCGTGGCCGATGTGCGCACCGATATCAACGGTGGCTATGTGCTCTCCCTTCCGCGTGGTGGCAACTTCCGGTTCATGGTGGAGGCGGGTTCGCAAGGGCGGACACATGCCGCCATGGTGGAGGTGCCCGCCAGCTCCCAGCCGCGCGCCTACCGACAGGAGATCGACCTGGCCGGACAGGCGGGGCAGGAGCGACTTGAGATCCGCAACTACTTCGATGAGCCACTCGGCGATGACATGGTCGCGCTCGCACTCGATGAGATCAAGCGGAGGGCGCGCCTCGAGGTGAGCACCGGCAGCGACCCCGCACCACCGCCTGTGGAGCCGCAACCCGTGACCGATGTGCTCACCGCGGCCGGCTTCACCGGTGATGTGGACCGGGCTGCTGCCCAACGCATCGCGGACGACGATGCCAAGGCCATTGCACAGGAGGCGGCCGATCTCGACCGCAGCGCCAGGCAGGCCCTCGTACTGGCTGTTGACGCGGCTGATGAAGCCCGCGAAGCCACCCTGCGGGCCGAGGAACTGTTGCAACAGGCTGCCGCTGCTGGGGACGAGAGTGCCCGGAACGCGCACATGAAGGACGCGGCGACCAACCGTCAGAGGGCCCGTGAGGCAGGCCTGCGCGCGCGTGCCGCCCAGCGCACCGCCGATGACCTCGCGGCCGATGCCCTCAACCGGACGCAGCGCGCTGCCGAAGCCGAACGCCTTGCCACCAATGTGCGCGCATCCCTCGGCGCCGGCAGGGACCAGGAGGCGCTGCCCCATCTGGCGGCGTTGCGCGCACAACACGCGGAAAGAACCGGTCCGAACGCCGATCCCGGTGCCGCGGAGCGCGCCCGCAGGGCCGTCATCGCACAACGCGAACAGGCGGACAGGGCCCTCCGCCAGGCCAGCGCCAAGCGACAGGAGGAGAACGAGCTCACCGATCGCGTGAACCGGCTCAAGCGTGAGCAGCAGGACACCGGCAACAAGAGCCGCAAGGCCGAGCTGCAGCGGTCCATCGACGAGCTCGGCGAACAGCTGGCCGCATTGCGTGACGAGACCCGTGATGCACAGGCCAGGGCCGTCACCCTCGAACGGGAGTCGTCCCTCCTGCGTGGCCAGGCGGCTCTCACAGCCATGCTCGCTGTTCCTTCGGACAGGCCCCTGCAGGAGGTGCCGGCGGATGCGGCCGCCAGCCTGGCGCAACGCATCCTGGAGACCGAGCGCAGGGCCGAAGCACTGCCCATCGAAGAACGCTTCGAGGTGGTGCTCAACGAACCGGCCGGTGAGATGGAGGCGCGCATCTTCAACTGGGAGCTCAACGGCAGCTCACGCGGCGAACCCCTCGAACCATCCACCGCAGCCATTGCCGGCAAGGCCGATGGGGATCGACGGCCGGAACCGACGGATCCTCCCGCTCGTGGCGACGGCGGCGCTGCGCAGGCGGACGCCGCAACCACGCGGAACGTCAGCAGCACGGACGATACCGTTCCGCCCTCCCCCGTTGTCCCTGCGAACGATGCCTCCGTACGCGGGGAGGCGGGTGAACGCCCCACGGATGGTGCGCCACCCACCGCCGATCGGCCTGATACCCTGGTGGCGGCAGCGGGCGGTGCCGCGGCCGACCGTCCCGAGACCCGCGATACCACC
>JBIJDX010000130.1:0-8215 GCA_044343855.1 Flavobacteriales bacterium
CCCATGTCCTTGCGCTTCTCGATCATCATCATGGTGAGCGATGCGATGATGTTGAACGCGCCGATGAGGCCGATGAAGGCGAGCACCAGGAAGGAGAAGAACTTCTCCGAGGCGTTGGTCTGGTACATCAGCACGTTCTTCTGCTGGCGCGTACGCACCCGGTAGCGCGGCCCCAGCTCGGTGCGCAGTGCTGCCGCCACGGCATCGGCATCGCGGTCAGCCGGGAGCTTCAGTTCCAAGGCGCTCGCCTCGCTGGAATAGTGGAAGAGCGACTCCGCTGCTGCGAAGGGGACCACTACATAGCGCATGTCGAACTCCATGTTCATGGTGAAGGTGCCCGCCACGGCCATGTCCATGCGCTCGAAGGCGCGCTGCTGGTAGGTGCTCAGCTTGCGACCGCGGATCGGTGCGCTGATGGTGAGCGGACGGAAGATGCCATCGTCCAAGGGCACGCCCAGGTCGCTGCGCAGACCGATGCCGAGCACCGCCGCCGAGCCTGTGGCACTCTCCAGCCGCGCTTCGCCGGAGAAGAGGTAGCGCTGCATGTCGCTCATGCGCAGGTAGGGCTCCTCCACGCCTTTCAAGGTGGCCACCGCCTGCTGTCCATCGTGCATCAGCAGCACGTTCTCCTCAATGGTCCAGCTGCTGAGGGTTGCACCGCTCACGGCCAGCAGTCTGCCAATGTCCAGACTGTCGCGTTGCAGGGTCTTGCCTTCCGCCGGGGTGATGGTGATGTCCTGGTCGAAAGGGGAGTAGATGGTGTCCACGAGGTCGCTGATGCCGTTCACCGCACTGAGCACCACCACCATGGCCGCGCTCACCACACCGATCACCACGATGCTGATGAGCGTGATCATGTTGATGGCATTGGTGTTGCGCCCGGCCGCGCTGCGCGAGGCGAGCAGGTAGCGGCGGGCGAAAAGGAGGGGCAGGTTCATGACCGGGGCCAAAGTTCGTTGGATCGATCACTCGTTCTTGTCGCCCTTGCCCATGTGTACCTCGAAGTTGTCCGGTGTGCCGGTGATCCGCACGGTCAGGTAGCCCTTGATGAGTCCTTTCTGTTCGGTGATGATCTCCGCGTCGGCCTGCTCGATAAGTGCCAGCTCCTCTCTCCGGGCCTGGGATCGCAGCTTGTTGCGTAGTGTGCTCCAACCGGCCTTGCGCACCAGGTCCAAGGGCAGGCGCAGGGTGTAGTCCATGTTCAGATCCATACGTTGGCGGCCGCTGAGGCGCATGTAGCCCAGTGTACTGCTGATCTTCATCTCTGGGACGTGCAGCGTGCCGTCGGTGAAGGTGAAGCGGTTCTCCAGCTCGCCGAAGCGGATGTTGTCCAGGTCCTTGCCGTCCATGAACATCGCCATGGCGTGCATTGGTGCGAAGCGGGTGAGGCGTCCTTCGTTCACGCGCAGGTCGGCCACCACCGTGGTGTGTGCAAGGTCCGGTGTGAGGTCCGGATGCAGGTGACCATCCAGCGTGAGCCTGCCTGTCACGCGCCCATGCAGGTTGTCGTGGACCAGTACATCCTGCCCGAAATTGTCGAGTTTGAACATGACCTTGTCCAGCTCCACATCGCTCACATGCGCGCGGCCGTGGAGCACGATGCTGTCCTGCCGGCTGCCGTCGAGCAGTCCGCGACCTTGCAGGATGCCACCGGCCGTGCGCAGGGAGAGCGAGTCGATGTGGATGCGATGGTCCTTCGTGGTGCGCAGCTCAGCGTGCAGGTCCTCCACCAGGACGCGGTGTTGTCTCAGTCGACCGATGTCGGCAGTGAGCTTGAGCACGGGGAATTGCAGGGCGAAGAGGTTGAAGGCTTCGGAGTGTGCGGTGGTGTCCGTGGCGGGGCTCCACTGGGAGAGCTCGTCGAGATCGATGTTGGTGGCTCGCACCCGCCCTTCGATGTGCTTGTTCACCAGGTCATCGTCCAGGAAGTGGCGCAGGTGGAGGTCGGCCGTGAGGTCGCTGCGGCCCATGGCGAGCTTCAGACCTTGCAGGGTGACGCAGCCGCTGGTGTCGGTGAGCACCCGGCCATCGAGTTCCTTCAGCGGTGGCAGGTCGTTCACGCGCACGGTGAAGCGGTCGATGTGGGTGTTGCTGATGAAGCCCTTGTTGGTGAAGGTGTTGCTGTGGACCGTTCCGGAGCCTTCGAGTACCAGGTCGCGTATCACTTCCTCGTCGATGCTGTCGTTTATGAAGGACTTCCCATCATAAACCAACAGTTCCTTGGCGTTGAAATAGGCGCTGCGCAGCGCGGTGCGGTGGGTGACGGTCTCGCGGCGGTTGCTGTCCAGCAGTGCGCCGAAGTTGTCCACCCGCATACTGGCATGCACATCGTTGCGGCCCAGGGTGAAGGAGAGGTCGTCCAGTTGGAAACGCTCGTCGCTGACGGAGATGCGGCCGCGAACATCGTCCAATGCGTGTGGATATTTGGCGGTGCGGAATGCGAGGTGCCTGATGTCGACCGCGGCGGAGGGCAGGTAGCGCGCGCGTTCCAGGGCATCCACCGTGGTGTGGAGATCCACATCGAACTCCAGCCCGCTGATGGTGTCGCGTGCCCAAGGGGTGTCCACCGCCCTGCCGTTGAGTGCGAGCAGTTCCGCCATGTTCAACGTGCGGCTTTCGCCATGCAGGCGCACGTCGACCGGAGCGCTCTGGTGGTGGAGGAGTGCGCTCACGTTGCTCATTGCGAAGTCCACAGCAAGGTCGCTCTGCCCGATGCGCACGCGCAGCCCTTCGCTCCTGAGGTCGTCCCCGTCGAGCAGGATCCTGCCATTGAAGCCGGTGAAGGCCTTGTTCAGCGAGGCGAGCTTCAACTCCACATCGGTGAATGTGATGTTGCTGGTGACGCCATCGGTCATCTTGGTGGCGAAATGCAATACGCTGTCCGGACCGATGTATTCGTTCAGGGTCATGTCGATGGTGACCATACCACTTCCATTCTCAATGGCTTCCAAGTCGTAGAAGGTCTTCAGGTGCGCGAGGTCGAACCTGGCGTGGAAGTCCATGGTGATGCGTGGATCGAGGAGGTTGTCCACGCGGAAGGTTCCCTTCATCAGCCCCTTTTCGGGCTCCCCATAGAGGTTCACAAGCTCCAGGTAGGCGCCGTCCAGGCCGCCGTCATCGCCGGTGCGGAAGTGGCCGGTGAAGGCGACATCGCGCAGGGCCTTGTTGTGGCTCTTGTGGTGGAATACGGTGTTCCTGCAGCCCAATCGCAGATCGATCAGCGGGTCCTGCTTGTCGATCGGGCCGGTGATGGTACCCTCGAAGAAGATGTCGCCCTCGTTCTTGAACTCCCTGAGCCGTTCGAGCACATCGGGCGGGGCGAAGGCGATGAAGGTGTCGAAGTTCTTCTTCCTGCCGCTGACCTTCAGGTCCAGCATCAGGTCCCTGTTCAGGTCGAGCGTACCCTGCAGGTCGAGTTCGCCTGCATCCACTGCGAACGTGCTGGGATGGATGGTTACCATTCCCTTGTCGATGGTCAGTTCGCACGCAAGCCGGAATGGCAGCTCACTGAACCAGGTGGTGGTGCCCGCCGTGTATTTTTCCAGGAACAGGTCGCTCTCCAGCCCCATGTGGAGTCCATCGTTCAGCATGCGCAGGTATGCGTCTGCCTTCCTGATGTCGAGCACGAGCTCCTTGCCTTCTTCCATGCGGTTCAGCTCGTGTAGGGTGACCTCGCGCAGTTCCACGCGTTGCAGGTCAAGGTGTGTTCCACCCGCATTCTGGCCGGTGCCGCTGAACATGGCCCGACTGATGTTGTATGAACCATCGGCATGTTTTTCGAGGTACAGGTGTCCCTTGTGCAACACCAGCTTGCGGATCGTATACTCTCCTCGCAGCAGGTCGAACACATTGAAGCCGAGATAAACGTCGGCGAAAGCAAAGATGGCGCGGTCACTTCCGGAATGCTTGTCGGCATCGAACCGGAGTCCTTTGAGATCGATGCTTATGTAGGGGAAATTCCGGAAAGGTGACAGTTCCACATGGTGATAGCTGACCTGCCCCTGCTGGTCCTGGTTCAGTGCTGCGACGATCCCGTCCGCGATCTGCTGCTCGTGGGCGTAGAGCACATAGCAGAGGATGCTGAAAAGCAGGGCTAAGAGCCCGCCCAGCAGCAGAAGGCTGTTGCGAAGGATGCGCAGGCGGCGTTGCATGGCTTGCTGTTGGTGCGAAGATCATACCAACCGGGCCGCTGTTGTGCCTGAGGTACGGCGGTTGGTCACTTCCAGGCCTTCACGACCAATCCCGTTCCCGTGGGGTGCTTCATGCGCACATCGGCCATGTTCAGCACGAAGGCGATGGGGTAGGCCAGGAGGTAGTAGACCGGCAGCACCACGAAGAAGAGCTTACTGGCCTGGAGCATAAGTAACGGCCATTTCATGCTCAACTTCCAGCTGATCTTGCCGGGTGCGCCATAGCTGTAACGCGCTTCCACCTTACTGAAGCCGTTGCGCAGGCACTTGGACCGGATGTCGTCGATGTTGTAGCCGTCGCGCACATGCTCTTCAATGAAGGAGCCTTCGCCCTCCTCGTGTACATCGCTGCCGCCCTGGTCGCTGGGGGTGCTGATGATGAGCATGCCGCCCGCATTCAAGCTGGTACTGTAGCAGCGCAGCGCTGCCTCGTCCTCCAGGATGTGCTCCATCACATCCACGCACACCACCAGATCGAACGAGCCGGGCTGCTGGAACCTGGTCACATCACCCACCTCGAACTTCACCTGTGGACGGCCGATGCGCTGGAAAAAGGCATTGCAATCCGCCACCTGTTCCTCCTTCACATCGATAGCTGTGATACGCGCTTGGGGCAGCAGACCGCTGAGCCAGTAGCTGTACTGTCCGAAGCCCGCACCAGCGTCATACACGTGCATACCTGCGCCACCCGCGCTGTGCGAAGACGACGTGTGGGTGGTGCTTACCCATTGCTTCAGTTCCTGTTGGATGTGCCACGCCCGCAGCAAGAGCAGGTCCAACAGGCGGTAGAACAACATCCGCAGCCCGGGACTGCTGTTGAACACGACGCCCAGGCGACGCTTGACCGGATCGTACTGCATGCCTATCCCTTCAACAGTTTATCGATCTCCTCTGCGCGGTCCAGCGAGTCGTCCACGTAGAACAGCAGGTCCGGGACGATCCTCATCTGCGACCCCACCCTTTGTCCCAGCTGGCCCCGCAGGCGATGGGACTGGTCGCGGATGATGCTGATGGCGGCCTGCTTGTCCTTTACCGGGAACAGACTGAGGTACACCTTGGCCACCCCGAGGTCGGGACTCACACGCACGGCTGAAACTGTGATGAGCCCTCCGGGAAGCAGGCTGCGCGCCTCCTGCTGGAATATCACAGCAAGCTCGCGCTGCAGCAGGCTGTTCACCTTGTTCTGTCTGATGCTGTCCATCGCGTGGCGAAGGTAGGGCCGGCAATGCTGTCGCCGGAGCATTACCGGGCTGTGGTCAACAGCACAACAGGCATCGGGGCCTACCTTCGTGCACGGTCATGCGCACCTTTCTTCGCATCCTGCGCTTCGGCGCACCCTACCGCCGGTTCGCCGCCTTCAATGCGCTGTTCAACCTGCTGGCCACGGTGTTCCACCTGCTTTCGCTGCTGCTCTTCATCCCCTTCCTGCGGCTGTTGCTGGGCCAGGTGAAGCCTGTGCAGGAGCGCCCGGTGGAACTTTGGACGAAGGACGGTCTGGAGGGCACCTTCAACTGGGGCCTTACGCGCCTCATTGAGGTGTATGGCAATATGGGTGCCCTGCTCGCCATCTGTGCGGTGGTGGTGTTGCTGTTCCTGTTCAAGAACCTCTTCCGCTACCTCGCATTGCTCGCCATCACACAGTTCCGGAACCGCATCGTCCGCGATATCCGTCAGGGTATCTATGCCAAGCTGCTGGAGCTGCCCCTGCGCTACCATGCAGGTGAGCGGAAGGGTGACCTGCTCGCGCTGATGACGAACGACCTGCACGTTGTTGAGTTCTCCGTGATGCAGTACATCGAGATGGTGTTCCGCGAGCCCATCGCCGTGCTCATGTTCCTTGGTACGATGGTGACGCTGAGCCCCGGCCTCACGGCGATCTCGCTGCTGATGCTCCCCGTAAGTGGCCTGCTCATCGCCCGTGTGAGCCGCAGCCTGCGCAAACGCAGCAACCGGGTGCAGGAGAAGGAGGCCGACCTGCTCGCGCGCCTCGAGGAGACCCTCGGCGGCATCCGTGTGATCAAGGCCTTCAACGGCGAGGCTGATATGGAACGCCGTTTCGCCCGCGAGAACGAGCTGTTGATGCGCGCCCATGTGTCGATGATGCGCCGGCAGGACCTTGCATCGCCCTTGAGCGAGACGCTCGGGGCCGCGGTGATGGCTGCCATCGCCTACATCGGTGGCAGTTTCGTCCTTGGCACTGAACCCACGCTGAGTGGCGACAGCTTCCTGGGTTTCATCATCATCTTCTCCCAACTGTTGGCGCCCATCAAGGGCTTCTCTCAGGGATGGAGCGCCATTACGCGCGGAGGGGCCAGCGGCCAGCGCATCTTCGACCTGCTCGCGGTTGAGAACACCGTGAAGGAGAGGCCCGATGCACGCCCCATCAGCAGCTTCAACGACCGCATCGAGTATCGCGGGGTCGCCTTCGCCTACGAGCAACCGCCGGTGGGTTCCGAGGGACGGTCGGTGCTGGAGGATATCCGCATCACCATCCCCAAGGGCCGCAGCGTGGCCCTTGTGGGTACCAGCGGCAGCGGCAAGACCACCTTGGCCAATCTGCTGCCGCGCTTCCATGATGTAAGCGGAGGTGCGCTGCTCATCGATGGGCAGGACATCCGCGACCTCCGCCTGCGTGACCTGCGAGCCCTCATGGGCATTGTCACCCAGGATAGCATCCTGTTCAACGATTCGGTGGCCAACAACATCGCATTCGGCTCACCGGGCGTGTCGCAGGCGGACATTGAACGTGCCGCACGCATCGCCAATGCGCACGATTTCATCCTGCAGCTGGAGCAGGGTTACCAGACCAACATCGGCGATGGCGGCAACCGGCTCAGCGGTGGCCAGCGGCAACGCCTGTCCATTGCCCGTGCCGTGTTGAAGAACCCACCGATCCTGATACTGGACGAGGCCACAAGTGCGCTGGATACCGAGAGCGAGCGTCTGGTTCAGGAGGCTTTGTTCAAGATGCTCGAAGGGCGCACGAGCCTGGTGATCGCGCATCGCCTGAGCACCATCCAGCACTGCGACGAGATCTGCGTCATGCAGCACGGACGCATCATCGAGCGGGGAACCCACACCGAACTGCATGCAGCCGGTGGTCAGTACCGCCGCCTGTGCGACATGCAGGCCTTCGGATGAGGTTCATTCATCCACCTTGGGGAACAACCGGTCGAACACATTGCGGCGTTCGGCATGGTTGGTATCCGGCACTCCCGGAGGCAGTTCTTCGGGAACCGGATCAGGCCCGATGAACTCATCCGATCCGGAACTTTCCCGCCACGCTGGGCATTCCATGGTGAAGGCACTGTCCAGAACAAGTTCGAACGGTTTCAGGTATCGTGCACGAAGGCGGGCATCACGCTCCACCTGCCTCAAGGTGGCACCCATGATCGGCAGGGCCAGTGACCCACCGGTACCCAACGGCCCGCTGAAGTGGATGTCCGGATCGAAGGCACCCACCCACACCCCCCCTGTCAGTCCGGGTGTGCATGCTGCGAACCATGCATCGCTGTATCCTTGCGAGGTCCCCGTCTTGCCGGCGTATGCGCCGGCGAGGCCGTAGCGTGTTCGGAGCGCCACACCCGTCCCCTCGTCCACGGCACGCTGCAGCATGCGGATCAACCGGGCCGCCACCAAGGGGTCCAACGCCTGCACACCCCGCGGGGCCTTCGCCTTGTAAAGTTCCCGACCACGGGCATCGGTGATGCGTGTGATCAGTTGCGGTGTAACGCGCTTTCCCTGCATGGCGAACGCGCCATAGGCCGGCACCAGTTGCAGCAGGCTGGCATCCATGGCGCCCAATGCCATGGATGGCTTGCCGGCGTCAACCGTGGGCAATCCCAATCCCTGCAACACCTGCGTGATCGTATCCACACCGGTGCGGAAATAAAGGTCCACGGTGGGCCTGTTCATGCTGCGTGCAAGGGCATGCCACATGGCCACCTCCCCCCCGGTGGTGTCATGGTCGAAATTGTCGGGTGTCCATCCGTCGAACTCCGCGTAGCTCCTGCGGTCGTTGTCCA
>JBIJDX010000131.1:0-8209 GCA_044343855.1 Flavobacteriales bacterium
ATCCTAGCATTTCCCGTCCGCATGTGATGGCGACCAAAGCAGAGCTCATTGAACGGCTCGAAGAACTGAACGCGCGGGACGATGCCGAACAGGCCTCCGAAGAGGTGGAAGCTGTAAAGGAGGCCTACGAGACCATCGTGGCCCATGCGCTGCAGGCCGCCCATGCAGGTGACGATGGAACGCCTGCTGCGGAAACATCGGAGAATGCCCCCGGCCTGGCCATCGAGTCCGCCCCGTTGCAGGATGAGGAGGACAAGCGGTTCAAGCAACTGCTCGACGCTTACAACCAGCGTGTGAACGAGATCCGACGCCGGAAGGTCAAGGAGGAGGCCGACAACATGGCCGCCAAGAAGGCCATCATGGAGGAGCTCAAGGCGCTCATCGCCAACGAGGAGAACATCAGCAGTGCGTTCAACCGGTTCAATGAACTGCACGAGAAGTGGCGTTCCATCGGACCGGTACCGGCACAGCACTACCGCGAACTGCAGACCGACTACAGCCACCTGCGCGATGAGTTCTTCTATCACATCCGCATCTATAAGGAACTGCGCGACCACGACCTGCGCAAGAACACCGCATTGAAGCAGGCCCTGGTCGCCGACATGCAGAGCCTCGCACTGAAGGATAACGTCCGGGAGTTGGAGCAGATGGTGCGTGAGTACCAGGAGAAATGGCAGCAGATCGGTCCGGTCGTGCGCGAGGAATGGGAGGCCGTGCGTGATGGTTTCTGGAATGCCACGCGCGTGGTGTACGACAAGGTGCATGAGCATTACAGGGCCCGGCGTGCTGAACACGAGGCGAACCTCGCAGCCAAACAGGGACTGATCGACAAGGTGACGGCCCTGTTCGAGCGCACCGCCGGAGCCGGTACCAAGGAGTGGAAGTTGCTGACCGAGGAAATGCTCGAACTGCAGAATGCATGGAAGCAGATCGGGTTCGCAACCAAGAAGGACAACGAACGCATCTGGAAGGAGTTCCGCAATGCCTGCAACACCTTCTTCGATGCGAAGAAGCAGCACTTCGATTCGCTCAAGGATCAATTCAGGGCGGCACGCGAACGCAAGCAGGCCCTGCTGGATGAAGCACTGGTGTTGAAGGAGAGCAGGGAGTGGAAGCGCACTGCAGACCGGTTGAAGCAACTCCAGCAGCAATGGAAGGAGGCGGGCAGTGCAGGTCCGCGTGACGAGAACAAGTTGTGGAGCAGGTTCCGCGAAGCCTGTGACGCATTCTTCCAGAACCGCAAGGCAACCTTCGCCAAGCAGGATGAGGAACAGGCGGCCAGTGCACTGGAAAAGGAAGCGCTGCTTGCGGAGATAGAGGGGTTCCAGCTCAGCGGGGAGCGAGGCAGGGATCTTGGGATGTTGAAGGAATTCTCAGTACGCTGGATGAATACGGGCCGTGTTTCACCGCGCCTCTTCGACACCCTGAACGAACGCTACAGGGCAGCTTTGGACAAGCACTACGGACAGCTGAAAATGGAGGGTGACGAGAGGCGCAGGGTGCAGTTCCAGGACCACGTGGACAGCCTCAAAAGCGCACCTGATGGCCGCGACCGGATGGAACGCGAAAGCCGCTTCGTCAAACGCAGGATCGAGGAGTTGCAGGCCGAGATGCGGCAGATGGAACAGAACATGGGGATGTTCAATTTCAAGAGTGCGAGCGGTGAGGCGATGCGCAGGGAGATGGAAAAGAAGATCGAACGGCTTGCCCGCGAAGTGGAGCGCCTGCAGGGCCAGCATAGGGAGTTGCAGAAGGAGCTGCGCTGACGTGGTCGTATCTGCAGGAACGGCCTCACCCGCCGGCTATTGATGCCGGACCTACAGGAAGCTGCCGATGACCGGGATGTAACACCCGACCGGCGCATCTGGATGACGGGACGGGCGCAGCACCGCATCCCGTTAACGGTGAAATGTTCGTGCGTACCTTGGCCGGGCAACCATCAAGCACCGACAGCCCATGGGAATGTTAAAGGAATTCAAGGAATTCGCCGTGCGGGGCAACCTGGTCGACATGGCCGTGGCCTTCGTCATGGGCGGCGCCTTCGGCAAGGTGACCTCCGCATTCATCGATGGCATGGTCATGCCCTTGGTGGGACAGCTGAGCGGCGGTGTCGATCTGAGCGACAAGAAGCTCATCCTGACACCTGCCGTGAGCGAGGTCAAGGATGTCGCTGGCAACGTGCTGTCCCCAGCGACATCCGAAGTGGCGGTTCACTGGGGCGCCTTCGTAACGGTGGCCACGGAGCTCCTGGTGGTTTCCTTCGTCATGTTCATCCTGATCAAGGGCATCAACCGGCTCAGGAAGCAGGAGGCAGCCGCCCCCGCCCCGCCACCATCCCCCACCAATGAGGAGAAGCTCCTGATGGAGATCCGTGATGCGTTGAAGAAGTAGCATCCCCCTGATCGCTCTTAAAAGCCCCCGGTGCCCTCCGTGGGCTTTTTCATTTCCAGCCAACCTTCCGAAAGGGTCCCCGCCCCCGTGATGACCGGGGACACCTATCGCGCGACGCGCAGGCTCCGGGTGACAGCATCGAAGCGCAGACCATCCGCGGAGAAGGCGGCCTGCATCGCGTCCGAACCCAGCACATCCAGCGGTGCACCGGAATGGGACCTGCCACCGTGCAGCAGCAGCAAGCGATCCGCGTGGTCCACAGCCACCTGCAGATCGTGCGTGCTGAATACGATGATGCGGCCCAGCTCCCTCGCAAGCCTGGCCAGTGAACGCACGACCATGATACGGTTCACCAGGTCGAGGAAGGCCGTGGGCTCATCGAGCAGAACGATGGGCGTATCCTGTGCAATGGCCCGCGCGATGGTGACCAACTGATGTTCCCCATCGCTGAGCGCATGCAGCGGGCGATGGGCAAGATGACTTGTTCCAGTGGCTCCGAGCGCTGCTTCCACGGCCGCATCGTCAGCGGGTCGCAACGCACCGAAATAGCCGGTCCACGGCTGCCGGCCCAACGCCACCAGGGACCGAACGTCCAGTGCTGCCGCTGGGGAGCGTCCGGGCATCACCATGCTCACCATACGGGCCCGCTCCCTTGCATCAAGCCCGAGAAGGCTGCGACCGTTCACCTGAACACCACCCGCCATTGGCCGGTGCAATCCCGCAAGGCATCGCAGCAGCGTGGACTTGCCACTGCCATTGACACCGATGAGCGCCACCAGGCCCCCCCCCTCGCAGTTCAGATCGACATCCGTGACCAAGGCCTTCGCTTGATGGCCCGCGGAAAGTTGATGGATGCGGAGCGTGTTCATCCGCGCGTTCCCCATTGGTCCTTGCGAAGCAGCACCCACAGCACCACCGGTGCACCAAGGAGCGAGGTCACTGCGTTCAGCGGCAACGCCCCCTCCACACCGGGAAGTCGCACCATGAGGTCGCAGGCCACCGCCAGGGCACCAC
The DNA here is from genome assembly GCA_044343855.1 of Flavobacteriales bacterium. Lineage (GTDB taxonomy): Bacteria > Bacteroidota > Bacteroidia > Flavobacteriales_F > PHOS-HE28 > PHOS-HE28. The sequence goes on from JBIJDX010000131.1 coordinate 3,406, forward strand.
CCAGCACGATCGAGGTGGGGACCAGGACCGCATGATCGGCAGTGCGGACCAGGGCGCGCGCCAGGTGCGGCGTGGCAAGGCCAAGGAAGGCAATGGGGCCACAGAACGCCGTGATCACGCTCGCCAGCAGACCGGCGGTCCACAGGATGGCGCGACGAGCAGCCGTCACATCGGTACCGAGCGTGGCCGCATTGTCCACACCAAGAAGCAGCGCGTTGAGGGGTTTGACCAACAGCAACGAGGCGGACAGGGCCAACAACACCGGCAACAGGAGCCATGGCACACGTTGCAACGGAACCCCGCTGAACGACCCCATCCCCCATTGCACGAATCCCTTCACCGGACCGGAGGCACTGCCCAGTTCCATGACGCTGATGGCCGCACTGCAGAGATAGCCGACCATCAGGCCTGTGATGAGCAGGGTTGCAGGGTCGCCCAACCTGCGGTCGGCCAGCATCATCAACAGCAGTACACCGACGCCCCCGCCACCCGCAGCGATGAGCAACGCAAGATCACTGATGCCCGGAGCGAACACCCACATGGGTTGCAGAAGCAGTACAACGGACACGCCAAGTGCGGCACCGGAACTGACCCCCAGGACCGAAGGGCCCGCAAGCGGATTGCGGAAGAGCGTCTGCATCAGCAGGCCGCTTGCAGCCAGCCCCGCCCCAGACGCCCAAGCGGTGACCACGGATGGCAGGCGAACCTCCCGCACGATACGCGCGCTGCTCGACCCATCGGAACTGAACAGGGCCGCAACCACCTGTGCTGGTGCTATGTCGATGGAGCCAAGCAGCAGGCCCGCGAGCAGCAGGGCGAGGGTTGCCAGTGCAACGAGCAGGAGGATACCGGGCCGGTGCTTCGGCATGCGCACAAACATAGGGCTTGCCGTTCCGCGGCATGGAACGAAATTTGCCGTGCAACCGAACGATGCGCAGCACGACCGCAACGATACTGGCGATAATGCTGTATGCATGCGGCGGCGCTGGAAAGCAACTGGCCGAGGGGGCGGGTCTGCTACAGGCTGGTCGTACGGAAGAAGCGCTGGCCGTCTATGAGGCGGTGCTGCTGCACAAGCCCTCTTCAGCGGCAGCGGCAGGGGGCAGACAGAAAGCGGCTGCCGCACATTTTGCAGGCCTGCAGCAACGAGCGATGGACGCCTTTGCCAGCAATGACCTTGAAGGGGGTGAATCCAGGCGTCAGGAAGCCCACCTGTTCCGGATGCGCATGCTGGACCGCGATGTGGTCCTCGCGTGGGACCCCGACCTGGAGGAGCTTCGACACAAGGCACGCAAAGCACGCGCAGCGGTGCTGTACGCTGAGGCGGAGCATGCGTTCCGCGAAGAACGCTTCCTTGATGCGGCGAACCTGGCACGTGAGAGCCAGAAATTGGACGCGGAACGGCGAGAGACCGGATACCTGCTGGACCTGGCCCGCACCGAGCCGCAATACCGGGAAGCCATCAAGGCCATGGAGCTGGGCCTCTGGCGCGAAGCCCATGCCACCCTGGTCGCTATCATAGAGCGCGATGCCGCCTACAAGAACGCGCGTCAGCTCCTTGACGAATGCCGGTCGAAAGCGGGATACACCCTGTCATGCGTTGCCATCGATGGACGTACAGCCGCGGAGACCGCCCTTGGCGCAAGGCTGACACTTCGCATGAAGAGCGCCCTGCTCGAACAGATGGACCCCTTCCTGGTATTGGTGGATCGCGATGACACGGATATCCTCCTTGATGAGCAACGCCGACAGCTGGGCCCGTTGTACAATGAGGACCGTGTGATGGAGGCGGGTAGGCTCCTCGGTGCCCGTTTCATTCTCACCTCCCGGGCGTCGTCCGGTACCGATGGGCTCCTCGCACAACTGCAACTGCTCGACACCGAAAGTGGCCGCGTGCTGGTGGCCGAATCAATGACCCTGACCCGCCCCGAACTGGAACGGAGTGCCACCATGGACATCGCTCTCGACCAGTTGACCCGCGCCTTCGCATTGCGTGTCACGACGTTGGATAAGGGCTTGAGCCGGTCAGTGCAAGGACTGCGATGACCTTCCAACCCGGTCCATCGGACGGTCCTCATCACCAGCCACCATCACACCACAGCGCTCAGGCCGACAGGGCATATTCCCTGCAGCTGTTCACCTGGACATATAAGGTCCCGCAATGGGATCAAAAGAACCTGCTTCACATCCTTCTGTACCACCCCTTGATCCGCTCCCTGTCCAGCACCTTCTCCCACTCCGGGCCGAAGGCGTGGTCCCACATGTGCGGCAGGTTGTAGGCCACTTCGGCCATGGCGCTGATGGTCTCCTCGGTCCAATCCCTGGCGAGACCTTGGGGGATGTTCACCTTGTTGTGCTTCACCATCCCCTTGAACTCCTGAACGTATTCGCCGTACACGTCCTCCAGCTGGTTGAATGCCACACAGTTCGCGAAGCAGTGGTGCATCTCCAGCACCTTGCCCAAGCCGTAACTCAGGGCGTGGCACACGCCCACCTCGCTGTAGGTGAGGCTGAGGCCGCCCATGTAGCTGGCCACCATCAGCAACTCGTCGCTCTTGGGATCGCTGCGGTCCATGCGGAGGTAGACCTCGCGGCACATCTCCAGGCTCTTCTCGCTGTAAGCCTCGGCAAAGGTGTTCTTCTTGGTGCCGGTGATGGCCTCCACGCTGTGGATGTAGGTGTCCATGCCCGTGTAGAACCACTGGTCGGTGGGCACGGAGGCGATGAGGTCCGGGTCGAGCACGATCTGGTCGAAGACCGTCCAGTCGCACTTGAGGCCGAGCTTCTTCACCGGACCGGTGAGCACAGCGGTCATGCTCACCTCCGCACCGGTGCCGCTGATGGTGGGCACGCCGCAATGGTAGATGCCCGGTTCCTTGATGAGGTTGAGGCCCTGGTACTGCACGCTGCTGCCCTCGTTGGTGAACATGAGCGAAAGCGCCTTGGCCACGTCCATCACGTTGCCGCCGCCGATGCCCACCACGCCGGCCGGAAGACCGCGACGGGACAGCATATCGTCGCGCAGCCCGTCGATCTGCTCGGTGGTTGGCTCCTTCTTCGTGCTGCAGAAAATGAGCTCGTCGCCCTCCTGCTTCGGGATGCGCGCCAGGAAGTCAGCCTTGCCCTGGAAGTAGTGGTCCACCAGGAAGACCATGAACCCCTTGCCGGCATTGCGGTTCGGCGCGAGGATCTCGCCCAGCTTGCCGAAGCTGCCGCGGCCATAACAGGTCTTGGTGACGGACTTGAAGTTGCGGAACAGTTGCATGGCGATCGGATGATCAAACGATCGGATGATCAGATGATCGGCCGACCGGTGAATGAGCCACAAAGGAAAGGCGTGGCGCGTAGCGGAAGAAGCCGCGGATCCACGGCATGGAAACAGGTATCCTGTTCGGCAACACCGGCATTGACCTCCTTCGCATGGCGTTTGCGGCCATGGTGGCCATCCTCTTCCTGCGACCGTGGCTGGACAAGGCCCTGGCGTGGAAAGGGAACCTGGCCTGGTTGACCGGTCACTTCGCGAAGTCGCCGCTGAAGGGCACGGTGCCACTGCTGCTGCCCGCGATCACGGCCATTGAGCTTTCGGCGGGTGCCTCCGCCGGGATCGGGCTGGTGCAAGTGGCCCTCCACGGCGACCCGATCATGGGTGCGTGGGGGTGCATGCTCGGTGCCTTGGCCATCACACTGCTCTTCTTCGGCCAGCGCGTGGCGAAGGACTATGCGGGAGCGGCGAGCCTGGTGCCCTACTTCCTGCTGTGCGCAGGGGGGATGTGGGTGTACTTGGGGTGACCAGCTGGACGGGTGACCCCGAAGGGGTCTCAGGCATTAGCCTCAGGTCAATAGAGGCATCCACGACCCCGAAGGGGTCGCAGGGAAGCGAGATCGTTCCGCACCGGCGTCCGATCGCAAGAAATACCTTCACCTGTCCATGCCCCCATCATGTCAACCTACCTGAGCCTGCATTACCACATCGTCTTCTCCACGAAGAACCGGATCCCGTGTCTCGCGATAGAATGGCGCGAACGCCTGTTCGCTTACATGAGCGGCACCATCGGTGGCCTCAACGGATACCCGCAGCGAACAGGTGGATGGAACGACCATGTCCATATCCTGCTCGGCTTGAAGGCGACGCATACCGTGGCGGATGTCGTCCGTGAACTGAAGAAGGCATCAACGGCGTGGGTCCGCGAAGAGATCGGCCTCCGCACCTTCGCTTGGCAGGAGGGCTATGCGGCGTTCACCGTAGGGTATCGTGCGCGCGATATCGTGAAGGCGTACATCGACAGACAAGAAGAGCATCATGGCATGAAGACCTACAAGGAAGAAGTGCTTTCGATGTTGGAGGAGCACGGAGTGGAATACGACCCGAAGTATTTCGTGTAGGTGAACGCAAATGAACGGTCGGTGTGTTCCGGATGCCTGCGACCCCTTCAGGGTCGGGAAAGGCCGTGGATGTTGGTCCAATGTCTGTGACCCCTTCGGGGTTTGGAGATCACATGCACGCTCAACGAATGCCCATTCCCTCATCGAAGATCAGACAAGACCCAACGGCGCATGCCATATGACCTCGAAGGGGTCGTAGACATTAGCCCCCCAAACGACCAGGCGTCATACGACCCTGAAGGGGTCGCAGATCGCATTCCGCGTTAGGGACAGAAGCGGGTAGCCCACAGCCGCACGAGGAACGAGGGCGGCGAGGACTACGAGCGGATGGCCCGACGGCGCGGCGCATTTGGACGCGCCGGAACGCCCCAGCAACCTATGCCACCACACCCTCCATTGCCTTCACGATCACCCCCTCCAT
>JBIJDX010000132.1:0-8183 GCA_044343855.1 Flavobacteriales bacterium
GCCTGGGTGCCGCTCAGCGTGCCAGCGCTCGGGGCTGCTGTCACCGTCACCGTGCGCGTGGCGGTCGCATTCGGACAACCGCCCGTGCCGGTCACCGTATAGGTCATCGTGGCCGTGCCGGCGCTCACTCCGCTGACAACGCCCGTGCCCGGGTCGATCGTGGCAACGCCCGTGCTGCCGCTGCTCCAGGTGCCACCGCTCACCGTGCTGCTGAAGGTGGTGCCTCCGCCCACACAGATCGCCTGGGTGCCGCTCAGCGTGCCGGCGCTCGGAGCTGCCGTCACCGTCACGGAGAAGGATTCAGTATCCGTTGCGCAGCCATTGGAGGCCACCACCGTGTAGGTGCCCGAAGCTGCCGCAGTGGCGTTGGGGATCGAAGGGTTCTGATCGGTCGAGGAAAAACCATTGGGCCCGCTCCAGGAGTAGGTGATGCTCCCTGGTCCGGATGCGCTGGCGTTCAGGTTCAGCGTGGAACCGGCACAGATGGGACTGTTACTGCCGAAACTGTTCAGCACAGGTGCCGCCACCGGGGTACCGGCGCAACCGCAATTGGGGGCGGTTCCGGTGTAAACATCATTCGTGGTGCAGGGGTCATTATCGTTGCAAGGGGTGCCCGGCAGCGCAGTACCACCGATCACGCCGAGACAATCCACTGTGCATGTACCAATGTTCACCGGGGTGGCATCGATGGTACCTGTCAATGCCGGGTCCTGGTTGCCATTGAGGGAGACGAAGAAATTCCGGTTGTTCGATGCGGTGTAGGTATCGTTCACGATGTTGAACTCCGTACAACCGGTGTTATTGCTCACGGTCAGGCGCCAAACGGTGACCCAGGTGTCCGCCGGAAGGGATGTTTCACATCCACCGTCGTCGATCAACGCACCCAGCTGGGCATTGGCCACTGAGGTGTATGTCCGGTACTTGAAGCCGTTGCCGGGAGTCACCTGAGCCGAGGGCCCCAGCGGGAATGCCTGGTTGGAGGTACACCACGGACTGGAACCCAGACCGATAGTGGCTGGGGAAGTGGCGGGCCAGCGCACCGTGAAGACCAGGTTGCTGAGGACCTCATTGAACGAATTACCATTGGCGCGCAACCGCACGTCCATCTGGTTGGCGGTGGGGCCAGGCACGAGGTCGATGTCAATACTGCTCGGCAATTGGGCATGCAACGCCCCCCCCGAAAGGATGAGCATGGAGGCTGCTGCGAACCATTTCCGGCAGCGTGTGGAATCTACGAACATGGTCTTGGGTTGATTGCGGTGTTCAGGAACGGTCTGGCGGGCAGGACGATGAAATGGACGATCCATCAGGGCATTTGCTCATCACGCACCTGGGTGGGGACGGCACCTCCGATATTGAACAGGATGATGTCGCGGTCGTTGGCGCTGCCTGTGTAGCGCACAAGGCCGTCGAGGTTGGTATCGGCACCAAGGTACCCGCTGACCGTATTGGTGGGTACCAGGCCACCCACACCCACCAGGATGGGGTCCCGGTCGTTGGAGGCACCGGTGTAGCGCAGGAAGCGATCACCGTTGACATTGCCGGACCACAGCGTGTATTTGCCGCCATTGTTGCGGCGGGCGTCGGTGCCGAACGTGGCGGTGGCCGCGCTGGTGAAGTCGACCTGCACCGGAGTGCCGCTCAATGCCAGCGGGTTGGCCGTCATACAACCGAAATGGTTGCGGTGACGCACGGCCACATGGTAGGTGCCGTTGGGTACGGCCAACCGCACGGGAGCGCCACCTGCACCGATCACCTGACCGGATGCGGTGACCACTGCGCTCATGCTTGCCACAACGGTGGTGGGCTGCGATGCGGACCGCAGTTCAACGACCACCCAGTCCACAACAGCATCAGAACCGGTCTGTGCGAGTACCGCAGGAGCAAGGGTCTCTCCCCCACCACCCACGTGCACATAACCAAGACCGGAATACGGCTCCGTCGAGGGCAGCAGACCCTGCGCCCGCAAGGCATCCGACATGAGGCCTGTTCCACTGTTGTACGGGCCGTCCAGTGCCATGCGAACATCCAGGACCACCCCATCGGTGACCGTGGCGACAACTGGAACACGAGGACTCTCGTTCACCACGGAAGGTGTCTCCACCTGCCAGTCGTAGAGGTAGTAGTACAGGGAGGAACCGCCCGTGCTGCCGGTTATGGAGCCTATACCGGCGATGTCGTAGGGGTAGCTCACACCGGCATTGTCGCGGTGCAATTGCTGGATGATCTCCGTATTGTCGTCGTAGGCGGTGATGCGGTGGCCTGTTCCTGCGGGCACCTTGAAATCAAGCTGCACCCGGGTCGTTCCGTTGGGCACATAGACCACTTTCTCAGCGATCAGCTGCCCGACCTTGTCGACCAACGCGAAATGCCGTTCGCCATTACCCGTGGCATACACCTTGACCGACCGCAGGGTGAAGGGCTCGTATGCATCGAACACGAGCCACTGCTTCACGCTGGAACTGTTGAGCGTACCGGTCAGATCGGTCTTCCCGACCTGTGCATTGATGCCGGGCGTGAGCATGCGGCGGGAGGCATAATAGGTGGTGGTGGTGTTCAGCACCGGCGTGGTGAACTGAAGGCCCGTTGCAAGGGGGGTGGTGGAGCTCATGTCGGCGTACCAGAACACCTCTCCCCCAAGGTCCTCGACCGCAAGCACTGCAGCGGCAGGTCCCAGCACCTCATCACCCACAGCTGCGGGAGCAGCCATCGCGGACTGGACCTCAACCGTCACGGCCGGCGCCACAAGGGCACCACAAGGGCCGGTCACCGTTACGCTGTAACTGCCGGATGCCGCCACATCGATGGAACGCGTGGTGGCACCATTGCTCCATGCATAGGAATAGCCCGGGGAGGCAGTGAGGCGCACTGTTCCGCCGTGCGCGGCCTTGAGGCCATTGGGCGCGGAGATGCTTGCACTGCCGCCACTGCCGGCAGGACGCTGCTGTGTGAGCGTGAAGGGGATCGCGGTCCAATTGTTCGCATCGGTCTCCTCGGCGAACACGTTCGTGGGATCCACTTCCGCAACGATCCAGTAATTGCCGTTGCACAGCCCATCCATCATCACGATCCACATCATGTCAAGGCTCTCGGAATAGATGTCCGTCCGACCCACCGAGATGCCCTGCACGTTCGTTCCGCAACCATAGGCTCCATAGAGGCCCTGGTTCGCGAACATGTCCGTGGTCATCACGGTGCCGCCACCGTAGGTCTGGTCGTCACGGCAATGCCCGTTGTAGGTCGTGCAGCTGCCGTAATCCATCAGGCAGAATCCGATCTTCGCACCCGTGGCAACGATGGGCCAGTCGCGCGGGTCGGGCACCCCCGGCTGTTGCAGCCGCAGGGTCATCGTGGTCCAATCGTTCACGTGGTAATGGCCGTGGCTGGCATGGTAGGTCATGCTCCCGGCCTCGCGCTCGGTCCAGCTCATCTGGGAACCGTTCTTGCGATAGACCCGCTGGTAGATGATCTGTTTGGGATTCTCCCCGTTGGGGCAGGTGAAGTTGTTCTGGCCGCTCACTTCGAAGGTATCCGCCCCGCACACGAACGTACGCAGACCGTCCTGGCTCACGGTGCGCACCTCCAGCGGCCCATGGCCGATGTTGGGGGTGGATCCGGACACACGCAGGCGGCCTGCATTGGTCCCGCTCTGGGGGTACTCACTGGGACCCGACGCGTAGTTGGACAGGCCGAACCAGGAGATGGTGATATCCGGCTTGAGCTCGCAGTTGGTCTGCCCCGGTGTCTCGCATACACAGGAGGTCGCAGTGGTTAAACTGCACTGCGCCAGAAGGTTGCCTGCAGGCATCAACAGTACTGCGGACAGGAGGGAATAATAGCGTTTCATGCAGGGGATCCGTTGTAAGGGACGGCAAGGTATGCGACAGCCCCCCCTCCGGTCAAGCCGATGGATCAAAAACCATCATCCTGGCCGAGCAGAAATCGGCTGACCATGGGGATCCCGTCCGCATTCCGGCAGACCACCTGGTAGACGGCAGGCGGCAGGAACGCCGGAAGAGCGATGAAAGCGCGCCCCCCACCGGTCCGGCCCTCTCCCAACCTCCGTCCCGTCCCGTCGAACAGTTCCCACGTGTGGTCCCGTCCCTCAGGCAACCCTTCCAGCACCAAACGCCTGCCGGGCAGCACGCGCACCTCCGGTCCCGGCCGCAAGCGGCGCTCGCCGGTTCCCAGACCCACCTCGTACCGCGCGGCACCACCACCCGCCATGCCGGCCCACAGCGCTCCATCGGGGGCGCGCAGCACGGACAGCACGTTGTCATCGGGCAGACCGGAGTTCGCCGTCCCCAGGGTGGACCAGTCGTTCACGTTCCTGAAGAGCAGCACACCCGCGGTCTGGGTACCCACCAGCTTCACGTCCTGTGCATCGATGTGGATGCAGTTCATGCTGTTATCCGGAAGTCCTGCGGTGAAGATGTTGTAGGCGAACCATGGTCCACCGATGAAATCACCGGCATGCCAGACCAACCCACCGGCAGGGCAGGCTAGCCATCGGTCGCCATTGGCGTCCAAGGCAATGGCGTTGGCGGAGTTGTCCGGGAAGAAGGAGTTGAAGGTGGTGTAGTAGATGAAGTCGGTTTCGTTGAAATAGATGAGGCCCGCGTTCAGCGATGCAACCGACACCAGGTCATCGCCTCGCACCGCCACCTGCTTCACATGAGGCAGGAAGAACTGGTTCCCCCCATGGCTCTCCTCCGTGTCGTCGTACACGCGCCACCCCTCCGCGGTGCGACAGGCAAGGCCCAATGGCGTGGACACCCATACCCAGCCTCGGTGGTCGTGCGTAATGCCATTGATCTCGAACAGGGGGATCGCAAGACCTTCGGTATCCAGCACGGACCAACCCGTCCCATCCCAAATGCCGATGCCGTTGAAGCGTGTTCCCACCCACAGCCGTCCCGCCGCATCCAGCGAGAGGCAGGAGATATCGTTGGATGGCACATCACTGTTGTCCACCTGGAACGTGGTCCATCCACCATCCTGGAACCGCACCAGCCCCCAATCGGTGCCGAACCAAAGCGTTCCATCGGGCTCGGCGAGCATGCTGCCCACCCGGTCACTGGGCAGGTGTCCCGTGGCAGTGCTGAACACCTCCCACGTCCCCCCCTGCCCCACTGCAGCGGATTGCAGGCAGTGCATCAGGATGGACATGAGGAGGGTGCGCATCATGGCAGCTGCTCGGTGATGGTGGCCGTGGGTATGGACCCACCAATGCTGAGGAGGATCGGGTCGCGGTCGTTTCCCGGACCCACGTACTTCACCGCACCATCGAGGTTGACGTCCTCCGGCAGGTACCCTGTGACAGTGGCGGTGGGCACCGACCCGCCGATGGCGGACAGGATCGGGTCACGGTCATTGGCGGGACCGGTGTACTTGATCGCATCATCCGGCAATACGTTACCGGCCCACAGGAATGCCGAAGAACCCGACACCCTGCGCGCATCGGTGCCGAACACAGCGGTGGCCGAAGAACGCAGATCGAGCACCGTGGTGGTGGCACCCAGCGTCACATCCGTGGCACCCATGCAGCCGAAGTGGTTGCGGTGCCGCACGGCCACCCGGTACGCCCCCGGCGCCACTGCGAAGCCGAGGGCCGAGGTGCCGTTCATGTCCACGATGTCGCCATCGCGTTGGAGCAGGCCATGGCGCACAGCCACCACAATGGAGGGATCCGTGCTTTGACGCAGTTCCACACGGACCCAATCCACCGCGGCATTGCCACCACCCACACCAAGCACACCCTCCAGCACCTGCTCGCCGCCACCGCCAACGGCAGGGTAGCCCAACGCGGTGTAAGGCTCGGTGGTCGGCAGCAGTCCGCCGGTTCGAAGCGCATCGCGCATCAGTCCATCAGCGGCCACATAGGCACCATCGAGCCAGACAGACGCCTGCAGCGGAAGCAGCACCGGCACGCAGAAGTTACGCACGGCCGGTGCACCCACATTGATGTCCTGCGATACGAACGCCAGCTGCTGGCCGAAACCGTCCTCCACCTCGATGACCCCGGCACCGTAGGCGCAGCAATTGCCGTCACCAAAACTGTCGAACACACGCAGTTCGTAGCATCCGGCCGGCACGCAGAGGTTGACAGCCGGCTGCACCTGCGTTCCGTTGCCAGCAAGCTGCGCGTACGGACCTCCGGAGGCGATGACAGTGGAACCCGACAACAGCTGCCAGGTGGTCTCATCACCATACCGGTCGATGGTGATGTTCACCACGATGGGGAAGCAGGAGGCCGTGGTGAAGGAACGGACCGGGGACGGTGGTGCTGCACCGCACGCATTGGAGGCCGATACGCGCCAGTGATAGGTGCTGTTGGGTGCCCTGGCAATGGCGGGGCTGAAAGCGGTGCCGGCAACACCTGACACCTGCTCGACCACGTTGGACATACCAGCATCGGAGGCGATCGTGACGGTATAGCTGGTGGCACCCGGTGACGCTGACCAGGACAAGGCGCTTCCAGGGGACACATCCACCGCACCATCGGCCGGGGCGTTCAAGGTCACCGCACCGGGGACATCGGTCACCACCAACTGCAGCGCGATGGTGCGGTTGCCGCTTGCCGATGTCGTGCTGAGCGTGAAGGGATAGGTGCCGGGCGCAATGGCTGTGGTGGCGCCGAGGCTCAGCACGGTGCTTGAACCCGGAACGACGGGGTTGGTGCTGAACGTGGATGAAAGGCCGACCGGAAGACCCGAGACCCCACATGTGATCGGCTGCGAATAACCCAGCACCGATGTGGTCTGCACGGAGTATTCCGCACCAGCGGGCCTGCATGCGGCAGCGGACTGTGGATCAACGGTCACGCTGTAGTCCGGCAGGGAGGCGGCGGCGATGCTGAAGTTGGTGTTGGAGATGTCGTAGAAGATGTTGCCGTTGGCACGCACCATGACCCGTGCCGTGGTGGTGGCCGGTATCAGGGGCAGTGTCACGCTCTGGCTGCCATCATTGGGCGTGGCTGTGAGCAGGGTGAAGGGATAGGTGAAACCTCCGTCCACGCTCAGGAGGACGTCCACGTTGACGGTACCCACGGGTGCCACATTGGTGGATGCGACATCCCAGGTGACCGTATGTGTCCCGCCAGCGTTCCAGGTGACGGCTGTGTTGGGCTGGGTGACCACGAACGGTCCAGCCGTGCCGGATACCGTGACCACCATGTCGTCCTGGTCGTTGCATCCAGCCCCGGGCGCGTTATCCCTCACGGTGACCCGGAAATTGTAGGTTCGGCCCACGCTGGCGAGCACTTCCCAGGTAGGGGTGGTGCCGGCCACCACGGCGCTCAGCGCCGGCACATAACGCGACGGGCCGGCGGTGGGCGACAATGAACGGAAATTGGGACCCGAGGTGCTGGTGGCCACCGGAGGCTGGGTGGACACCTGGTTGTTCATCTGCTCCCAGCAGTAGCTCAAGGTGTTGCCCGCGTTGGCATCGCTTCCGCTGGCGGTGAGCAGGAAGGGGGTGCTGCGGGGGATGGTGCGGTCCGGACCAGCGCTCACCGTAGGAGCGATGTTACCGGATGGTGATACCGCAGGACAGGTACTGCTGGTGCCCACCGTGATGTTTGCCGCCATCTCCTGCATGCTGTATCCGAGGAAGTAGGCATCCGAATTGTTCTGCACGTTGGGCGAACAGATGCCGGCATATCCCATGATGGTGCTGGCGCTGCCGGGCTCGAATGCAGCCGCGCTGGCCCTGTTGCAATTGTTGTTCTGCGTGTGATTGCCACCGAACTGGTGCCCCATCTCGTGTGCCACATAATCCACGTCGAAGGGATCACCCACCGGACTTCCCTGTCCGGTTACCCCGCCTGCCTTCAGGCTGTTGTTGCAGGGGCTGTTGAGGTAGGCCACACCGCCGCCACCCGTGCTGAACACATGACCGATGTCGTAGTTGGCACTGCCGATGACCCCGTCGCAGGTGGTCTGGTTCTGGCCGAGCATGGCGCTGCCATTGGTATTGCTGTAGGGGTCGGTGGAGGCGGACAGGTAGATGAGGGCGTCGGTGTTCGGCACCAGCACCATGGTGAGCGTGGCGTCCCTCTCGTAGATGCCGTTCACGCGGTTCATGGAAGTGACCATGGCCGCCAGCGCAGGACCCTTGTTATTGTTGGTGGCGTTGGACCCATGGAAGTTGGCATACTCGCCCGTGCAGGCAAGCGCCAGGCG
>JBIJDX010000133.1:0-8179 GCA_044343855.1 Flavobacteriales bacterium
TCGCAACCGGCTCCGGTCCATGGCTCACCGTTCATGCTGCTGAAGACAAGTTTATCGGTGGTGAGCGAAAGCACCTTGACGCTCATGCGCTCAAAGCCCACCATGGGGAGCTCGTACGTATCGTTCACCCCGTCACCATTGGGTGTGAAGGTGTTCGGCATGAAGAGTTCAGGTGCCTCCGGCGCATTTTCACCGGTGGCCTGCTGGGCGTGCGGCGCAAGGGCCTCCTCCCGCACCTCGGAACGTGACTCGCTCACGGTCCGCTCCGATATCTCCCTGATGATGGCCTCCACACGCCCGGGATCACCCTCAACTTCATCCGTGACGACCACTGCCAACGGGAGGCCGGCAGACTGGGCATCAGGCTGTTCGGCGGCGGTAGCAGCCACCTGTGCGGCCACGACCGTGGTGGAAGCGGATGCATCCGGAACAGCGGGGCGGTAGAGGGCGGGAGAGGCTCCGACCAAGCCATCATCGTTGGCAACGGGAACTGCGGTGGGCAAGAGGGGAGACCCCGCACCCATGGCCGGATCAATGGGCTGCCCTGCGGGCATGCCACGCCGAACATCAGCGTGGGATGCTGCGGCAACTGGAGCGGGAGCAGGGCCGACACCGGTTGCCGTTGCAGGACGGTCAATGCCCCCCCACCAAAGTCCGGCACCCACCGCCAATACCGCAGCCATACCGGCCGCCCAGGACCATGGGCCTATCGAAGGCGCCGCGGGAGCATGGCCCAACTGATGGCCGATACGGTCCCACACGGCGGGATCAACAGGCAGCTCGTGCCCTTGGAAACGATCCCGGAAGAGGTCGTTCACCGGATCGGAGGTGGACGATGTTACCAACAACTGCCCCTCGATGGCCGCCCACAAGGCGGGGTCCACCGGCATTTCGTGCCCGCTGAACCTGTCCTTGAAGAGCTTCTCCGTATTATCCATGTGCAATACCGTAGTGGGCGGCGGCCTCCCTGGGCAGGAGCTTCCGCAGGTAAGCGCGCGCCTTCATGAACTGAGATTTCGATGTGTTCTCGGAGATGCCCAGCATGTCGGCGATCTCCCTGTGGGCGTAACCCTCGATGACGAACAGGTTGAACACCGTGCGATAGCCTGCGGGCAGCGCCTGTATGAGCGCGAGCAGCTCATCGGTGGTCATTCCCGAAAGCGCTTGACCGTCCTCCTGGTGCAGGTGTTCCGCCTCGGCAAGGTCCAGGCTGTGGTCGTAGGGCTTGTTGCGCCGGATGTGGTCCAGGGCCGTGTTCACCATGGTGCGTGCGATCCAGCCGGCAAGGGGACCATCACCCCGGAAATGCCCGATCTTCTGGAAGACCTTCACGAAGCCGTCCTGCAGCATGTCCTGGGCTTGTTCCCTATCGTTGGCGTAACGCATGCAAACGCTCATCATCCTGCGGCAGAACTGCTGGTAAAGCAACTTTTGTGCGCTGGGATCACCCTTCACACAACCGTGTACCAACTGCTCTTCGGTCATGGTGTTCTGCAGGTATGATGCGATCCGCCCGGAAAAGGTTGCCTGGGACCCGCAGGCCAAGTTACGACAGCCGTGGCCCCCCTCCCCCGATCGGCTACCTTTGCACGCTTTTGGCGCCCCCCACTTGGGCGCAGCCCAGCCCCCATGGACCACATCCGCAACTTCTGCATCATCGCCCACATCGACCACGGCAAGAGCACCCTGGCGGACAGGCTGTTGCAGATGACCGGCACCATCGCCGACCGCGACATGCAGAACCAGGCCCTGGACGACATGGACCTGGAACGCGAACGCGGCATCACCATCAAGAGCAAGGCCATCCAGATGGACTATGCCCTCAACGGCAAGAAGTACCTGCTGAACCTGATCGACACCCCGGGCCATGTGGACTTCAGCTACGAGGTGAGCCGCTCGATCGCCGCCTGCGAGGGCGCCCTGCTCATCGTGGATGCCACACAGGGCATCCAGGCGCAGACCATCAGCAACCTCTACCTGGCGCTGGAGCATGACCTTGAGATCATCCCCATCCTCAACAAGATGGACCTGCCAAGCGCCAACCCGGAGGAGGTGAAGGACCAGATCGTGGACCTGCTGGGCTGCAAGCGCGAAGAGATCATGGCGGCAAGCGGCAAGACCGGCCTGGGCGTGGACAAGGTGCTTGAGGAGATCGTGCACCGCATCCCGCCCCCCAAAGGCGATCCCGCCGCCCCCTTGCAGGCCCTCATCTTCGACAGCGTCTTCAACAGCTTCCGCGGCATCATCGCCTACTTCCGCATCCTCAACGGCAGCATCAGGAAGGGCGACCGGGTGAAGTTCTTCAACACCGGCGTATCCTACAATGCGGACGAGATCGGCGTGTTGAAGATGGACCTTAAGCCGCAGGACCGCCTCAGCGCGGGCGATGTGGGCTACATCATCAGCGGCATCAAGACCGCCAGCGAGGTGAAGGTGGGCGACACCATCACCCAGGTGGACCGCCCCTGCGCCGAGGCCATCAAGGGCTTCGAGGACGTGAAGCCCATGGTGTGGGCCGGCATCTTCCCGGTGGACACCGACGAGTACGAGGAGCTGCGCGACGCCATGGAGAAGCTCAAGCTCAACGATGCCAGCCTCACCTGGACCCCCGAGGCCAGCGCCGCGCTGGGCTTCGGCTTCCGCTGCGGCTTCCTGGGCCTGTTGCACATGGAGATCATACAGGAACGCCTGGAACGCGAGTTCAACATGACGGTGATCACCACCGTGCCCAACGTGGGCTACCAGGTGACCACCACCAAGGGCGAGAGGATCGACGTGCACAACCCCAGCGAGCTGCCCGAGGTGGTGCACATCGACAGCATCGAAGAGCCTTACATCAAGGCCCAGATCATCACCAAGGCCGAATACATCGGCTCCATCATGACGCTGTGCATCGAGAAGCGTGGCATCCTCATCGGGCAGAACTACCTCACCACCGACCGCGTGGAGCTCACCTTCGAGCTGCCCCTGGGCGAAGTGGTGTTCGACTTCTTCGACAAGCTGAAGTCCATCAGCCGCGGCTACGCCAGCTTCGATTACCACCCGGTGGGCAGCAAGGAGAGCGACCTCATCAAGCTGGACATCCTGCTCAATGGCGAGAAGGTGGACGCCCTCAGCGCGCTCATCCACCGCGACCATGCGCACGAGCTGGGCAAGAAGATGTGCAGCAAACTGAAGGAGCTATTGCCCCGCCAGCAGTTCGACATCCCCATCCAGGCCGCCATCGGGGCCAAGATCGTGGCGCGTGAAACGGTGAAGGCACTGCGCAAGGACGTGACGGCCAAGTGCTACGGCGGCGACATCAGCCGCAAGCGCAAGCTGCTGGAGAAGCAGAAGGAAGGCAAGAAGCGCATGCGCCAGGTGGGTTCCGTTGAAATTCCCCAGCAGGCCTTCCTGGCGGTGCTGAAATTGGACTGAGGCTCACCCCCGCGGGATCACCCGCCCCGGATTCCCCACCACCACGCTGTTGGGCGGCACATCCTTGAAGACCACGGCACCCGCTCCGATGAGCACATCATGCCCGATGGTGATGGGGCCGATGATGATGGCGTTGGCCCCTACGTCCACGCGGTCACCGAAGATGGGAGCATGGCTGTAGGTGCCATCCTTGAGGCGCTTGTTGCCGATGGTGGTGCTGTTGCGCACCGTGCAGTGGGCGCCGAACACGGTGCCGTCGTTGATCACCAGGGCCTGGCCATGGTCCACCCGTAAGCCCGGACCGATGCGCGTTTTCCACGGCAGCTCGATGCACAGGAACCACTCCACCATGATGCGGTACCACACGAAGTACCAGAGGAAGAGCAGGAACACCACCTTGTTCTGGCGCAGGAGGTGCGCGATGCGGAACAGGAGCATCACGAGCTTCCCCTTGGGGTTGCCGCGGTTGGCGCTCCAGTCCTGGAAGATGTTCCACACGCTCGCCATTACGACCTGCCGCCAAGCAGTGGCGAAATGTACTGGTTGAACTGGAGCTTGAGGTATTGCGGCACATGGAGCGCCGTACGGGTGACCTGCCCGATGGCGGTGCCCACGGCGCCGAGGCCCAGGTCGTGGCTCACCCGGCGGCCCTCGCTGAGTACCCGTTTCAGCGGGATGGTCATGGAGGCGCCACCGGCGGTGAAGTTGGCCAGCACCAAGGGGAGGTAGAGGAACTGCCGGGGATCGTGGAGCCAGGCCGCCAGGGTCCATTTGTGGTCGCCGCTCACGCGAAGTCCGGCATCGAAGGGGCGGCCCTGATAGTAGCTGCGGCGCACGAAGAAAGTGGGATGGTTCAGAACCATCTCCCAATACTTCAGCAGGAAACCGCTCCGGCGGGCATGCTTCACCTTGCGGTGGCCGTTGGGGTAGTGGATCCAGATGTCGCCGTGCACGATGTTGATGGACGAGCGGTCCTTCACGGCCTCCACCACGCGGGCCACGGTGTCGGGCTCGTACCAATCGTCGGCGTTGATCAGTGCCACCCACTCGCCGGTGGCCAGCGCCACGCCCTTGTTCATGGCGTCGTAGATGCCCTTGTCACGCTCGCTCACCCACAGGTCGAGGCGGTCCTCGTAGCGGCGCACGAGGTCGAGGGTGCCATCCGAGCTGCCCCCGTCCACAATGATGTACTCGATGTTGTCGTAGGTCTGCCCCAGCACGCTCTGGATGGTGCGCTCCAGGGTGGCGGCACCATTGTACACCACGGTGATGATGCTCACCAGGGGCCGGGCCGGGCCGTTCTCCCTTCGCAGGCCCTGTTCGCGGCGGCCTCCGCGTAGTGGTTGTGCGCTCATATGGGCGTTCTGCAAGGCGCGTTGTACGCAGTTCCGACCCCAAAGGATCGGAGCCGTTCGATGCAAAGGAACGCTCTGCAGCTTTGATCGCATCAGATACTGGGGACGAACACGGAAGGCGGCCACACAGGGACCGCCTTCCTTTATTCGGCCGGTAGCAACGCTACCAACTTCCGTGGAGAATACCGGAGTCGAACCGGTGACCTCTTGCATGCCATGCAAGCGCTCTAGCCAGCTGAGCTAATTCCCCTTCGCTCGTAACACCCCTGTGGGTAAGAGCGGTAAGGCACAGCTTGTGCCCCATCGCCCGCCCGCAGGGGCTGCAAAGGTAATGCACCGGAACCAATGTGCGAAATACGGGTGTACTTAGGAAAGGGAGCGGTCCGCGTGGAACGTGGGGTGAAGAGTGCCGGGTCAGGGCTTTTTCTTCTTCTTGCGTCCCTCCCCGTCATTGAGGTCATCGCCATCATCACTGATGGTGCCAGTATCCCCCTCGGCATCGGGCTGGTCGGGATCCTCGCCGTCCTTGTCGAAGGCACCGGCGGAAGCATCGATGTGACACCGCGGCTGAAGCTGTTCATCCTTCCCGCAGGAAGCGAGCAGCATGCCCAGAAGAACTATGGTCAACAGGTGTCGCACGGAGGGATCTTCGAAAACCAGTTCAAATATAGGATGCACCCCGTTGTAATGCAAGTGGCGGGGTGGCCGATCCGTCAGGCGGGCAACTCAACGCTGACACGGGTGCCGCGTAGGACAGGGGCGTCGGCGCTGGCACGAGGACCCGGACCTTCGATGCGGATATCGCTGATATCCAGGTTCCGGAGAACATCCGCCCTGCCCTTGGTTATCTCGATCCCACGCGAGATATGGTCAGCCGGACCAGCATCCTTGTCCCGGAGGCTCTGTTCCACACCAACACCATCATCCTCGATGACCACACGCACCCGACCCGGCCCGGCCGGTTCCACACGAATGACCACCTCCCCCTGTTCCTGCATGGGCAGGATGCCATGCCAGATGCTGTTCTCCACGTAGGGTTGCAGCATCATTGCCGGCAGCTGCACGTGGCGCGTATCCACGCCTGGGGCAACTTCCATACGGTAACGGAACCTGTCCTTGAAGCGCATGTGTTCGAGTGTGAGATAGAGCTCGAGGCGTTCCAGCTCCTCGGCCAGGGAGGTCGTATCGTTCTGGCTGGCATCAAGATTCCTGCGGATGAGCTTGGCGAAGCTGGTGAGGTACCTGCTGGCGGTGGCGCGGTCCTGTTTGTTGATGTGGTATTGGATGCTGTTGAGCGCGTTGAACACGAAATGGCGGTTCATGTTGGCATTGAGGGCCTGCTGCTCCAACTGGAGCATCCTTGAGCGCAGCATCAACTGGCGCGTGCGCTCATGGCGTTGACGATCGTCCCGCAGATAACGGTGGATCCCCCATGCCAGCGCGATGGCCGCCAGGATACAGGCGAGGAAGAACCACCATTGCAGCCAGTATGGACGCTCGATGGCAAAGTTGAAGCGGGCCGGAGCGCTCCATGTGGTGCCATCGGAGGAAGCGACCACTTCGAAGACATAGTTGCCGTGCCCCAGGTTGCTGTAGCTGGCGAAACGGGCATCGGTCGCTGGCAGCCAGTCCTGGTCATATCCCACCAGCCGATAACGATAGCGGACCTCGTGTGGCATGGCCAGGTTGATCGCGACATAGTCGAACGTGAGGTAGTGGCGCTGGTATTCGAGCACCAGGCCGGCAGGAAGGCCATCGGCGTCCGCTCCTGTACTCTGACCCTCCCAGTCGGTGCGCTCGAGGAAGGAGCGGACGGCCGTGAGGTGGACATCGGGCGGCGGCGCCCGCCCGGGTTCCGGTTCGGCCTGTTCACGGTACAACACCGATCCGCCGGTACTTCCGAAAAGGAGCCTTCCCTGATCATCGAGGTGGGAGGCATTGAGGTTGAACTCCAGGCTTCTGAGGCCTTGAGCAGTGCCGAAATACTCCATCCCGACCGGCAGATCACCGGACTTGGCGGCATCGAACCGATAAAGCCCGTTGTTCGTGCCAGCCCAGATCCTGCCCGCAGCATCACACCGGAGGAGATCGATGACGTTGCCACCGAAATCGTTGGCCGGGCGGACCGTGGTGAACGATGTGCCATCCCATACGGATATGCCGTTGGTGGTGCCGATCCACAACCTGCCGTGGCGGTCGGTGCACATGCTCTGGACGGTATTGTCGCACAGGCCATTGTCAGTGGTCCAGCGATCGAAGCGACCATGTAAGTAGCGGTACAGCCCGTTCTCGGCAGCCAGCCAAAGCGCCCCGGTGTCATCCGTGGTGATGCTCCGGATGGAACGACCTACCGTTCCGGAGGCTGCGGAATGCAACAGGATGCTGCCATCAGGGCCGATGCGTGCCGCACCATCGCGCATTCCGCACCAGAGCGCTCCATCCGGGGCGATGTGGAGTGCCAGTATCCGCTGGTCGGCAAGGGTGTCCAGCGCGGGCATGTCCTGCACCACACCGTTCACCACGCACGCGAGCCCGCCGCTGGTGCCGAACCACATGCGGCCCGCCCCGTCGCGCACACCACACCAGACCGTGTTGTTGGGCAGCCCGTCCGCGGTGGTGATGCGGGCCATCCCGTCCATGCGGCAGATGCCGTTGTCATAGGTGCCCAGCCACAGATGGCCGCTGGCATCCTGCGTCATGCTCATGACAAGGTCGCTGCAGAGCCCTTCCTTGCGTGTGTAGGTCACGAAGCGTTCACCCGCATAACGCAGGAATCCGGCGCCGTCGGTCCCGAACCACAGATCGCCATCATGGTCCTGGAAGGCGGCGGTTATGTTGTCGTTGGGCATCCCCTGGTGCACCGTGAACGCCCGCATGCGTCCCTGCTCCCAGAGGTTCAGGCCGAACTTGCTACCGATCCAGACGCGGTCACGGTCATCCACGAGGATGCACCGCACGTGATCCAGCAGCAGACCCGTCCGCTCGTCGAACCTGCGCTGACCGAAGGCAGGTCCGATGTGGAACAGCCCGTCCGTACTGGTTCCCACCCACCAACTTCCGTCGCGGGCCTCGGCCAGTGCGGTGACCGTTGGCGGGTCACCATCACCAAGCGGTACGGGGCGGTATTCGCCCCGGTTGAAATGGATGAGGCCGGCGCGCGTTCCCACCAACAGGGAGCCATCGCGCAAGGGAAGCAGCGAGCGGACATGGGCAGCCCTTTCCGACGGATAGCCGGGCATGGGCCTGATGCCGGCACTGTCGCGCACAAAACAGCCGCCGCCATCGGTGCCCACGAAGATGCGCCCCCCGATGGCCGCAAGGCCTTGGATGCGCGCACCACGGGCCTCCGGAGGAAGTGGCTCAACGTGCAGGATGGTGCCGCTCCGGTGCACCAGGTGCGACCCCGC
>JBIJDX010000134.1:0-8069 GCA_044343855.1 Flavobacteriales bacterium
AGTACAGGGCTGAGAGTGCGCGCAAGGGATCACGCGGCACCCGGCCGGTCAGGTGCATCAACGCCTGTTTGCGGCGGTACCGTTTGTGTACATACCGATGCAGGCGCTTGTAATGATCGGGACGATGCCGGCTCCGGAACATCATGGCGAGGTCATCGCTGTCGGTCCAGTTGGCCTTGGTACCCAGCTCCCCTTTCACGCGCTCGTGGAAAGGAGTACCCGGCAGGGGGTAGGAAATGGAAACTCCGATGTCATCGGGCATCAGATCCTCCACCATGCGGATCGTGCGTTCGACATCCGCATCGGTCTCCCCGGGATAACCGAACTGGAGGAAGAAGCCCACGCGTACACCCTTCTGTTTCAAGAGGCGCGTGGCGGCCGCGATCTGTTCCACCCGGGTGCCCTTGTCCATGGCATCGAGGATGTGCTGACTGCCGCTTTCAGCACCGACCCACACTTCTTCCAACCCGGAGCGCACCAAGGCATCGATGGTGTCGCTCTCCAGGAGCAGGTCCACCCGGCTTTGGATCTTGTAGCGGACACGCATGCCGCGTTCTTCAAGCACGTCCGCGAAGCGCTGCACCCAGCCCGGCTTCAGGCCGAAGATGTCATCTGCGAACCAGAGGTGGTCAGGTTGGTGAAGGCGCTGGATCATCCCGATCTCATCCACCACATGTTCAGGGGAACGGCTGTTGTACCGGTTGCCGTAAATGGGTTTCGCGCACCAATTGCATTTGAAGGGGCAACCGCGCGTGGTCGCCATGTTCAGACTGAAGAAGCCTTGTGACCCCATCCAGCGCTTTCTGTATGGAGCGGTATCGATGAGGTCCCAGGCGGGCGGGGGTAGTTGGTCCAGTGCTCGAAGCACGGGTCGCTTCGGTCTCGTGATCAGCTGGTCACCTTCGAGGTAGGCCACGTTCGCCAGTTGTTGCCAAGGCTGGTCCATGTCCCAGTATGCAAGCACTTCCGCCATCGCATCCTCGCTTTCGCCCAGGATAACGGCGGTAGCCCCGGCCTTCAGGTAGGGCTCGGGATGATCGGTGGCATCCGAACTGTTGACCAGTACACGGCAGCCTGCCGAAATGCCCTGTGCGATCATGCTGAGCGCAGCCTCGCGCATCACACTGAGGCACATCTTCGTGAGGTAGTTGAAGCCGTCCTCCTGGATGATGAGCACCTCCGGGCGCTGCGCGGTCAGCACGGGTGCCAGCGTTTCCGGTCCAGTGCTCAAGCCCGGGTCGAACACGTGGACATCATGCCCCCGTTGCCGGAGCAGCGCTGCGAGTTGGATGGTGCCGAGCGGGGGGTACGGGCGCGCATCCTTCCACTGCTTGGGGTCGAGGCGGTAGAAGTAACTGTGCGTTACGAGCGTACGAGCCATGTTCAGCGGAGCGGTATGCCCAATTTCTTTTCCAGGCCGCGCATCCGCAGTTCAAACCCATCCAACACCAGATGGCGGAAGTCGCGTGGATGGTGTTTGCTGATATGGGAGCGTGTGCGCAGCGCCTGGTCGAAGGTCTTGGGGTCGAGATGGTCGAATTTCCAGCGCCAGAAGCGCCAGGTCAATTGCATGGCCCACGCATCCAGCAGTTCACCACCACGGCCGTTCAAGAGGCGTTCGAGAAGTCCCTTGAGTCGGGGAAGTTGGACCTGCACCTCCCTGCTGTGCGGTAAATGTGCTGCGGGATATTGTGCAAACGCCCACGCGTTGCGCTCAAAGAACGCTTCGGTGGTGCCATTGCCGTAAAGGGGGATGAGCGTCACCACTTCCAGCGCCGTGTAGCGATCGTGGTCGGTGACCGTGAGGTGCTCGGTATCCACGAAGTAGTTCACGCAGAGATCGCGTCGACTGTTCAGCAGGAAGAGCTTCTTGTAGAGAATGAGGAGTGTACGGGCCACCCAAAGTCGCCCGGGCCGGGTGATGATGAAGTAGTCGATGTCGCCATCCGGGGCCATGCAGCCCTTACTGAGGCTGCCGCTGATGAATACGGCCCGCACGAAGGGGAAGCTGGCAATGCGTCGGGCCATGCGTTCCGCCTGCGGGAAACGGGTATGGGCGCGCTTGGCTGAGAGCTCACGACGATGCACGCGGGCCACGGCGTCACGGAAGGTCCAGTAGCCTTCATGATGCTCGATGATGTCCTGCGCGGTGAGTTCCTGAAGCAGCTTGATGACCACCTCTTCGTCACTGAGCGGCATATCGGCGTAGCGCATCACCTCGGAAAGATCGAGGGGATGGTTGAACACGTCGAAGTAGGCAAGTGTGCGGAGCAACCCTGCTCGGACGCGCATGCATTCCTCTGTGTTCACCGTGGTGGTGCTGTCCATGAGGTCGTTCATGTGTAGACCTGGGGAGCGGAATGAATGTTGCCTGGATGGTTGAACACGGCTATGAAAGTAACGTTCCCGCCGGGCATACCTTGGCTGCGGACAATGATCGCACAACGGACCTTTCTGGCATTGGGCGTGCTGCTAGGGCTCTGTGGAGGCCTGTTGCTGTTCGCCTGGCTCGGTGACTATGACGGTGTGAACGGTCAGGATGGGCATGATCATTGGCGTCTTGCGCGGGCGTGGATGGACTGGTGGTTGGGTGGTGCACAGCCCCGGATGGCTGAGCATCCGCATGGCTATCCTTTCCTGGGTGCCCTGATCGGAATGAGCGGCATGGGCGCGTTGGCAGGACTGCGCGTGGTGTCGCTGGCCGCGTTCGTTGTGTTGGTAATGGTGGTGCGGACGATCATCATACAACTGCACGGTTCCTCCTTAAGGGCACCGGTCGATCGGTACCTGCTGGTCACGCTTGCAACGAGCCCGTTCCTGCTGCGGTACAGCGCCACGGTGATGAGCGATGTGACCGCCATGGCGCTATTGCTGTGTTCACTCTGGATGTTGCTTTACTGGCTGCGCAATGGGCGGGTCCCTGCTGCGCTGGGGTGCATGCTGTTCGGTGCTTGGGCGCTGTGGGTTCGGATGGCCGTGGCGCCGGTTCTGTTCGTCTTCTGCTTGGCGCTGGTGGCTGGTCCGCCAAGGGGCCGCATGCTGCGCTTAAGGTGGTCCGGTCTTTTGTTGGTGGCCGGTATCGTGGTGTTCCTTGCAGCTGGTATGGTCGATATGCCGGGTGGTCAGCTATGGGTGCCGCTGGCCGACTGGTCGCCGTTGAACGTACTATCGCGGGTGCATCGTTCGGATGATGGCGAACTGAGGTACCTGCTCCCCAATTTCATCCATGTGCTGAAGATCTTCGTTCATCCGGGCTTCTTGCTGCTTGGTGCGCTGTTGATCATGTTCATGCGCATGGAGGAGCCACGACATCCGTTGACGCAGTTGATGTGGGCTTCATTGTTAACGTACCTCGGTTTTATTGCTTGTCTGCCCTTCCAGAACGATCGCGTATTGCTATTGGCCTTGCCGTTCGTGGTGGTGCTTTTGTTTCCGGCTTACGTGCGTTTGGAGCATTGGATGGAGCGCAGGCGTGTATCCCGCTGGATATGGTTGGTGCCGTTGCTGGCCTCACAATTCGTGCTGGCAGGTCGGGCGTTGAGGCCGTTCATGCAGCAGGCACAGGTGGAGCGGGAATTGGCTGCCGTGGTGAACACGTCAGGTGCGTCGCGGGTCTACACGCACGGCATGGGTGCAGCCTTCTTCAACCATTGCCCAGGCAAGGCGATCACCGATCTGTGGTACGGAGAATTGGGGCGAATGCCGGAGGGTGCATTACTGGTCGTACGCCCCGGTGACATGGAAACGCAATGGCAGGGCCTTGCACCTGGAAGGAACTGGGACCAGGCACAAGCGCAAGGCCTGGACACGCTGATGGTGCACCCTTCAGGATGGCTTGTCGCCCGCTTGCGCTGAGCGGGCCGCTATTTTGTTCCGTACCGGGGGTCGGGCTTCCAGGGCAGCTTCTCCACATGCTCCACGCTCAGCGAGCAGTGCCCGAACTCCTGCTCCACCTTTCCGGTAAGTCGGTACACCCCCCGCCCCCGGAACGGGTACTTCGCCTCCACGCTGGGGAACTGGGTGCTGTCCCAAAAGTCGCCTGCACGATCGATGAAGCTGCCGAAGCTCATGCGTTCGCCGGTGCCGGTCTTCGTGGGTTTCACGTGCACCACGTAGCCGAGCATGGAAACACGCTTGCCGATGTGGCGGGGCATGTCGCTGGCGGAAATGCTTGGTGGTGAGAGTGGTGAAGGTGGAGAAAGTGGTGAGAAGATGCGTGGCTGCAAGGTTGTCCCCACTTCCTCACCCTTCTCACTTTTCTCCCCATTCTCACTCGCATTTTCCACTAAGAGGAACGGGTCGCACAGCGGGAAGCCCAGCAGTTCGAGTTCATCGTAGGCATCGCTCAGGTCGAAGTGCTCCAGGGTGGGCAACTTGGTGACCGGTGGCTTGGTGATGAAGAGGTCGGGTATATGCTCCGGCTTGGTTCCGGGATGCAGCAGCGTGAGGTCCCACAGCAGTTGTGGTTTGCTTTTTCCGGTGAAGCGGAGCGCACCCACGCGGATGAGGATGCGGGCCTGTTCGGGTGCGATGGTCACGCGTTTCAGCAGGTCGGGCAGGTCTGCGAAGGGGCCGTTGTGGCGGCGTTCGGCAAGGATGCGTTCGGCGGTGATGGCTTCGAGGGACTTGATGTTGCGGAGACCGAGGAAGATGCGGGCAGAATGGTGAGGGTGCTGAGAGTGGAGAGAATGGTGCTGGTGGTGCACGGATGAGAGGATGCGAGAGTGGGAAGTAGAAGTGAATGGCGACTGGTCATTGGTGAATGGAGCCGAGGCCATTGCCATGGCGGAGGCATTTTCCCATTCGCCATTCACCAGCTCCCATTCGCCCTCCGCACTCTCATCATCTGATCGTCTGATCATCTGATCCTCTGATCGCACCAACGTGCACAATTCCCCGCTCCGGTTCACGCACGGCGCCTCCACCACCGCGCCCGCGCGCTTCGCCTCGTGCAGGTAGAATTCCGTGTGGTAGAAGCCGCCGAAGTTGTTCGCCACGGCCACCATGAACTCCAGCGGGTGGTAGGCCTTCAGGTAGAGGCTCTGGTAGCTCTCCACGGCGTAGCTGGCGCTGTGGCCTTTCGCGAAGCTGTAGCCGGCGAAGCTTTCGATCTGCCGCCAGATCTCGGCACTTTCGTGTGCCGGATAGCCCTTCGCCTTGCAGTTGCTGAAGAAGCGCTCCTGCACGCGCTGGAACTCCTGCCGGCTGCGGTACTTTCCGCTCATGCCGCGCCGCAGGATGTCGGCCTCGGCCAGCGTGAGCCCCGCATACAGATGCGCCACCTTGATCACGTCCTCCTGATAGACCATCACGCCGTAGGTATCGGGCATGATCTTGTACATGGCCGGATGCGCTTGCTTGCGCCGTTCGGGGTCGCGGTGGCGCAGGATGTATTCGCGCATCATGCCGCTTTGGGACACGCCCGGCCGGATGATGCTGCTGGCCGCCACCAGCGTGGGGTAGTCCTGTACGCCAAGCTTCTTCAACAGCATGCGCATGGCCGGGCTCTCCACATAGAAACAGCCGATGGTGTCGCCCGTGCGCAGCAGTTCGTTGATCCTGGGGTCGTGCTTGAAGCGTTCGATGGCGTGGATATCCACTGCTTCGCGGAATGTAGAACGATGAATGGAGCATGTGGAATGTAAAATACCCTGATCGGAAGGTTCACCATGGACTGTTGGACATTCTACATTCTTCATTCTACATTTTTCATTCACTTGTTCCACCGCATCCCGTATATGCCCCAGCCCGCGCTGGCTCAGGATATCGAACTTGTACAGCCCCAGGTCCTCGGCCTCCAGCATGCTGAACTGCGTGGTGGCGAAGCCCTTCGGCGGCAGGTGCAGCGCGGTGTAGTGGGTGAGGGGCTTCTCGCTGATCAGCACGCCGCCCACGTGGATGCTCAGGTGGTGCGGATGCTCATGGAAGTGTTCGGCATACCGGAGGATGGTGCGCGCGATGCGGTCGTTGTCAGAGAGCGTGGCCGTACGCTTCCCGGGGCCGGCGTTCGCATGCCGCCCGATCCACACCGAACGCCCCGTATCGCCCTCGGCCAGCGCGTCCATCTCGTGCGGCGGCAACCCGAACACCTTGCCCAGTTCGCGGATCACGGCGCGGTACTGGTAGGTGCTGTAGGTGGCCAGCAAGGCGACCCGCCGCTGATCACCATACGTGTCGAAGAGGTACTGCGTCACGTGGTCGCGGTCCTTCCAGCTGAAGTCGAGGTCGAAGTCGGGCGGGCTGCTGCGGCTGGGGTTGATGAAACGCTCGAAGTAGAGATCCAGCTCGATCGGGTCCACATCGGTGATGCCCAGGCAATAGGCAACCAGGCTGTTGGCTCCGCTGCCGCGCCCCACGTGGAAGAAGCCCTTGTGCTTCGCGAAGCGCACCAGGTCCCAGTTGATCAGGAAGTAGCTCACGAAATCCTTCTGCGCGATCACCGTCAGTTCGCGTTCCACGCGGTCCAGCACCTGTTGCGATGGTGTCCCGAAACGCTGTGTGATCCCTACTTGTGTCTCGCGGCGCAACAGCTCCAGGTCTGCGCTCGCGTCATTGCTCCACGTCCTCCGGTTCTTGCTCTTGCCATGCGCGAGGTGAACCTCGCACTGCTCCATCAGGCGGCGTGTGTTCCACACCAGCTCGGGCACGGCGGCGAAGGCGGTACAGAGCTGCTCCTCGCTCAGGAAGCGCTGTTCAGGTACTGCGACATGCGATGGCGGAGTGGTGCTGAGCAACGTGTTGGTGTCCACCGCGCGCTTCAGCCGGTGTACGTTGAAGTCGCGCTTGGCCAGGACGGGATCGCTGCGGAAGGTGGCCGGGGCCAGCGCCACCAGGCGGTCCTTGCGCTTCATCCACGGCGAGAAGCGCAGGCGGTTCACGTCACCGGGCCGTACACCGACGAATTCGTTGGGGCGCAACTGAGCCGGGATGTTCGGCGCGCCATACGGGAAGATGATGAAGGTGTCGGGCAGGTCGGGTGCGCGTTCCGGAAGCGCATCGCCATCGAGCAGGAGGTCCGTCAGCAGCGAGGCCAATTGATGCACCCCGGTGTTGTTGCGCGCGATGCCGATGTACAGGGTGCGCGTATCCACCTTGAACTCGATCCCCGCCAGCGGCCTCACCTTGTACTGCGCTGCCAGCCGGAAGAAGTCACTCCAGCCCGCCGTGCAGTTGATGTCCGTCAGCGCCACCTGCTGCAAGCCCAGGGCGTGCGCCTCCTGCAGCACCTGCTCGGGCGAGAGCACGCCGTGGTTGAGGCTGAACCAGCTGTGGGTGTTTAGCAACATCTGTTCGCTGATGCGAATGACGAAAAAAGTGTCGATCGGCGGACAGTAAAATAGTCTGAAAGGAGGTGAAGAAGGTGGGGGAGTGCATGTCCCGGCCTTCCGCGCTGGGGAATTCGCACAGGTGGGGTTGCGCGCCGCAAGGCGTTTAGCGATCCGGAAGCCGTCTCAGAACAGTTTTTTCCGAGGTCTCGGGAGCGAGACAGGGGATTTTTTCGGGCAGCCTAGCCGTGAGATCCGCGCATAGCTGGACGAACTGTAAGGGTTGAACAACGACGGATGCCCGATAAAGGCCCCGGAACAGCCCGAAGGATCATTTTGAGATGGCTTATACGATCCGCCGGTGCTGCGACGGCTTCCCGGCAGACGCAGGACTTCCAGTCTGCAAGTACCTCCTCCTTCGGGTGGCACCTGCGCCTCGCCTGCGGTCGGCTTCCGCTATGCCCGCTCATGCGGACTCCGTTCCCACTGGTATAATCACTTCCTCATTATGAGAAATCTAAAGTGCAACTTTAGAAAACTCAAAAACAATCCAGATCACTTCAGGGTCTTCAGCCAGTGCTCGATGTCCATGGCCTGTGTGCCTGGAAGCAGTGCCCGCGTGGTGCTTCGGGTCGACTTGCGGTGAAGCAGAACGGCTTCGATCTTGGTGCGTGTGGGTCGCTTTGTGATCAGGTCATCCTTCAATTTCAGCAGGCTGGAGGCCATCGCGGGGAAGGGTGATCGTGTGGCCTTGCACTCGATCAGGGTCAACGCGCCGTTGCGCCCCGGCACGAGGAAGTCCAC
>JBIJDX010000135.1:0-8000 GCA_044343855.1 Flavobacteriales bacterium
CCAGGCGGGAATTCAACGACTCGTCTACCTGGACGCCTACAAGGATACCGATGGGCTGCAACTGCTGGAGAACGGTGGGTTGATGGTGCGTAAATTGGAGCTCCCCTGAACCATGGCAGGCCGCAGCACCGTATCCGCACTGTACCCCCTTGGACTGTCCCTTGCCCTGGTGGCCGGGCTGTTCATCGGGCGCGACATGGGCGGTGGTACTGCCGTGACACCCATTTTCATGCTACGCCAGCCTTCCGCAGCCACCAAGATCGGCGAAGTGCTTGAGCTGATCGACCGCCAGTATGTGGACAGTGTGGAGAAGCAGGCACTGGTGGATGAGGTGCTCCAGGACCTGCTCCAGCGCCTCGACCCGCACAGTTATTACATCAGCGCCGAGGAGCTGCGCGCCACCCAGGAGCCGCTCGAAGGCAGCTTCGATGGCATCGGCGTGGAGTTCGCCATACAACGCGATACCGTGGTGGTGATCACCCCGGTGGAGGGCGGCCCCAGCGAGGCCCTTGGGATACGCGCAGGCGACCGCATACTGATGGCGGACAGCCTGAAGCTCACCGGCCCGGGCATCCGCAACGAGGATGTGCTCAACAGCCTGCGCGGTCCGCGCGGCAGCAAGGTGGATGTCACACTCCTCCGCAGGAGCGGGAATGCGCCGTTCAAGGTCTCCATCACCCGTGGGAAGGTGCCCATCAACAGCGTTGCCACGGCCCAGTTGGGACCCAATGGCATCGGCTACATAAAACTGGTCCGCTTTGCCAAGAACACCCACTCGGAATTCCTTGATGCGGCTGACAAACTGCGCGCCCAGGGCATGCGGACCCTCGTGCTCGACCTGCGTGGCAACGGGGGGGGGTTCCTCTCCGCGGCGATCGAACTGGCGGACGAGTTCCTGCCAAGTGCACGCACCATCGTTTACACACAGGGACGCAATTCACCCCGGCAGGATGTCACCGCGACCGGAAGTGGCGCTTACGAGGACATGCCCCTGGCGGTGCTCATCGATGAAGGTTCCGCAAGTGCCAGCGAGATCATCGCAGGTGCCATCCAGGACAACGACCGGGGGGTCCTGGTGGGACGAAGAACGTTCGGCAAGGGACTTGTACAGGAGCATATGGACCTGCCGGATGCCAGTGCCATCCGCCTTACCACCGCACGCTACTACACGCCCAGCGGACGTTCCATCCAACGACCCTATGGCGAAGGCATCGACTACGCCGAGGACCTCGAGGAGCGCATGATGCACGGGGAGTTCCTCTCGCAGGACAGCGTGCGCGTGGACAGCAGCCAGGTGTTCACCACCCTGAAAGGCCGGTCGGTCTATGGCGGTGGGGGTGTGATGCCGGACATCTTCGTGGCCGCCGATACGGCCGAGGGCTCCAACTACCTCACCGAGCTGTTCTTCAGCGGTGTCCTCAACGAATTCGCCTTCGATGTGGCCGACAAGGAACGCGAGCGGCTGCAAGCCATGGGATCGGCGGATGCATTCGCCCTGCGCTATCAGGTGAGCCACTCACAACTGCTTGACCTGCAGCGCCTCGCTGAGAGGGAAGGCATCAACGTGGACCCCAGTGACGCCCGGCGCAGCGCGCGTCAGATAGGCCTGCGCCTGAAGGCAGGAATTGCACGCAATATCTGGGGGAATGGGGGATTCTACCGGATCATGCTGGAAACTGACAGCATCTACCAACGGGCTGTCCGCGCCCTCGAGACCCACCAGGCGGAACGCTGACCGGCGGGCTCACCGGCGCGTTGCGGAATTGGTACGCAACTTCCGGTCGCCCCCACTGCCCGCATCCTTGTTGCCCCGGGGCAGTAACGCAGAATGGGGGCCCGAGAGCCCCCATTCCTGTGCTAATGCCGCGTCCTTAATGAGCGGCCTCTTCCTTCACTTCCTCAACCGCCTGCTCCGTGGATGCTTCCACTTCGACGGCGGCGTTCTCAACGGCACCTTCCACAGCCTCGGCTTCGGCGGCGACGTTCTCCATGGTCTCAGTGGCATTCTCCTCCATGTTCCCTGCCTGCTCGCTGCTGCATGCAACGAGGAAGGCGGCCATGGTGGCTGCGAGGGCGATCGACTTAAGCATGTTATCCGTGTTTCAGAACAACTTACTTGGTGGCGGGAGCAGCAGCGGCAGCAGAGTCCGTAGCAGCAGCGGCGGCGGCAGCAGCAGCGGCGGCAGCCTCAGCTTCAGCAGCAGCGGCAGCAGCGGCAGCAGCGGCGCTGTCAGCAGCAGCGGTGCTGTCGGCAACGGCCTTGGCCTTTGCGTCGAGCTCAGCCTGGGAAGGACCGCAGGCCACAACGAAGGCGGCGAGGGCGGCAACGAGGGCGATCTTCTTGTTCACGGGATTTATTGGTTTTGGTGAAAGTGGCGGCAAAGGTAAACGTGTTCCGCTCATTTCCAACTGATGCCGACTTTTTGTCGGCAGTATCTTTGTACCCGCCCATGAAGGCACTCATCCAACCGACAGACACCACCACCATGGCCCACGCACTCCCCCCCCTCCCCTATGCCCACGATGCGCTTGAACCGCACATCGACACAGCTACCATGCAGATCCACCACGGCAAGCACCACCAGGCCTACGTGACCAACCTGAACAAGGCGCTGGAAGGAACGGCCGATGCCGACAAGCCGCTCGAAGTTCTGATGAGGGAGCTTGACATGACCAACATGGCCGTTCGCAACAATGGTGGCGGACACTACAACCACACCCTGTTCTGGACCGTGATGGCACCGAACGCTGGGGGGATGCCCGGCGGCGAGCTGGCAACCGCCATCGTGCGGGACTTCGGGTCCTTCGATGCCTTCAAGGAGAAGTTCTCCACCGCCGGAGCCACCCGCTTCGGCAGCGGCTGGGCCTGGCTGTGCGTGCATGCGGGCGGCAGGTTGGAGGTATGCTCAACCCCCAACCAGGACAACCCGCTGATGCCCGGCGTGGGCTGCGGAGGAACCCCCATCCTTGGCATGGACGTGTGGGAGCACGCCTACTACCTGCACTACCAGAACCGCCGCCCCGACTATATCAGCGCGTTCTGGAACGTGGTGAACTGGGCTGAAGTGGACCGCCGGTACGCCGCGGGCAGGTGATGGGAGCGATGCATCGGACGGGTGCTGCGGGCCGGGGCCGCGGCGCCCGTTCATGTTCGGTGGCCTGCCTGCTGGCCCTGCACCTGAGCGCCCTTGCGAGCGGCCCCTACCAGCCGATCCGCGGGGAGGTGGCGCTGTTGCTTGAATTCCCGGAACAGCCGCCACCCACGGTGGATGGGCGCGACCCGCGGGGCACAGCGGCAGTGCTGGCCGTGCTGTTGGGTCCATTCGGGGCACACCGGTTGCACCTGGGCACAAGCCCCAAGGTGGTCGCCATCTATGGAGCCACGTTCGGGGGCTTCGGGATACTGCCGCTCATCGATCTGGGGCACCTCCTCTTCGCCCGCGACCAGGACAGGTTCCGTAACAACGACAGGGTGTTCATGTGGCGATGACCCCACGCCACAGGCACGGTCATTCCACCGTGACGCTCTTGGCCAGGTTGCGCGGCTGATCCACGTTGCAGCCACGCATCACGGCGATGTGGTAGCTGATGAGCTGGAGCGGCACCACGCTCAGCAGGGGTACGAGCGGGTCGGCCGTGTCGGGGATCTCAATGACGTGATCCGCCATGCCCTTCACCACCACATCCCCTTCGGTGACAATGGCGATGATGCGACCCTTGCGGGCCTTCACCTCCTGGATGTTGCTGACCACCTTCTCATAACTGGCCCCCTTGGTGGCCACCACGAACACCGGCATGGCCTCGTCGATCAGCGCGATCGGACCATGCTTCATCTCGGCGGCGGGATAGCCCTCGGCGTGGATGTAGCTGATCTCCTTCAGCTTGAGGGCCCCTTCAAGGGCCACCGGAAAGCTGTACCCGCGGCCCAGGTAGAGCGCATTGGGGGCATCCTGGTAGATGGCCGCGATGCGCTTGATGTGCTCCTCCTTCTCCAGCACCCGCTTCACCTTGTCCGGGATGGTGTCCAGCTCATTGAGCAGGCGGTGGAAGTTGCTGCCGCTGATGGTGCCCCGCTTGTGGCCGATCATGAGGGCCATGAGCGTGAGCACGGTGACCTGGGCGGTGAAGGCCTTGGTGCTGGCCACCCCGATCTCCGGGCCGGCGTGCGTGTAGGAGCCGGCATGGGTGACACGGGCGATGCTGCTGCCAACCACGTTGCAGATGCCGATGATGGTGGCGCCACGGGCCT
This sequence comes from Flavobacteriales bacterium, assembly GCA_044343855.1. Lineage (GTDB taxonomy): Bacteria > Bacteroidota > Bacteroidia > Flavobacteriales_F > PHOS-HE28 > PHOS-HE28. Next base: position 4,250 of record JBIJDX010000135.1, read on the forward strand.
TTGCAAGCTCGATCGCGGCCAGTGTATCGGCCGTCTCCCCGCTCTGGCTGATGGCCACCACGATGTCATCCTCGTTCACAATGGGATTGCGGTAGCGGAACTCGCTCGCATATTCCACCTCAACCGGTATCCGGGCCAGGTCCTCGAACAGGTACTCCCCCACCAGGCCGGCGTGCCAGCTCGTGCCACAGCCAACGATAAGCACGCGCCTGGCCTGGATGAACTTCTGCTCGTAGTCCTTGATGCCGCCAAGGGTGACCTCGCCCAGCGCCAGGTTCAGGCGACCGCGGAGGCAGTCGCGGATGCTGCGCGGCTGCTCATGGATCTCCTTCAGCATGAAGTGGTCATACCCCCCCTTCTCGAGGGCTTCCAGATGCATCTCCAGTTCATGGATGAACGGGGTCTTCTCCTGATTCCGGATGTTCTTGATCTTCAGGCCGTCGTAACGGTCGATCAACGCGATCTCCCCATCCTCGAGGTACACCACGTTCTTCGTGTGCTCGATGATGGGTGTGGCATCGCTGGCCACGAAGTATTCACCACCCTCCCCGATACCGATGACAAGCGGGGAGCTCTTGCGGGCCGCCACCATGATGTGCGGCTGCTTGCGGTCGATGACCACGATGGCGTACGCGCCCACCACGCTGTCCAACGCAAGGCGGACCGCCTCGGCAAGCTCGAGGTCGCCGGAGCGCTGCACGTCCTCGATCAGGTGGATGAGCACCTCGGTATCCGTGTCGCTCTCGAACGTGTGTCCCCGGTGGCTGAGCTCCTCCTTGATGGAGGCATAGTTCTCGATGATGCCGTTGTGGATGAGCGCCAGGTCCGGACCGTTGCCACGATGGGGATGCGCATTGATGTCATTGGGCGGTCCGTGCGTGGCCCACCGCGTGTGACCGATGCCGACGGAGCCGCCCAGGTCGGACCCCATCGCATGGCGCTCCAGGTCTGCCACCTTGCCCTTGCACTTGATGATCCGCAGGTCACCGTTCTCGAGCAGTGCCACACCTGCGCTGTCATACCCACGGTACTCCAGCCGACGCAGGCCATTGATCAGGATGGGATAGGCGTCCTTGTCGCCGAGGTATGCTACGATGCCGCACATCGGTGGTCAGAATGTGGTAAATGTAAGTTCCAGCCGCATCCCACCGTCGGGATGGGCAGGTCCGGCCAGCACCGCCCGCGCCGCGGAAATGCCGTTGCTTCCGGGCACCAGTTCGAGCACCCTCTCCTCCATGCTGCCGTTCAGCAACCCCTGCACATAGCGGGTGATGTTGAACCTGTAGCATCGGTCGGCACTGTTGTACTGCCCGTCAATGGAGCCGGTCCCCTGCAATTGATCGGGCAGGAAGAGGTCGCCTCCGGTGGTTTTCCGGCGGAAGACGAACAGCTGTGTTGGGGGAAAGAGATCGGGATTGAAGGTGCCCTCGATCGGCGCCACGAGCACCGCACGCGCCAAGACCCTGCCCGGATACGCCGCCGGACCAAGACCGGGGAAACGCAGGCCCGTGCGAAGGCCGCCCAAGGCCTGCACATGGGTGCGCACTGCAGGTGCCGTGGTGTCGGCAAGGGCTTCGGACAGTCCGGGCTCCAGGACCTGCGAACGGTCGTGCTCCACCACCGTGTAACGCACACTGTTCTGCCCCACCGGGAAGTCGAGTGCGCGTGTTGCGGATGGATCAAGCAGGGTGTTGCGGTAATAGAGGGTGACCTTGGCCGCTGTGGAAAGCAGGTTCAGTGGCAGGATGCCCTGCTCGAACGGAAGCTGTACACCGTTATCCACGGAGAGGTAGATGCCCTTGAAGAACTCCTGGAACGCCACGTTGTCCAGGAAGGCGGGTTGCCCGAACGCTGCCACGAACCTGTCCGCGAGGGCGGGGTCCAGCCGGATGCGGAGCTGGGGGACCAAGGTGTCACCAAGCACCACGGGGCGTTGTGCGAGGTCCGGACGAATGCGACCGCCTCGCTCGGCAACGAGGTCGCCACCCGGATCGTGAGCGGGAATGCGATCGTTGTAGTAGAGCGAATCCACGGACAGCGCCTCCTCCAACTCGAATACCTGGAAGACCTGGGGATCGAGGCCTCCATAGGGGGGGGTTGAGAGGTCGAAGGGCAGTGCCAGTACAATACTGTCGGCCACCAGTCCGCTGTTGTCCTGGCCGGCGCCGATGTTGTTCACCGACAGCCCAAGCTGGAATACCGAACCCACGCGCACCGATCCGAACTGCGGATCGAGGTAGGAGCCCACCAGCTGGCGTGACAGTCCACTGGTTCGGAGTGCGGTATCGGGCCTGGAGTAGGCACGTACCGGGTACACCTCGGTAACTGTTCCCAGCGGCTCCGCCGGCAGGAGGTCAAGACCGAGGTCCTTCTCGGGTTTCCCGCAGGCCACCAGGGCCGCTGCAAGCAACGCAGGCGCACCCCAGCTGCGGAACCGGGCCCGGCAGAACGATCCGTGCGAGCGGGTCACGATCAAACGAGGGCCTCCTCGAGCACGGTGTGATAGAACTCGGCGTGGGACTTCACGAAGTCCGCTTCGGCGGGATGGCTCAGCACGGGGCGGTCATATGACCTGATGGCTGTTTCCAAGCCCTTGCTCAGTTTGGGACTGGCCTTCACCACGCCGTCGGACATGCTCATGGCGAACTTGTACAACTCGTCGGTGCTCGGTTTGGCCAGCATCTTCAATTGGTCCTTGCCAAGGCCTTCAGAGGCGAGTTTCCTGGACAGGTCCTTGTCCATCGGCTCGCTCTTGTCATCGTAAATGCTCAATACGAGCTTGGCGCCCTCGAAGTGCGGGTCATCGGAGAATTGATTGCGCACCAGCATCGGAACGAAGGCGCTCATCCATCCGTGACAGTGGATGATGTCCGGCGTCCATCCGAGCTTGCGGACCGTTTCCAGCACCCCCCGGGCGAAGAAGAGCGCGCGCTCGTCGTTGTCCGCGTGGAACACACCGTCCGCATCGTGGGTGCCCGATTTACGCTTGAAGAACTCGTCGTTGTCGATGAAGTACACCTGCATGCGCGCGTTGGGCACGCTGGCCACCTTGATGAGCAGGGCGTGGTCGGTATCGTTGATGATCAGGTTCATGCCGCTGAGGCGGATGACCTCATGCAACTGGTGCCGGCGCTCATTGATGCAGCCGAACTTCGGCATGAACACACGGACCTCATTACCGCACTCCATGATGCCCTGGGGCAACTGGCGGGCCGCCTTGGCCATCTCCTCTGGCCCATCCAGGAAGGGATGGATGGACTGCGAGATGGTCAGGACCTTGGCGTTCTTCAAGCTCATGGGATGGATGGGGTCGGTTAAAGGACTACAAAAATATAGACTTTCAAGGGGAACTTCAACAGGAGCGTGTAGTTTGGCCCCCGGGAGACCTGCATGAAGATCCCGCCGATCATGGAACTCATCTCCCGTCCCCACCTCGTTGCCGACCGCTCCGCAGAGGCCCGCCGCTCCGGCGCGACCGTGGGTTTCGTGCCAACCATGGGTGCGCTGCATGCCGGGCACATGGACCTGATCCGCAAGGCCAGGGAGACAACCGGCCTGGTGGTGTGCTCCATCTTCGTGAACCCGCTTCAGTTCAACGATCCCAAGGACCTGGAGAACTATCCTCGCCAGCTGGAGCAGGATGCCGGCCTGCTTCGGGAGGCGGGATGCCATGTGCTCTTCGCGCCCGCAAGGGAGGACCTGTTCCATGACTTCACGCCCCGGACCTACGACCTTGGCGGCTTGGACACCC